>CAZCWQ010000218.1:0-1518 GCA_964502365.1 uncultured Desulfobacterales bacterium | reverse complement strand
GTCATTGCACACAACATCTTGAGGTTGTGTTTGGACAGTGGGGATCACACATACCTGGCCACCATCAAGAATTCCGCTGTATAGAGATGTCTTCATGGAATAAAAGTTCACTGGATTCTATAAACACAACTTGGGATGATTGTCTAGCTTGTGGGCAATTCCAGTGTCCCGAGCTGGGTCATTTCATATTTGTTTGGGATCCAATAATCTGAAAACGGTCCCAGGCTTACCTTTTGTTGGCACTTTTTCAAACGTGATCGTTCCTTTCGAAAGAAGTCCTTTCAAAGCTGCACTAAGCCTTTTCTTGCCGATTTTTCTGGCAAATAGGTTGTGAATGTCTGTTTTGGTCATAGGTCCTTTTTTTAGAGCATCCAGTATCTTACTTGTAATGGGGTCTGACTCACGGTTTGCGAAAATCGGCCGTGCGGAAGTTTCCCATTGAGATTATAATTTTTTCGAAAATGTAGAATCTGGTATGTTGATTCGCCAACTTATAACAACAACCACAATACGTTGATGACGTCGGCTTTCATAGGCACTCGCATATTGCCATGACATCGAACGACAAGATTTGGCGAGCTTTTTTCCTTGCCACACTACTCCATTCCTTTCTATACTAGCCCCCAGGGTGAAGTCAACCTTCGTCAATTAGACAGAAGAGGAGGAGCAATTATGAACAGGGTTTTTTTGGGGTGTATGGCCGGAGGGATAGTTGTATGCATGTTGATCGTCTTCAGCGGCGTTTCCCTGTCTGCTGAGTTCTCGGCCGACATGATCCAAAAGCAACGCGGCATTACGACCAAGGGCAAGGTCTATATTAAGGACAACAAGATGCGTATGGAGATGCAAACGGCTGGACATAAATCTGTGAACCTAATGGACACAGATACCGGTTTGATGCGAATGCTGCAACCTGAGCAAAATATGTATTTTGAGATGCCCGCCCCTAAGGGTGGCGTTGTTCAGAGCGATGAGGTGCTTGCCAAAATTGCAGACAAGAAACACGTGGGTGCTGAGAAGGTGAACGGGCACAAGTGTGACAAGTACGAGATCATTTATCATGACAAGAGCCTTGGGAAAATGACCCAGTGGTTTTCCGAGAAACTGAACTACCCCATCAAGATGATCTATAACGGACCTCAGGGCGAGATGCTCATCGAATACAAGAACATTAAACAAGGCAAAGTGGATAGCTCTCTATTTCGGATTCCTGCTGGTTACCGGAAGATGGGAATGCCTGGAATGGGCATGGGTCGTTCCTCGGCCTATTGACCGGCGTGCTGCCCGCAAGCCCCGCCCGGAAGGACGTGTAGGCTTCACATTCTAGTGGATTTCATGTATCGGTACGGCGGCTTTTTCCATGTAAGGGTTTGCTTCATGCGAGACCTGAGGCCCCTGGTATTGCTGTGAGAGCTTTGCAGAACCTCGTCTCGCTCTTTGATATGAGGTTTTTGACCCATCTGCGGGCTCGCTCACTAAATCGCAAGAACTCGGCCTAAGGGCCTCAAACAGCTTGCG
>CAZCWQ010000217.1:0-1652 GCA_964502365.1 uncultured Desulfobacterales bacterium | reverse complement strand
GAGGTTTTTGACCCATCTGCAGGCTTGCTCACTAAATCGCAAGAACTCTCCGCCTTCGCCAAGGCTGCGGCGGATCAAACAGCTTGCGATTTGCCCACCAGGTGGGCCGTTCGCTTCGCCCGGATGGGTACCCCAAAAACCTCATAATTGTCGCTTCCCGAGGTTATGCAACGGTCTCACTTTGGGTTAGCCTGTTGGGGCCCGTTCCTTAATCACTTCTCTGTGTCATGACATATCGCTCGATTTGGTCCAGTCCCTGGGCGATATTTTCGAGGGCATTGGCATAGGAAAAGCGCAAATACCCTTGTGCATTGGCCCCAAAATCGACCCCTGGAGTGACGCCCACGTGGGCCTTGTCAAGGATGTCGAAAGCGAGTTTGTAAGAATCGTTTGAAAACCGCTTTGCGTTGGCCAGCACGTAAAAGGCGCCTGTGGGCTCAACGGTAATCCCGAATCCGATCTCTCTGAGCCGCTTGATCATAAACCGGCGGCGCTTATCATAAATCGCTCGCATCCGGGCCACATCTTCAGCGGCATCTTCCAGGGCAGCAATACCGGCCCATTGAACCATGGCATTAGCCGAGATAAAGAAATTCTGATGGACTTTCTGGATGGCCCGGATAAACGGTCTGGGTGCTATGAGATAACCCAGGCGCCAGCCCGTCATGGCAAAGACCTTGGAAAACCCGTTCAGCACAAAAGCCTGGTCACTATATTCCAATATGGAGTGTTCTTCCCCTTCGTAGACAAGACCATGATATATTTCGTCAGAAATCACATAGGG
The DNA here is from genome assembly GCA_964502365.1 of uncultured Desulfobacterales bacterium. GTDB lineage: Bacteria > Desulfobacterota > Desulfobacteria > Desulfobacterales. The sequence goes on along the minus strand of CAZCWQ010000217.1, from coordinate 868 downwards.
AGCCAGTTCTGATATAGCCCCCATCCGCTCGTGGTGCAGAAGATTGCCTGTGGGATTGGACGGCGAGTTTATAAATATCGCCTTGGTCCTTGCGTCAACCTTCTCCTTGATCGCCTCTGGCCTGAACTGAAACCCGTCGGCTTCATCAACCGGAACAGTGACCGGCTCCCCACCGGCAAAACGTATAAAGTTTGGATAGCAGGCATAATGGGGATCTGAGATAATCACCTTATCTCCCGGCTCAAGGAGGGCTGCGAAAAGCATGAACATTGCAGGCGATGTCCCTGAAGTGACTACCACCTGGTCTGGTTCAATGACAACGCCGTAGCGAGTGCGGTAGTGGCGACAGATCGCCTCGCGAAGCTCCACCAGCCCAAGACTGTGGGTGTAGTGGGTGTGACCGGCCTCCAGCGCACGAATGGCGGCTTCCTTAATACACGCAGGTGTATCGAAATCCGGCTCCCCCACCTCAAGATGGACCACTTGAATGCCGGTACGTTCCATGCTGTGGGCCTTTTCCAGCACGTCCATGACGATAAAAGGTTTGATTTCTTGGGTACGCTTAGAGATCATGCATGGTTACTGGTCATTCGTCACTAGTCATTAGTAAACTGTGAGACCTTTATTGCAGAACCTCGTCTCGCTCTTTAATATGAGGTTTTTGACCCATCTACGGACTTGCTCACTAAATCGCAAGAACTCTCCTCCTTCGCCAAGGCTGCGGCGGATCAAACAGCTTGCGATTTGCCCACTATGGTGGGCCGCTCGCTTCGCCCGGATGGGTCCCCCAAAAACCCCATAATTGTCGCTTTACGAGGTTATGCAAAGCTCTCGTGTTGACAAAAACTCGCAAGAGTTTGGCCTTATG
>CAZCWQ010000216.1:0-1702 GCA_964502365.1 uncultured Desulfobacterales bacterium | reverse complement strand
GATCCGCCGCAGCCTTGGCGAAGGCGGAGAGTTCTTGCGATTTAGTGAGCAAGTCTGTAGATGGGTCAAAAACCTCATATCAAAAAGCGAGACGAGGTTATGCAAAGCTCTCACTGAGCAAAATAGAGCTTTCTCTAAAGGGCTAGACTCTTACGATCTGCCTTACCTTTTGTGCTGCATCGGCCATGGTGTCGGCCACAATAAAATCAAGGCCGGCTTGCGCCAGGATACGGCGGCCCTCCTCCACGTTGGTACCGTCCAGGCGCACCACCACAGGCACCTTGATGGCAACATTCTTGACCGCCTCCACCACACCCTTGGCCAGTACGTCACACCGTAGTATACCGCCAAATATGTTGATCAATATCCCCCGGACATTCTTGTCCCCGAGGATAATCTCAAAGCCCTTGGTGACCATCTCCGTAGTGGCCCCACCACCCACATCCAGAAAGTTGGCAGGTCTGGCCCCGGCATGCTTAATCAGGTCCATGGTGGCCATGGCCAAGCCGGCGCCATTGACCATAATACCAACATCCCCCTCAAGGCGGATGTAGTTCAGCCGGTGCTCTGAGGCTTCAAGCTCCAAAAGATCTTGCTCATGGGTGTCTCTGAGATCCAAGAGATCCTTGTGTCGATACAGGGCGTTGTCATCAAACTCTATCTTGGCGTCCAGGGCCAGCAGCTGTTTGTGTTCGGTCACCACCAGGGGGTTAATTTCTACCAGCATGCAGTCCAGGGACTCAAATACCCTGTACAGCTGAGCGAAAATCCCTGTGCATGCCCGTATAAGGCTTCCGTCCACTCCCATGCCGAATACGAGATTTCGTGCCTGAAAGGGTCTAAGGCCAAGGCCCGGATCTACCCACTGCCTGACAATCCGCTCGGGACGGCTTGCAGCCAATTCTTCAATTCCCATACCGCCCTCGGAACTGGCGATGAAGACTGGTGACTGCCTTGCCCGATCAACGACGGCCCCAACATAAAACTCTTCCTTTATCACCAGCCCCTCTTCCACAAGGACTTTCCTTACCACCTTTCCCTGGGGACCCGTCTGAGGTGTCACCAGAGTCATGCCGAGCATCTCTTGAGCTGTCTCGGCCACGGCTTGCGGCGAATCAACCGTACGCACGCCTCCGCCTTTGCCCCGGCCCCCGGCATGTATCTGGGCCTTCACGACCCAACGAGACCCGCCCACCTGCTCAGCTATTTTTCCTGCTTCTTCCGCACTGCTGGCTACCGAACCCCTTGGAACAGGGATAGAAAATTTCGAAAAGATCTCCTTCGCTTGGTACTCGTGTATCATCATAGTAACTCGACAGATCCGGAAATAAATAATCCACGCCCAGAGGACGTGGCTTTCCAGGATTAGACAGGAGACCTTTGCAGAACCTCGCCTCGGTTATGCAAAGCTCTCAGATAGGTGTATAACAAAACCTTTGAAATATGGAGGATAACTACCACCCGTCGGCATTTCTGTCAAACAAAAACAGGCTGTCTTCCTTGCCCGCGAAGTGGACCCGCAAGGGCGGGGGAGGCTTGATCGGCAGGATTATGGAATACAGAGCTACTAAGGGGAGCATAAACTGGTTTACGTTTTACACAGCTTGTTGTTCCAACAGTCATGTACAACACAGAGCCGTCAGGGGGCATCTTTTTTGAGTCAGGTCAAATCACCTCCTGACGGTCACCGGCAAAAGGCCAC
>CAZCWQ010000215.1:0-1714 GCA_964502365.1 uncultured Desulfobacterales bacterium | reverse complement strand
CAGGCGCCAGTAGGCATTTTGAATCTCCGATCTTGGTTTAGAGGATGCGGGATATTTTTAAGTTATAGCAGCTGGGATGAAGCCAGGGAAGCTATTTTCTTTCAAGGAGGCAAGAGCAGACTTTCTGGAAGGGTAAACAACATGGCAGTCTTTTTGCCTTTTCTGGACATCACTGCTGGCGGATTTGTGAATGACGCATTGCAAATCTATAATAGCCTATTATTCTTGCCTGTTTTGATCCTATGCCTTGTTGTTTATGCAACGTTAGGGTTTATTGGGCACGAACCTGGACGTAGCCGGCACGGCCGGTTCTGTGATCCAGAACAAGTATGGTAATGCGCTGTCTAGGCTTCGTCCGGGTGAGCAGATACATGAAATGATCGAACCCGCTAATCCGATGCCCGTTTATTTCCAATATCATGTCGTTCACCTCAACGCCTGTACGCGCCAGAGGGCATGCTGGCTCCAGAGAACTGATAACCACAGTATTCCCCCCACTGATATGATATTTCCTGGCTTCTTCTCGCGTGCACGGCCGAGTTGCTACACCCAGACATCTCTTTATCCAAACGCCCTGCGTGTTGACAGGTATTTGAGGTTTGCCCGCCATAAGTAATCTGTCTGACTCCCTAACGTATTTGCCATTCACTCTCATTCTCTTGTCCGTGGCAATGGCGCCTGGCATATAGTGTGTATCAGAACCTGCCGTGACAAGCTCACTCTTGACCGCGGGCCGGTCGGCTTGTCTTAAGTTCATCGGGTAGCCGACCGAAATGGTTGATGGATCCTTCATGCTCACAGTCCGTGCTAAAGACACACTCAGACACTCTGCCCTGCCTTCTGACAAGCCGGCGTTGACTTCCCTGCCGGCAATCAACTGCCTTGCGGCGTTAAGGGCTACATTACTGGGGATTGAAAAGGCGATTCCACGCAGATCATCAAAACCGGACAGGATGGCAATGTTTACGGCAATGACCTCTCCACGAAGATTCAACAACGGCCCTCCACTGTACCCCAGATTGACAACCGGCTCTTTCTCAAAGTAGTCGTTGTAGCTAATAGGAGTTGTTGCTCCCGGGCCATGTTTGCCGAGAATGGTCCCATGACTTACAGATGGATCTTGGGGGCGAAGATGAGCCACGGCTGCGACCGACTCTCCTACTTGTACGGTGTCTGAATTGCCAAAAGTGACATGGGGCAATGAATCCTTGGTCAAGATTAAAACCACTGCCATATCCGTTTTGGGATCCGCCCCGACGAGCTTTGCCGGGTATTGTCTGCCATCGGCCAGAAGGACATATATCTGTGTTGCTCCTGCCACCACGTTCTGAATCGTGAGGACATGACCTCCGGAATCTATGATCATTCCTGTGCCGAGCATCCTCAGCTCCTGCCGAACCTTTGGCGGTGTATTAGCCAGGTCAAAAAACTGCTTGATGAAGGAACTGCCGGCAAGCCCGGCTCCCTGATTCGTTACCTCTGCCTGTCTGATGGCCTCAACATGTACGACGCCAGGCACTTTCAGTTCTGCCGTTTGTCCGGCAGCGGTGCCCAAATCGTTCTTGCCTTGCATTGTCTCTGCCGCCACTGCCGGCGTGGCTTTGACGACTACGGCCACAGCTGCAAAGAGGCATAAGACAATAGCTGACCGCCAACAATGAATGTGTCGCTTGCACATAATCGACTCGTGTTTTTGTGGGAACTTGATCCCACT
>CAZCWQ010000214.1:0-1755 GCA_964502365.1 uncultured Desulfobacterales bacterium | reverse complement strand
CGAAGGTATCTGAGGCTGACAAAAACTTCAAAAGACATGGTTCACGTCCCGTTAAACTGCTTGAGCTGGTTCCTTGCCCAGCATGGTACATGAGAGCTTTGCATAACCTTGGAAAGCGCCAATTATGAGGTTTTTGGAGCACCCATCCGGGCGAAGCGAAGCACCCACTCTGGTGGGCAAATGGTACAATCCACTAGTGGCCAACAGTCTTTAGCTGGGGGAACAGTATCACTTCACGGATGGAGGGTGCATCAGTTAACAGCATCACAAATCGGTCGATTCCAACGCCTTCACCCGCTGTTGGTGGCATACCGTACTCAAGAGCAACCACGTAGTCTTCGTCCATATAGTGTGCTTCTTCTTCACCCTCTTCCCGATCTGCAGACTGCTCCAGAAAGCGCCTTTTTTGGTCGACCGGATCATTGAGTTCTGAGAACCCGTTTGCGATCTCACTACCGCCAATAAAGAGCTCAAATCGCTCGGTCAATTCTGGATCTGAGTCACTTCTTCTGGCAAGAGGCGAAATCTCTACAGGATAGCCTGTCACGAAAGTCGGTTCAATCAGCTTTGGTTCAACCAACACATCAAATAGCTTTGCCAGTATCTTGCCTCGCTTTTTTGTTTTCGTAACCTGAACGCCTTGTAATGCGGCAAAATTGAGCAGGCCCTCTCTATCGTTGAATAACACAGGATCAACACCACCCAGTTCATACAAGGCATCCTTCAGTGTCAATCGACGCCACGGTCCGTCCATATCAATTTTATTTCCCTGGTATGTAAAATGGGTCGCCCCCAAAACGCGCTGGGCTATGAATCTGAACATCTCTTCGGTCAAGGCCAGAAGATCTTCATATGTCGCGTAGGCCATATAAAACTCCAACATGGTAAATTCGGGATTATGCTGGCTTGAAATCCCTTCATTCCTGAAACTTCTATTTATCTCAAAAACCCTATCAAACCCCCCAATGACCAATCGCTTCAGGTAAAGCTCGGGTGCGATCCGCAAAAACAGTTCTGCGCCCAGGGCATTGTGAAAGGTTTTAAAAGGGGTAGCCTCAGCCCCGCCTGGAATAGGCTGCATCATGGGCGTCTCAACCTCCAGGAACCCACGTTCGAGCAGGAAGTCACGGAACGCTTGAACGATCCTCGCCCTGTTGACAAAGATACCACGGACGTCAGGATTCATAATGAGATCCAGGTATCTTTGGCGGTAACGTTTCTCAGGATCTTTTAATCCGTGGAATTTTTCGGGCAGTGGCCTAATAGCCTTGGAAAGCAGACGAATCTCTTTTGCCAGGACTGTCCATTCGCCTGTCTTAGTCTGAAATAGGGTACCTTTGATCCCTATGACATCACCAACATCGAACCTCTTAAATAAGGCATAGGCCTGTCGCCCAATCTCATCTTGTTTCACGAATGCTTGAAGCTGGCCGGTGTAGTCTCTGAAATGGAGGAAGGCAGCCTTGCCAAAAGACCTAAGTCCGACGATGCGTCCGGCCATGGAAAAGACGGGCGTATCTTTCTCGTCATCTTTTCGTGCACGAATATGTTGATTCACGGCATCGACTGTGTGGGAAGCCTTAAAATCATTTGGATAAAGCTCCACACCTTCGTCTGACAAAGCTTTTGCCTTGCCTCGCCGTTGCCGAATAACCTCACTTGACTCATCCACGGTGCAGCTACACTCCGGCGCGACTTTAAACCGATTTTGCTAACCTATTTGCCTATATGTGTCAAGGTAAAAGGCCCGGTGGG
>CAZCWQ010000213.1:0-1819 GCA_964502365.1 uncultured Desulfobacterales bacterium | reverse complement strand
CCTCCGAATCGGTCACGATTCCTTGAACCGATGGATTTCTGTCAAGCTCAATATATCGACGGTAGGTCTGCCCCTTAGCTGCCTTAATCGGCTCGATATCAAAAGGGTAGATATACTTGTCGCTGCCCGCGCTGATCCGACACTCCCCTGGAGGCACATGGAAAGTAGCTAAACCATTTTTATCTGAGTACACAGACTTGTAGAAACAAGTGTGTCCTCCAAAATTAGCCTTCTGTTTCACATTGACACAGACCCCTTCAATAGGTTTGTTGATGCCCGTCTCTTTGGCAGTGATCTCTATGATCGCTCCCTTACTGACAGGGACGTTGATATCTTGCAGGACTTGGCCGGTTCCTATAGTGACCTTCACATCCCTTCCAACCCATTCCGATGTGCTGTCATAGGGTGCTACTACCTGGACCGAATAGTCGTCAGCAGGACGCCCATGAAATTGGAACCTACCATCTTCACCGGACATAGTACGATACCGGCTAAAGTAGTTAGCTATACGCTTATTAGCTCTGGCCAGAAGAGTCACACCGGAGACACCATGGGCCGAGTCTTCATCTATAACACGGCCATGTATACGAGACTCTTTCTTTAGGATGATTTTGAGGTCGGTGCGACCCTCTTGAAACCTCCGGCCTGCCATGGCACCGTTCTCCCAGAACGTCCAGTAGGCTGTTTTTCCTGGAGCTTCTACCCACAAATCAGCAGTCCCATCTTTTGGCATGTGCATAAAGGAAAATCGACCTTGCGTATCCGTGGAAGTCCAGAAACACTCTTGAGGTGACGGAAACACCAGTCCTCCCATGCGTTCGTCAGCCAGACAAAGCTGTAATCTTGCATTATTAATTGGTTGCCCCTTCTCATCCACAACTGTGCCTGCAAGAATGCCAGGTATGTCAAGCCTGATTGGAAAGTCAAGCTTTACATTTTCCTTGCGTTCGCCTTTCCATCCCGGCGCCAAACCCGATTTGTAGGCCACAGCCCACACGTCCTGACTCGATGCGATACGTACCTTCAAGGTGAACTTGCCCTGTGCATCGGTTTCAGTCTTTCCTATCAGGTCCCACCGCATTCTGCCTTCTGCATAAGCCCAGCGTATTTCATAGACATATACGTCGGCCCCTCCTACTGGTCGTGCGTCACTGTCTACAACCGTGCCAGTACATTGAACCTCCTGCTTAGGGCCATCGCCCGCTGAACAAACAAAGCTCAAACTACAAACAAAAAGAGATATGAATGCAACAACTTGTTTCCAATTTTGAGTTTCCATCATTTGACTACTGATTTGCCAAGGTTGATATCCAATTCGTTGAGGTTGAATCCTTCGGCAACTACGGAATGTTTATCATTTGTCAGAATCAACCAGGGAAGTGACTTTACACCCCAGGCGAAACTGGTTTTTTCTACGTCACCCTGAACCACTCCTACGGGGAAAGCAATGTTAGTCCCTTTAACCCATTCGTTGAGTGTTTTATCATCAATCTTTGAAGCCTGAACTGCGACAACGACTATATCTTTTGCCTTAAGCTCTTGTGCCCTTGTGCTCAACTGCCGCAGGCAGTATCGTGACGGCCGCTGGTTCATATCGAAAAAACACACCGAGATCATTTTGCCTTTTGCCTGCTGGGCAAATGAATAATTGATAAAACTAATCAGAAATCCAAGGCACAGAATTGCCATCCTGTTTCTTCCGCGCATAGAAGATAAGAACCCCGCGTAAAACGCGGGGCTAAATTTTAGCCCCCAGTTCTACTGGGGGTTCTTGCCGGAACAAATAGCTTTAATATCGCTTTCAGATAAAGCATAGTTG
>CAZCWQ010000212.1:0-1851 GCA_964502365.1 uncultured Desulfobacterales bacterium | reverse complement strand
CTCAGGTGCGCCCAAAACGCTCACGGAGTGAGCAAAATTGACTTTTTACAAAACCATCAAGTTTGATGGTTTCATGATGCAAAGGTCTCAAAAGGACTGACGACCTATATATTGAATAGGCCAGGCCAAATAATACCATATATAGTAGAATCTCCTTGACACAGGGAACTAGTCTGTCGTAGGGGAAAGATCCAAATTCCATGGAATCGTCGGCAGATGTCATGACTGGAAAAGTCGGCCTTTTCACAGGAGTCTTCCCATGTGGAAAAAAGGTCTCTATGCCATAGCCATTTCACTGGCATTTTCTGCGTGCCTCCTTTTTTGTAAATGGTATTGTAACGGATATGGCATGCCCACCCAGTGTGCCGCGGCATCGCTGGCTGAAGCAAGGGTTCACCCTGAGAAAGAGAATTTGTCCGCCACCCGGCGCATGCTGGGAGCCCAGGTTCTGGTCTTCAGGTCCCGGGATTATAAACAGGTCGAAAATGTTATGATGAACCTTAAGCAGGCCCATGTCAATACTATCATAGTTCGCGCCTTTCAGAGCCGGGGTGATAGGCTATACCGCTTCGCCCGCCCTCAATGCAAAGAGGGGGTCTATTTTGAAACATCCCACGCACCAGTGGTGGACCCGGTTTTGACAAGGATCGTATCTATCGGGCACCGTCACGGACTAAGGGTCTTTGCCTGGGTGCAGACCCGCAAGATGCCGCTCTGCCTGCCTGACCCAGAAGGCTCCAAGGCCCTTGCGTATCGTTTTGAAACACGGTCTCTCCAGCCGATGCGCATGTGGAGTATCTTTGATGAATCTGTTGAGACAGGGCTTATAGGCCTTTACGAAGACGTGGCCAAGTCAGGCGTTGATGGCATCTTGATACAAGACGACCTAATCATGTACCAATATGAGGATTTCAGTCCAAAGGCTGCGGCACAGTTTGAAGAAGAAACCGGCAATAAACTTTACCCAGATGCCCTTTACAGAGGCGTATTCCAGGATGCAAAAGGACATTGGTGCGTGTCTCGTTATTCTGACACCTTCTGGGTGTGGGCACACTGGAAGAATCAGAAGTTGTTGAACCTTGCCCGCAAATTGATCGAGGCGGCAAAGGTTGTGAATCCTGACGTCCAGTTCGCCATGAATTTCATGTACGAATCGGTGACTGACCCAAGAAATGCCTTGGCATGGTTATCCCAGAGCTTGGCCGAGGCAACCAAGCTCCCCATCGATTATTATGCTATAATGGCCTACCATAGACAGATGGAAAAGGAGCTTCAGCTCAGCGAAGCGGCTGCCTACAGGAAAATATCGGCTATGACGGCTACACTCCTAAAGCTGATGGATGATCCTTACAAGATTCTAATGAAGGTACAAATGACTGACTGGAATACCCTTAGACAGATTTCTCCATATGAGGCAAATCAGGTGTTTGAGAGAATCAACGACCAAGGGCGTGTCAGCCTGGCCTTTATTCCTTACTCACCAACAGTCCCCCTGCACGTCATTAGTCGCTATTTTCAGTAAGAGACTCAAGATACGCTTCCCACTCAACAGGAAGGAGGTATTTCTTCTTGTTGTTGCACTCCTTACATGCAGGGACCACATTGCCCTTCTTAGATTTGCCGCCTCTGGCCAGGGGCACGATGTGATCCAGGGTCAGCTCACGCGGTGGATATGATCTGCCACAGTAATAGCAAAGGCCGCGGTCCAGTTGGCGCTTCCACCATTGGGACCGTCTCAACTCCCGCGCCTTGCTCCGCTCAATGCTTATGGCAATTTCGTCGGGCTCGGGAACAAAAGGATTCAAAGGGCAAGCCTTTCATGTACGAGGGGACTCTTTCCTGAGAGCTTTG
>CAZCWQ010000211.1:0-1899 GCA_964502365.1 uncultured Desulfobacterales bacterium | reverse complement strand
ACAGCCAAAATGGTATCCGTTTCTTCCAGAGTTGAAGGAACAGGTTGATGATCATACTTGATCACATAACTTGCCTTCATGGAGATATAGTCGCTCAATGCAGATATTAGTGCTGTTTCTGAATTCACATTATAATTCTCGCTATCGTCGAAATCGTAGAGGAACTCAAGGGACTGAGAAAACTTGTTTCTTTCTGTGAAAGCATACTCATACTGGCCAGCCACACGACCGCCGATGTAGTCTCTATCCGTATCATCAGTATATTGCTCGTTGACATAGTTAAGGCCTGCCTCGCCCAACAGGAAATGTTTGGGTCCGGTGAGATATTTATACCCTACGCCAGGTCCCACGTAATACCGCGAGTCAATACCTGCAAACTTGTCCTTGGACCAGCCTGCGGCGGCGTAGTAATACAACCGCTGTGTGTACAGGTAGTCTCCACGGAGTTCAGTGAAGTAACTCTCCCCACTCTTATCCCCGTCGCTTTCTCCATACAGGGCCCCGAGTTTCCAGGCTGCATGCAACTGCTCGGTAAGTTTATACTTAAGAAGATTTTTGGCTGACAGGGTCGTAACATCGGTGTTTCCTCCTGTATCGACAAAGGAAAGCTCAGCTTCGTCACTCCATTTCTTTTCTTGCGCATAACCTCCTGTGGCCATGGCAAAAACAACCAACAACGCAACAAAAAATCTCATTCCTCTCATCAGCTCCTCCTTTGTTCTGAAATTGACGGATTCGTAAAGATGCACTTTAAGGCATAACCGGCTAATCTTACGAGGACACAGCAACAAAAAGCATTTGACTTTCTGGCCATTTAAGATGATCCAAAGTCAGGTTAGAGTTATAGCAGGTTTTGTCAGACCCTGGGGCCAAATAGACGGAATAAGGGTCCAACTTTTCTGGCGTCTGCCGCAGCGTATTGTCTGAAAATATGCGGTCCATATTTCCTAGCATCATTACTGGTGTTGGTAAACATGAACATCGCGCTGTGGGAAGGGTATAGTAATGCCTTCGGCATCAAAACTCTTCTTGATGTTCTCAGTTGTGTCAAAGTAGACATTCCAATAGTCCTCCGCCTTAACCCAGGGGCGAACTACAAAATTCACACTGCTGTCTGCCAGTTCTACAACGGCAATCGTAGGTGCAGGATCTTTCAGGACACGTCCGTCCTTTGCCAGGACATCGGCCATGATTTTCTTTGCCTTATCAATATCATCCCCATATCCAATGCCCATTACAATATCAACACGCCGCGTCGCCTTGGTCGAGTAATTCGTGATGTTGCCCGCCGTCAAACTGGCGTTTGGTACAATCACAGTCTTGTTGTCAGGGCTCTTTAGCTGGGTTGTAAAGATGTGAAGCGCTTCAACAGTGCCGGAAACCCCTGCGCCTTCAATGAAATCACCTACCTTAAACGGGCGGAAAATGATCATCAGGAAGCCCGCAGCAAAATTCGACAGCGATCCTTGGAGCGCAAGACCGATGGCAAGGCCTGCAGCACCGATAACAGCGATAAACGAGGTTGTTTGTATGCCGAGCTGCCCGAGAGCTGCCAGAACGACAAACACCAACAAAGCTATGTAGACCAGATTTACGACGAAAGAGACGAGCGTGTGGTCAACCGCCTTCTTTTCCATCAATTTTCTTGCTAGATTTGTCAAACCCTTCGCCACCCATCGCCCAACGATAAAGACAACAATACCTGCAATGACTTTGAGTCCGTAAATCGTCAACAATTCCCAGACTTTTCCTGCCAAATTTTCCATCTTGTTGCCTCCTTCCTGTTAATCAACTCTATTGAGATCTCTGCCTGTAAACTCCATATCCCTGTCCAGTCAGACAAAAAACATCATCCCTTCGAGGCGGTCCAATTCGTAAACGGCTCAGGAGAGGTAGTAA
>CAZCWQ010000210.1:0-1972 GCA_964502365.1 uncultured Desulfobacterales bacterium | reverse complement strand
TGACTCAGGTAGATGTCCCCGTAAAACTGGCCCAGCACCTTGAGCAGCCCGTCATGGGCGCTGATATCGAGCCCCAACTCCTCCCACATCTTGGTGTACTTCTCGCTCATAGGTCGTTCTTTTCCTGTGCTCATCGTGGTGACTTGACAAAAAGCCCTATCACATCTTTGGGCTTCTTTGGATTTCTTTCCCGTTACTCTGTACTTCTGGTTAACTGAGTTTATTGTGGGACAGACTCGTCCTGGCGATAAGGGTGATGCCTGTAAACGTAGAACGTGCCGTCGTCAGTTTCCATATCGACTTTGAAGCCCCTGCGCAGATATTTGCGTGCTTGCACTCTTGCCTTGTTCTTGTTGTAGAACAGCTGGCCATCCCAAGTATATTTCTTCCCGTCAACCGTAATAGAGCTAACCAACTCCTTTCGTTCCATCATAGAAGAAAACAGGAAGACATCTGCTGTCAGTTTAGGCTCCAGTCAGCAGTTCCAAATGGATCAGAAAAGGCCCGGACCATCTCTCATCGATCCAGGCCTGTCCGATACTGGCGCAGTCACCCATATAACACAGGTTTACGAACTCAGCATCTTTGATGGCGATCCGTCTACTTAACCTTTTCAACCGGATACTTGGCTTCGCTCCAGGCCTTGATGCCCCCGGGATACCGATAAACATTCTTGTAACCAAGCTTTACTGCCCAAGCGGCACCGTTGTGACTACGCGTGCACTTAACAAAACCGCAATAAACTACAATCGTCTTGTTCTTGTCCGACCCCAGAAGTTTGGCATAATCGTGTTCGGTCTTGGCGTCCGTTTCTTCAGTGTTCCATGTTGTCATATCCGGGATGGGAAACAAAAACTGAACAGCGCCAGGAACATGCCGCTTCTTGTAGCTGGCCTCGAAGGGCATGGTGTCAACAATAATCATATCCTTTTTCTGGTCGATCCAACCCTTGAGCTCCTCCGTCGTTACGATCTTGTAGCCACCCCTCTCGACTTCCCTCAGTAGTTTTACAGCACTAGCCTCTGTCTCCAATTCCTTTTTCCCCCAGCAAAAGCCGCCACTTGCCAGGCCAAAGGTTAGCGCCATACATATCAGGACTGTCAGCAAAACCCTGTTCTTGAACATCTTATTATTTCCTCCTTTTATTAATTCATTAGGTTTTTCTCCAATTTAGTTGGAGAAGAGGGTCCAATGAACCCTTGCATCTTTTCAAGGCGAAAGCCGCAATCCTTGACCCCTCGTACCCTCTGGGATAACGGCTGTCCAATCGGAGATAACCCATTTATTTTGCCTTAACTGCAACTAATCGGGAGATGATCCAGCTATTAGAACCCGAGAGTAATTTGAAAAGTAAAAATGCCCCTGTCCTCTTTGGCATCATTATCTGGGTTAACGTGCATGTAATCTGCCGTCAACTTGCAGTTATGACCCTTCATGTAGTAATTGAAACCACCGCTCCAAAAATCAGTTTGATTTTTGTTATCAACGTCCACTGTTTCATAACGGATGTATGGTTGAAGACGGCCAATACCGATTGTGTCTGGGAAAAGATATCCTGCATTAATGTACCAGTTCTGGGCATCATCGCCTGCTGCCAGGTCACTATAAGCTGCTGGTTGGGTCTCTGTGCAGTTTTTGATATCGATGTAGGCCCCTTCAAATGTGACCGCACCCTCTCCTACCGGATGATCAAAGAAAACATCAACAGTCCACACATCATTGTCTTGGCCTGTAACGCCATTGAGTGTAAGATCGTCCTGACTCTGGAACCCCAGGCCAAGGCTCAAGACTCTTTTCTTCCCAAGGTACGTGCCCATATTAAACCAGCTAGTCTCTGGCTCAAAAAGGCTTAACGAAAGCCGCCCCGCAAACCGCAGGTTGTCTTCAGGATTGTTGTCACTCTCGACCCCCTCGGACATCATGAAGCGGTATTGCAATTTGCCGTCAAGAGGATTGCCCCAAAGGGTTATAC
>CAZCWQ010000209.1:0-1995 GCA_964502365.1 uncultured Desulfobacterales bacterium | reverse complement strand
ACGTTCGTGCACGGCGTGCAGAAAATCTCAGCCCCAGACTCCCTGACTTATCTCTTCTCTGTCTTCGCCCCCTTGCCGTAAGTAGCACGCCCTTCCTTCACCTCAAAGCCTATTTTCCTTTTTATTGCCACAGACTTACCCCAGTTAAATAAGAGCTTCGCATTCAACGGGGCAGGCACGGACAAACACAGACGGAAGTTGTCTTGGGTCGGTCCGCCGAAGGAAGAAATCCTGCCTTGTCTGCGCCTATCCGCGGGGGTCTGCGGTTGATACCTATTTTCAAATTGTTTTGGGAACTTACACTAGTTGTTTATCATACACGAAAGCCAAAGTAAAGCATGACATACTACGGTTCGTTTTCGCATGGTTTTTCCTGTAACGTAGAACCGTGACGGATGCGGTCACTCCTGTGGCTCTCGCGGAACACGTGAGGAACTGGGGTCAAGTTTGACAAGGATGCAGGAAGTGGCCTATGAATTGGTAATCACTTTCTAGTCCGAAAAGAGACATTGACAACAATAAAGCAATGCAGGTTAAGCCTGCTAGGGGAGATTAAGAAATGTTCATATTGAAAAAGATGTTGGCGCCTTTTCTTCTCCCGCCAGGGATCTTCATGGTTATCTTGATATTCTCTGGTGTGTGGTTTTTGTTAAGGAAGAACTGGAGGGCAGGAATCGTGAATTTCTTGATCGGCTGCCTTATGTGGTTCCTTTCCATATCCCCAGTTGCAAATGCGGTATTGAGAGGCCTCGAATCCGACCTTACCATCCCTAAGAATCCAAAAGGCGACGTAATTATTCTCTTGGGCGGTGGCGTATACGGCAGATCTCCTGATCTATCTGGTGTTGGATCTCCCTCAGAAACTATGCTTGCACGAATTGTAACCGCTGTCAGGGTTCAAAAAATTCTCAATATCCCTATCATTGTTGCAGGAGGCAAAGTCTTTGAACATGGAACTGTAGAAGCTCCCATTGTTAGACGATTTCTCATTGATCTTGGGGTGTCACCCAACGAGATTCTCACAGAGGAGAGAAGCAGAGATACTTTTGAAAATGCAAAATATACACAGAAAATCTGTGCAAGATTCGGCTACAAAAGCCCCATACTGGTGACGTCGGCCTTTCATATGAAGCGTTCTATTATGAACTTCAAGAAGGCGGGCCTAGGGGTCATCCCATTTCCGGCAAACTTTAAATCGTGGCAAGGCAGACAATACGGATGGAACGACTATCTGCCTGGTGCCTTTAAGAATCTGTCAACTGCTATTCACGAATATTTGGGATTAGCGTTTTATACACTCGCTTACTAGGACCCTAATTGAGCGAAAGTCGAGGATGCCCTTGTGGAGCTATCGGCCTCATTAGAGGCAAAGGAATCGGGGGAACGATGATGGATGGGAAGAGACGAAAGTGGCTGCTCATGGTGCTTCATGTCTGTGTTCTGGGGTTGTTTTGCGCTAACTGTACAGCTGAGACGCCCCTGGTCTCGGACTTCAAGGCCCAGCGCGAACGCATGGTGCGCGAGCAGATGGAGGCCCGAGGCATCAGAAATCCCAAGGTCCTTGAAGCCTTGCGAAAGGTTGAAAGGCACAGGTTTGTTCCCGAGCCGTATCGCCCTCAGGCGTATATGGATCATCCACTGCCCATCGGGGCGGGACAGACCATCTCCCAACCCTATATTGTTGCTCTGATGACTGAGGTCCTGAATTTGGATAGCAGCAAAAAGGTCCTTGAAGTTGGCACGGGCTCTGGATACCAGGCAGCAGTGCTTGCAGAAATATGCGATTCCGTCTACACGATCGAGATTATCGAAAGTCTCGGCGAGAAGGCCAAGGAATTATTGGCCCGATTGGGATACAAGAATGTCCATGTCAAGATTGGCGATGGATATAAGGGGTGGAAGGCCTTCAGCCCCTTTGACGGCATTATTGTGACATGTGCTCCCACCCATATTCCTGAACCGCTAAAGGAGCAATTGGCAGAGGGCGGGAAAATG
>CAZCWQ010000208.1:0-2050 GCA_964502365.1 uncultured Desulfobacterales bacterium | reverse complement strand
CTCAATATGGCTTGTGGCGAGCATTGCCCGCTTCCCCTAAGGTGAGTCAAGAGCAAGCTTGCCCCCCTTTTTCACTTGTAGTACACGCTGGGGGCTATGCCTTCTCTGCGGCAGATGGCCGATATGCTGTCTTCCGCTCTCAGACCTTCCAGAATGATACGAATCTTTTCTTCAGACTTGAATTTGCGGCGGGTCCTTCTCTTGATTTCTCGAACTACAGATTCAGGACTTTTCCGGGTCTTAGGTTTCATTTTTTCCTCCTTTCTCCGACAACCTAAAACCGTCTCCTAGCTATTTCCTAAATCTATCCACTTTCCTTTGAAACGCTACACACACGAGAAAAGGTCTCCTGTGGTTGTGAAACGCCATCCTAGATGCACTCGGGGACACGTAAATGGGGATTAGAAGGGAGAACGTCTTTCAGGGTATGGACTCAATCCGGGATATGCTCAATGAGGCATTGTATTTAAGGTGTTCTTTTTTCGATTCATGAAAGCAGTTAGAACAACTCCAAAATTGCCAGCGGAGCCTAAATGCATGATGAAGGCACTCTTCATACTGCGGACAATGGTAGTTTATGGTGCCTCGCTTGTAGGCAGGGTTTCGTTTCAACTTGATCACAGGTTCACCCCACTCTATGTTCTCTTTTTTATCGGCATACGTGGGGAAAATCTAAACCCTGGCACAAGGAGGCGGTAGCACCGGAGCCGAGGTCGGTGTCTCATCCTGGATATTGATTATAGGTGCGGTGAGACCACGTGTCGCCACCGGCCCCAGACCTCTCCCGCTCTTAGATGATAAACACGCAAAAGGAGTAAGCTCTTCGCCTTGGTGGTTTTATCGAAATGGCAAACTCTGCTCTTGCTTTTTGATTGGGGCAGAATAGTCAAACCTGACCGTACCTGTGGCGTAGTTCCGGATAAAATATTGCAGCTGAGCTTTCTGGTCGTGAGTCAACGCCCCAAATTGCACACGCTGTCCCCTCATCGTTGTGGGAGTCAAAGACAATGGGTCAGTCATATCCATATCCGAAACAGCTTTAAACGGTATCTTATCCAAGCGAAAACTATCACCGGCCAACACGATGTCTAATTGAAATGGTTCATGTGACCCGTGTTCGCTGGAAATATAACGAAGCATAAGCCCGCCCTGGCTAATATCCACAACCTGGCCCACGATATCTATCACCTGACCCAATATGTCAGACCGTGGCCGGAGCACGGCAAATGTGGCGTCATGGACCTGGAATCGGTTATGCTGCCTACGGTCAGCAAACCCTTTCTTCTTGGTCATGCTACCCATGTCTGAATCCTCCTTATGATGAAAGGAGTGAACGCTTTTGATGACAGGGGGGTGTCATGGACTTGTTCACCCGAACCATGGCACCCGGAAATAGGGTTCACACACGGCTGTGAAAGTGAGAAGTTCGTAATCAGAGATGGAAAATAAAGACGACATGATCACCTGGTATGCGGACGGTTCCTGCAAAACCTTAAAAGTTATAAGGCTTCACAAACGTCGTTCCTTGAGACCCCGACAGAACAGCCAAGGTCCAGTCAGGGCCCAGGTGGGCACATTTTGAGGCTTTTTCCCATGTGGGTAGATCCTATGGGGGACGAAGAACAGTAGAAACAGCCTATCTCACGTTACACCTATACAGTCTCTGTGGACGTCTGTCAAAAGCGATACGGGGAGATTATGACCTTTTTGTGAAAAAGTTATCAACAACTTGCAACGCTTTAATGTCAATGGACATAAGACATCAGTGTGCTACAAACGTTTGCAAATAGGCAATTCTTTGACCCCCCAATCTGTGTGAAGGATCACGAATGAATTGGAGCTAATAGACTGGTTATTAACAAATTCCTCTTACGACGAGGTGTTTCGTTTGTTTCCATTTTCTTTGATTTTTGGAGAATATTCACCTTATAGCATCAGTCCACAATGCAGCGTGCTTTTCAATTGGCACAATACCTGTGACTCCAACGACTCTGACGATTTCTCCCGTCCTCCTTTCGTTAGTTAGCTTCTAGTGTTATCCGGGACATCC
>CAZCWQ010000207.1:0-2114 GCA_964502365.1 uncultured Desulfobacterales bacterium | reverse complement strand
ACCATCTTTCTTTAGCAGAGCCGCCTTCTCGTCCTGAGTTACGGGCGCCGCCTCTCCGATTTCTGGGAGTTTGCCTTCATGGCAAATCATGTTCTTGCCGCCCTTCTTCGCCCTGTAAAGCGCTTTATCGGCCATATTTACGAAAAGACTCATTTCTTGTCCGGAAGCAGGGTCATACTCTGCCAGCCCTATACTGACTGAAAAAGGGCGGTCCAGCTTGGGCGTTATCATGGATACCGACTCCTTGAGCCTTTGAGCGATACGAATGGCATCAAAAAGGCCCGTAGCAGGCATGATCACTGCAAATTCGTCGCCCCCATACCGGCACAAGATATCAGTAGGCCTCAGTTTTTCACGTATGACCTGGGCCACATTCACCAGAAACTTGTTCCCCTCATCATGGCCCAAGGTGTCGTTAAGGAGCTTGAAGTCATCCAGGTCTGTCATCATGAGGGAGCAAGGCAGGCCTGTCCGTCTGGTTCGGGCCATCTCGACTTCAAGTTGTTTTTCAAAGAAACGGTAATTGTACAGGTCGGTGAGTCCATCCGTCAGGCTCAAAGATCGCAGGTACTTGTTTTGTTCCTCAAGCACTGCGAGCTTGCTCACCAGATTATCATGCGTGTGGACAACAACGTCAGTGACCTCCTCCAGTGCCTTCCTCTCAGAACTGGAGAGATTGTCCGCCAGAATAATGAAAAGCTCTGGTTCTTCACTCTCTCCCAAGTTCAACCACGCAGATATAGTCTTCTCGTTTTCAAGGACACGTAAGATATCTGTTGGTGCGCGAGTTTTCCGAGTAGATGCCGGGGCTTCCCTAACGGCCTGAGGAGGTTGGTCCTTCAACGTCACCACCGGGTCCGCTTTATGCTTTGAAGAAGGCATGGTCGTTTCCCCACCCCTAGCCTTGTTGTGTCCCAATCACTGTGACCTCAACCGGCCTCTGGCGAGCACGGTTGTCATGGTTAATGACAACTACCTGTTGCCAGGTCCCAAGGGCCAGGGCTCCCTTGCGTACCGGTATCAGAATCGAAGGACCCAATAAGGCCGCCTGCACATGGCTGTGCCCGTTGCCATCATGCCAGGCCTTTTCGTGTTCGTACTCAATACCCTGAGGCGCAAGCCGCATAATTGCCCTTTTCAAATCCTCTACAACGCCGGGCTCATACTCGATAGTTGTTATAGATCCTGTTGAGCCGATGACAGATGCCTGTATACTGCCATCTTCTATGCCCGCTTTTCTTGCCGTTGCAGCAAGCCGGTCCGTAATGTCCACAATGTCGGGACCAACATCCAGGGAGACAATTATCCTGTCACAGTAAACCACAGTAAGGCTCATGACTCATTTCCCTCCGCACCTCAATATGTTAATAAAACGAGACCCTGGAACGCAAGCTTTGCTTGCATCTCCTATCAAGCTCTCACATCGATCGTCTCCACATAAACACGCTCGGTGCCCTTTTTGTAAAAACCGAGTTTCCGGGCAGCCTTGGCACTCAGGTCAATAATGCGCCCTTTCACAAAGGGGCCGCGGTCATTAACCCGCACGATAATAGACCGGTGATTCTTTAAGTTGGTAACACGCACATATGTGGGCAAGGGCAGATACTTGTGGGCAGCACTGAGTTCATCGGGATCAAACTTCTCACCGTTTGCTGTCATGTGGCCACCCTTTTGCCGAAGGGTCTCATACCCATACCACGAGGCAACACCCTTTTTCCTATACTTGAGAGAACTTTCCACAGACATGGGAACATAGCGCTTTCCATTGACTACGTAAGGGGCGTTCTTTACCCGACCTTGGCTTATGGCCTCCTTGGGCGGCAGGTCGTCTATGGACTCAATTTCTTCATGCGTCAAAGGCCAACTCAGAGGTGCCATGACCACTTTGAAGGTGAACTTACCGACTTTGTAGACGACCTTTCCGGCTCCTATGGTTGCCTTGGTTGCCCCTTTTCCCACCGCGTATGTAGTTTTCACGGTTCCCTTGGTTACTCGGTAGGCCGTTGAAGGAATGCCACAACAAAACAGAATCAGGGATATACAGCCTGTCGAAATAGCCAGTTTCCATCCATAAATGGCCCTTTTTCCTCTGAGCGGCGTTCTCCGCGGGTTTT
>CAZCWQ010000206.1:0-2431 GCA_964502365.1 uncultured Desulfobacterales bacterium | reverse complement strand
TGCTTGCCATTATCTATTACATTTTCCCTTCCGTCATGATTGGAGGCGGTATCTTCTTCACTAGTCTTGTATTTCTTGTGTTTCTTGTTGTCCCGTGGCGATTTGTATACAACTGGGTTCTAAAGAAAAAGATGTTCTCGGAAAGGGTTGTAATCCTAGGCATTGGGCAGCTTTGCAGAGAGATCATCGATGAAATCAATGATCGCCGTGATTGTGGCTACCAATTGCTGGGAGTTGTAGGTGCCGATTCTGCTTCGTCTCCAAACCCTTCTCTGAATGCCCCCTTTTTTAGTACTAATGGGACTATGTATGAGATGGCCAGGCAGCTTGGTGCCGCAAAGATCATTGTGGCCATGGAGGAAAAACGGGGATACCTACCAACTGATGACCTCTTGCGCTGTAAGATGGAAGGTATAAAGGTTCTGGAAGCTGAGACCTTCTACGAGGAATTGACAGGGAAACTCTTTTTAGAAAAACTCAATCCGAGCTGGCTTATTTTTTCACAAGGGTTTCGGAAATCCCCGATCACTCGCTTCACAAAACGCTTCACCGGCCTCTCCCTGGCCGCCATCGCGCTGCTGTTCTCTGCGCCTCTGATGCTCATCGTTGCCTTGGCCATCAAGCTGGATTCCAAGGGGCCGGTTTTTTTTAGACAAAACCGATGTGGGCAGGGCGACCATGTGTTCGAGCTACTCAAGTTCCGCTCCATGATCGACAAAGCCGAAGAGGATGGTAGCCCGCGCTGGGCTTCAGATCGCGACTGGCGTGTTACCCGTGTGGGAAATATTATTCGCAAGTACCGCATAGACGAACTGCCCCAGTTGTGGAACGTGCTCAAAGGCGACATGAGCTTTGTAGGCCCTCGTCCTGAGCGACCGGAATTTGTGAAAGACCTTAAGAAAGTCATCCGGTACTATTCAGAGCGACACACTGTAAAACCGGGCATCACAGGCTGGGCTCAGGTTTCTTATCGCTATGGCGCATCAGTAGATGAGGCTCTGGAAAAATTGAAATACGACTTATTCTATGTGAAGAACATGTCCCTGGCAATGGACATGATGATTATGTTCAAGACGATCAAAATCGTGTTGTTGCAATACGGCGCCAGGTGAGAATTTGAACGAATCGAACAAGCAAACCGATTAAACAAATTGAACGTCTTGAACGTGCGAGACTTGTTTTGCAGCCTAACCCAATCAACCTGGTTAGGTATAAAGTTGGAATAAATTTATACTGTTTAAACAGGTTACCATTGTAACTTGAGGGGGCGGAGCTTGCAAGAAATGCAGCAACCCCATTTAACCGGGGTGCCAAAAAAACAAATCTTTATCTTGACACGGGTTTTGCTGGCAAAACACACGGATCTCACGGTTTCTTCTGAAAAGATACGGGCACCCGCATTTTCCCAGCAACAAATAACCGTGCAATCTGTGTCATCCGTGCCAAAAAAAAGTAGAACCCCCCATGGCAAGAATCGACGATGTAAAAGCTGAACTCAAAGCCAACCCCAAGAGGTGGCTCATCACAGGCGTGGCTGGATTCATAGGATCCGGTCTTTTGGAGGAATTGCTCAACCTGGGCCAAACCGTAGTAGGCCTTGACGATTTTTCCAACGGAAAACAGGAAAATCTTGATGACGTAAAAGAAGAAGTCGGCCCTGGCAAATGGGGACGCTTCCATTTCTTTGAAGGAGACATAAGGAACTTATCAGACTGCCACAAAACGTGTGACGGGGTCGATTATGTCCTCCATCAAGCAGCCCTTGGAAGCGTGCCCCGGTCCATTGATGACCCAATTACAACAAATCAATGCAACATTGATGGTTTTGTCAATATGCTGGTTGCAGCAAGAGATACAGGAGTAAAAAGACTCGTGTATGCCGGTTCATCTGCCACCTATGGAGACCATGCGGATCTGCCCAAGGTGGAGCATCGAATAGGGAGGCCCCTTTCACCCTACGCCGTAACAAAGCATACCAATGAACTTTACGCGGACGTTTTTGCCAAGACTTATGACTTGGGAATCATCGGCTTGAGATATTTCAATGTGTTTGGGAAACGCCAGGACCCCAACGGTGCCTATGCGGCAGTCATCCCCAGGTGGATAAATGCGTTATTATGTGCACAGCAGCCTGTTATAAACGGAGACGGAGAAACCAGCCGAGATTTTTGCTATATTGATAACACTGTGCAGTCCAATATTCTTGCCGCCACATCTAATAATGTGGAGGCCTTAAACAAGGTCTACAATGTCGCCTATGGGGAGCGTACAACATTAAATCAGCTGTTCCAACTTATAAAGGACTGCCTTATCTCTTTCAAGCCGGATGTTGAGACCATAGAGCCCAAATATGGCCCCCCCAGAAAAGGAGACATCCGCCATTCACTGGCAGACATTACCAGGGCAAGAAATCTCCTGGGCTATGAGCCAA
>CAZCWQ010000205.1:0-2466 GCA_964502365.1 uncultured Desulfobacterales bacterium | reverse complement strand
CCTGAAGAGATGGGGGCAAATCTTAGGAGGACCGCCTTTTCCCCCAATATCAAAGAGCGCATGGACGAAAGCTGTGCACTATTTGATGCCAAGGGCCGCCTTATCGCCCAAGCCGAACACATTCCCGTACACCTGGGGGCCATGCCCTCGGCCGTAGCAGCCGTTGCTTCTGACTTTCCAGAGTTCAGCCCTGGTGATCAGGTCATTGTAAACGATCCATACCGTGGTGGATCACATCTTCCAGACATAACCCTGATCGCCCCCTTTTTCTGGCAGCACAAACTCAAAGGATATGCTGTAAACCGTGCCCACCACTCAGACGTCGGCGGCAAAACCCCGGGCTCCATGCCAGGATTTAGCAGTACTCTTTCCGAGGAAGGTATCATCATCCCTCCCACGCTGTTCGTGAAAAGGGATCTTATAAAAAGAGACATGCTGCAACTCTTTGAGAAAGAGACCAGAAACCCTGCGGAGCGGATCGGGGATCTGAACGCCCAAGTGGGGGCCAACCACCTTGGGGTATCCAGGTGCCTAGATTTTATTCGTCGTTATGGTGAGGCAGCCTTTGACGAGTTCGTGGATGGCATCGTAGAATATACAAGATCAAGGGTGGCAGCTCACCTATCGGCCTTGCGCAACGGGATGGCTGCAGCCACTGACTATCTGGATGGGGAAGAGGGAGACAGCCCCCTTGCCATCACCGTGAAGGTGAATCTTCAAGGGACAAGATTTGAAGCGGATTTCACGGGCACCGCGCCCCAAAGCCGGGGAAATTCAAACACGCCCATTAGCGTGACTCGATCCGCTGTTTACTATGTGTTGCGGTGCCTACTGCCACCAGACATCCCGCCAAACCACGGGTGTTACGAGAGCATTCATGTCATTGCCCCGGAAGGTTCCCTCCTCAACCCGCGACCCCCGGCAGCAGTGAGCTCTGGAAACGTGGAAACATCTCAAAGGATTGTTGACGTACTTCTCCTTGCCCTAAAGGATGTTCTCCCCGAACAGATCCCGGCACAGGCACAGGGTACCATGAACAATCTCTCCATTGGATGGGATGAGATAACCTATTACGAGACAATAGCGGGCGGCATGGGTGGGATTCCGAGGTGCAAAGGCGCAAGTGCAGTGCAGGTCCATATGACCAATACGGCCAACACACCCACAGAAGCCCTGGAGGGCGCATATCCGGTGCGGGTTCTCAAGACAGTCCTAAGGGAGGGTTCAGGCGGGTTCGGAGTTCATCCAGGAGGTAAAGGTGTTACCCGTGAGCTGCTTCTGCTTAAAGATGCTGTGGTGTCGATTCAATCGGAAAGACGCCGTTATTGTCCCAAGGGGATAGCCGGAGGCGGTGACGGCGCGTGCGGATCAAATATATTGAGACGGATTGACGGAACCGAAGAGCCGGTCCCCGGGCGACACACGTTTAAGGTTTTGAGGGGAGAAACAGTGATCATTAACACGCCTGGCGGGGGCGGCTGGGGACATCCCGCCGGCGTGGATTAGTCAGGCTAGGCGTCTTTCAACTCTACATTCCAGTACAGATAGTTGCGCCAGGCCTCGGGGACACTCCTGACCCCAATGGTAATCATAATAAATGGCACCCAGTCAGGCTTTACGGGTTTCTTGTGAAGCCTAAGTCCTGCCTCCTTAAGAGTCCGACCTCCCTTTATCCGGTTACACGTGCAACAGGATGTCACAATGTTGCTCCATTCTGTCTTCCCACCGTATCTCTTGGGTACCACGTGATCAAAGGAGAGATCCTGAGATTCAAATCTTTTTCCGCAATACTGGCACATAAAACCGTCTCGGGCGTATATGTTGAGCCTGGAGAACTTGATGTCCTTCTTTCTGTACCTGACGAATCTGAGGAGCCGAAGCACAGATGGGAGTTTGATGGCAAAGGTTACGGAGTGTACCTCCCTGTCATATTCTTCCAGCACCTCCACCTTTTCTAACGTAAGGAGTCTTATGGCCCTTTTCCAGTTGATCACCTTCAAAGGCTCAAAGGTCGCATTCAGCAGCAGCACCTGCTCCATATAATCCTCGAATCTGTACCCCCACAGATCTCAGTCTAGGAAAAAATTATATTACGCTTTTTCATAGTGTATTTCACCGGGTTGTGTCAACCATAATGTACATTTTTTAAGAGCTTAGCGTTCTGAAAAAAGCTCAATTTTGCTCAGTGTCGTTCACAAAACAGCCTTTTTCAAAGCACTAAAATATTACGATTTTTTCACGCACTGCCTAAGCCTTTATCCGTGCGGGAAACGGCTTTGAAGATTGGCATGAAAACTGAAAGGACTGCACCGTAGGCGTCTCAGAAATAGAGAGCTTTGCGGAACGTCGGAAAGCGACAATAATGTCTCGAAATCAAATGATGTGAGATGTGAAAGGGGAAGAGGCTCTTCTCAAGCATGCAATCAAGAAAGACGACCAAGTCAAGGTATATCGACTGCCACAAGT
>CAZCWQ010000204.1:0-2502 GCA_964502365.1 uncultured Desulfobacterales bacterium | reverse complement strand
AAAGATCGGAGATCTTTGTGCAACCTCGGAAAGCGACAATTATGAGGTTTTTGGGGTGCCCATCTGGGTGAAGCGAACGGCCCACCTTGGTGGGCAAATCGCAAGCTGTTTGAGGCCGTTAGGCTGAGTTCTTGCGATTTAGTGAGCGAGCCCGCAGATGGGCCAAAAACCTCATATCAAAGAGCGAGACGAGGTTATGCAAAGCTCTCGATCATTATAGGGATCTGTTTGATGGTTTGACCGCACGTAATAAGGACCTTTTTTCTAGAGGAGGAACGCTATGAAAGGGTCAAAGTCAAGAGTCTGTGTCACAGTCGCATTTGTTGCCATGTGTCTTTCGTTTTTGGGGACGGCCCGCCTCCAGGCGGATACCCCACTGACCGCACAAGACGTTTCCATTTGTCTGGACGTGGTTGATCGCTCGTGTGTGGATGGTAGCGACCTTTTTCCGGCACACGTGGGCAAGCTTTATTGCTTTACAAGGATCTGCGGAGCCCAGGGCTATGTTGAGATAAGCCACGTGTGGTATTTCGCCGATAGGGAGCGCGCTCGTGTAAAGCTGGGCGTCGATTCTG
This sequence comes from uncultured Desulfobacterales bacterium, assembly GCA_964502365.1. Lineage (GTDB taxonomy): Bacteria > Desulfobacterota > Desulfobacteria > Desulfobacterales. The sequence goes on along the minus strand of CAZCWQ010000204.1, from coordinate 1,927 downwards.
CCGACTGGCGGACCTACAGTTCAAAGATTATTCTTCCCCATGAGATAGGGGATTGGCATGTGGACGTCTTGGGGCCTGAAGGCGAGCTGTTGAAGGTGATTAAATTTGAAATTGTCGCAAGTTCCGGCTAGATCTTCAGTGCCGCCTCTGTAGCACTCCTTATGGCTGCGCCGATGTTTCCCGGTGATGCGCAATCACCCACAGCAATTACCTGATCAACCTTGCCTTCGAGCGCGTGTACCAGATCGTCTTCGGGCTTGGGTTCGACGGCAATGATCACCCTGTCCGCAGGGGACGTGCATGCCTCGCCATCCTTCTTTGTGAAGCATACGCAGTTTTCTTGAATAGAGGTCGCTTTGGCGTCTGTAAGAATAGTCACCCCTTTTTCAGAAAGCCTGGACAAGAGTCTGCCCCTTGGGATCTTTTTCATCGTTGTAAGCACTTCAGGCAGCATCTCCACCACCGTCACTTCCCTTCCAGGCCCGGCAAGCCAATCAGCGGTCTCACAACCTGTCTCGCCCCCACCGATAATGATCACCCTGCGGCCGGTAGTCCCCCCTGTCTCGTAGACCGTGCGTGCGTCAACAACCAAATCAGACTCCCAACCAGGGATGGAGAGGCGACCCGGGCGAGAACCTGTGGCCACTATGACCACATCCGGACCGTGGGCAACAATTTCGGACACATCGGCCTGCTGGACGAGACGGACCTTGACCTTAGTCTTATAAAGACAGTGTTTCAGATAGCGCAGGGCTTCTGACATCTCCTCCTTAAAGGGTGCCAGACTAGCGAGCCTGACCTGCCCACCGAGCTGGTCTGACCGCTCCCACAATTCCACTTCATGTCCCCTCTGGCTTGCTATGGTGGCCGCCTGTATACCGCTGGGGCCACCACCAATTACCAGCACCCTCCTGCTTTCCAAAGCAGGTGAGACTTTCCACATATATTCAAGACCAACAAAAGGGTTCACGGTGCAGCATCTTCCCACTCCAGGAACGCCTTTTTCCACACAGTCTTCCAGACAACAAACACATCCCCTGATATCATCGACTTCACCTGATAGGGCTTTTTGTGGGAGATCAGGATCGGCAATCAGTGCCCTGGCCATGGCAACAAAATCGGCCTTGCCCTGGCCGATGATCTCATCGGCTATATGAGGGCTATTTATCTTGCCTATTGCGACAACAGGTATGCTGACCGAGGCCTTTATCTGAGCAGCCAGGTCAGCCAATGGTCCAGGGGGGCTCTCGTGGGAAGGGATGGTGATGAATTTTGTGGATTTGTTGCCTGCATTGGCCACAATGGCATCAGCTCCAGCCTTTTCTACGAGTGCGGCAATCTCCTTGGCTTCATCTATACCCAGGCCGCCTGAGACAAACTCATCGCAGACAAGTTTCACCATCACCGGAAAATCCATGCCTGCCGACTCCTTCACCTTTTGAATCAGCTTGGTCACAAAACGTGTCCGATTACCCACGGACCCTCCCATCTCATCATTGCGTTTGTTAAGAAGCGGGGAAAGGAGCTGGGCAATCAACCCGCCATAGCTCGCCTGGATTTCAACGCCATCGTAGCCAATTTCCCTTGCCCTTCTTGCCCCGTTGGCCATGATCTCCACAATCTCGTTCGCTTCATCAACAGATATGGCGTTGGCCAAAGAGAGCTCCCAGAGATCTCCCTTTTTCTTTGCGCCGGCAACTTCCTCCTTAAAGACCCTTTCTTTGGGATAATTAAGGTGCATGAAGGCCTTGGCCCCTTGTCCATGAATGACATCTATGAGTTCAGTTAGTTCCCTCGCATAGTCCTCCTGATCAATGCGGAGTTCCTTGGGCCCTTTATATGCCCTGGGGTAATCGAGGCAGGGGCATTCCAGGACAATCATGGCAACGCCACCGCGGGCCCTTGTTCTGTAGAACTCCGTGATCTT
>CAZCWQ010000203.1:0-2522 GCA_964502365.1 uncultured Desulfobacterales bacterium | reverse complement strand
CCGGACGAGAATAGCAACGAGCTCAGCATCAGTCAACGCCTGCGGCCCCATGCGAAGCAGCCGCTCACGCGGCCTTTCATGCTCCGGCCAAGTTACAATACCCTTAGATTTTTTCTGACTTTTATTGGACACGATGATTTTCCTTGTGCTGTCCTGCTAGCTCTGGTGTCCGGCCACGGGTGGCCGACGGAAACAACGTGGATTCCCTCCTCAGCTCCATCCGAGTGAGCAGCAAGCTGGTAAGTTCCAGAGGGCTCTTCAACCTGCCTATCAATTCATTCAGGCTCTCCGCGGCTTGACCAATCGCCTTCAACTACCAGAAACTGCACCTGACGATAGAGCATTTATGGATATATACAATCTCGCTCAAAATCCTTATGTGCAGTTCAATCCTCTATGTTGATGACACAATCTGCCTCACACAATCGATCACATAATCTCGCCCCTTGGCTCTGTTTTCAAGCCATTTCAACCACTCAGGCGGTATCTGGGTGTACCCGTAATAAGCACCGGCGATGGCTCCTGCCATGGCCCCTATGGTGTCGGTGTCTCCACCCAGGTTGACGGCCAGGACGACTGCATCTCTGAAGTTGTTAGTCAATACAAAGGCGCCTATAGCCGGTGGTACAGACTCTATGGCCTTCAGGCTCAGTGAATATCTGTCTGCAACAGCATTGATCACTTCAAGTATGGAACCCCTCGGGATTGATTTTATCCCTTCCAGAGATTCAGCGAACCCAGTGTCTATGTCAATTACCTGGTTTGTAATCTCGTCCACAAATCTCCCAGCCTCAATCGGTTCATTTGACAGGCTACGGTGAAGCGCAAGCCCCACAGCCGTGGCCTGGGCGACTGCACCGGCCAGGCCTTGTGGGTGGTTGTGTGTGATCCGGGCGCTAAGGATAGCGTTATCTTTGATTGCCTGCAAGTCATGGTGATAAAAACAACCAACCGGGGCTATTCTCATGGCCCCTCCATTGCCAAAACTGTCTGTGCCCACTTGGTCCCAAGACATCCCCTGTCTGATCCTTTCCATTACGCCAAAGATGCGTCGACCATAGCCCCGCATGGGATCAAAGTTTTCTGCAAATCTTTTTGCACACACAGCAGGGTCAAACCCGCCCTTTTTTATCAGGGCCTCCAAGATCCCAATCATCATTTGGGTATCATCTGTGTAACGACCTTCTCCGCCTACCAGTTTGTCGAGGAGGCCAAAACGACTATAGATCGCATGGTGGGACCACCCTTCTACAGGTTCCCCCAAGGCGTCCCCTACAAAAGTTCCGACGGCCGAACCTAGGAATCTATCCAGAAATTGCTTGTGATTATGATCCCTCATTTTCCATGGCCTCGAACCACGCCAACTTCCTTCACTGCTTCCACGGCAGTCTCCACCGATACCCGGTTAAGACATTGAGGGTCTTCGCAGTTTTGCTTTGCTACTTCAAAACAGGGTGCACAGTTTGCCTCACCCCTAAGGACCTTTGTCGCAGGACCCAAGGGCGACCATCTTTGAGGGCTGGACGGACCGAAGATCACCACAGCGGGAACGCCCAAGAAGGCGGCAAGATGGGCCAGGCCTGAGTCGTTGCCTACAAAACACCTAGAGGCCTTCATTACGGTCATAACCTCAGAGAGATCTTCAACAGGACAGATCTGAAACCGTCCTTGTACCCTGCTTTTCACAAGGGCAAGAAGGTCTGATTCTGCTGGGCCTATAAGAAATACCGTTTCTGTAAAGTTCATCTGTTTCATGGCACCGGCAAGTTCAATAAAGTTGTCGAGTGCCCAACGTTTTCTCTGGCTTCCAGCGCCGGGGTGGATGAGAAGGAGGTTTTCGTTTTGAGCACTCTCAATTTTCTTCACAGTTGGGACCCCATTTGTTGATGTCCGCTTGTTAGTCAGTGATGTGCCATGTGTGATGTGTAATGTACGGACATAGGAAGGTGAGAACACCATGGGGCTGTTCACATGAAAGGCAATGTCCTTGCTGTTTGTCAACACACCTTTTACTTGCATCTGCTTCACAATGTGGATGGCCACGTGGGTTTCGTCCTCTGCCGGGGGTCGAGGGGTGATCCTATAGGTTTGTCTGCCGTAATTTTTCCGGATCTGGAATTCCACCTTGTCTGAGAAACCAATCAATACAACTATCTCAAAAGGGTTGATCAAATCCTTGGCAGCTGAGGTTATCTCTGTGGCGAAAAGGGAGGCGAAACAGGCCCTTTCTACGGGAAAATGGGCATCTACCACGCCGAGCTCGCAGGCGATCCTGCCGACCTGATCCTTGCACAGCAGGGTCACCGAGGCATCTTTTTCTTGTTTCAAGGATCGAAGGGCAGGAAAACTCAGAATCACATCGCCGAGTGCCCCTTGATGGATTACCAATATGTTTTCGTTCATGGCTCAACTTTTCTGCCGAAGGCCCTAACCCGAACAACCCAGAACCAAACAGTTCTGAGAGCAAAACTCCTTTGAACGACCATCATGAACTTTTTGGGGTACCCATCCGGGCGAAGTGA
>CAZCWQ010000202.1:0-2537 GCA_964502365.1 uncultured Desulfobacterales bacterium | reverse complement strand
CTCAAGTGCTTTTCTCCCAAAATGCTCAATGTCGTTCGCAAAAGACTTTTTACAATTTTGTCAAACTTGGAAGGGTGTGCCCAGAACGCATGAAGATCGGAAGCTTGACCTTGGACAACCCCCTCATACTGGCTCCTATGGCTGGGATCACCCATTTGCCTTTTCGACTGTTGGCCAAAGAAGCGGGATGTGCGCTCGTTGTGACTGAAATGGTCAGCTCAAACGGCCTGCTCCATGGCGGGAAAAAGACTATGGAGCTTCTTAAGAGCCATCCCGCGGAGCGACCCCTTTGCGCACAAATATTTGGGCAACACAGCGAGGTCATGAAAGAGGCCGCCAAGATTGTTCAGACCCAAGGGGCGGACCTCCTTGATATCAATCTTGGTTGCTCAGCCCGCAAAGTAGTTAGGCAGGGAGCTGGAGTCGCCTTGATGCGTGAGCCGAAAAAGCTAACGGCGATCCTAAAGGCAGTGCGCCAGGCGGTAGACATCCCATTGACTGTGAAGATCCGTTCAGGTTGGGATCCATCAGGAGACCAAGCCATGACAACTGCCCGCATTGCCGAAGACCATGGGGTGGATGCTGTCGCTATTCATCCCAGAACAGCGGTGCAAGGGTTTGGAGGCAGGGCTGATTGGTCATTGATTGCCCGGCTTAAAAGCGATCTTTCCATTCCGGTCATAGGCAATGGCGATATCCGCGAGCCAGAGGATGTGCTGAGAATGCAACTGGAAACGGGGTGCGACGCAGTGATGATCGGACGGGCCTCCTTGGGAAACCCTTGGATCTTTGCCCAGGCCCTCGATCTGATAAAAGGTCAAGCCCCCAAGTTTCCAGACTTATCCACACGCCTTCAAGGAATCTTGGGCTACATCGGCCATGCCGTAAATCATTTTGGAGAAGCACGGGCCATACGTATGATGCGAAGTCGACTGGCCTGGTTTGTCAAAGGCCTTCCAGGATGTCGCAGTTTCCGCAGTACAATAATACGTCTGGGATCCCGGCAGGACATGATCGATGCTGTTGAGGCCTATTTTGACAGGCTCCCGATCTCGTGAATAATTTGGCCCAGCCCATGGCAGTGGACGCTTTGAGAATTATTGCATAACCTCGTCTCGCTTTTTGATATGAGGTTTTTCAATGTCGCTTTCCGAGGTTATGCAAGCTCTCACTTTGAAGGGAGGGGAAGCTCCGCATCGCAGTTCCCGGCCTCGCGGCGGGCAGCAAATAGATACATAGGTTGAAAAATTTTTGGTAAGAGTTTAGCAGTCTTGGGATTCACAATGAGTCTGCCCAGAGTGCTGCAAATCCTGTAATATTGACAAAAGTTGGAGGAGAAGATGACTGGCCTGCTGTTTGTCGACGATGAGGAAGGGGTGAGACGCTCGGTGAAGCGTGCACTCAAGAACGAGCCATATACTATCCACACAGCAAAGGACGGCGAGACAGGGATCGGGCTATTTCGAGAAAATCTGTCCAAGATAAGTATCGTGATCTCAGACTATAAGATGCCAGGATTGGACGGCCTGGATACCCTTACACGGATTGCCACTATCAAGCCTGATGTCACCCGCATACTCCTGACCGGCTATGCTACCATGGAATCTGCCATTCGGGCCACCAACGAGGGACTGGATGGATTCCTCACAAAACCATTTGATAACATAGAGCTGCGGAACAAGGTCCGAGAGATCATGATTAGGAAACGTCTCAGACAGTTCATTTCTGATCCGGTTTATGAGGAGATCAAGAGCGACCCCACGGCCATGGATCCGAGAAAACACAATGTGACTGTACTCTTTAGCGACATCAGAGGGTTCACTCACATGTCCCAAAAGTTTCCCCCGGAAGAGATCGCAGAATTCCTAAACGATCACTATTTTACACCACTCGGAGAAATTGCATATCGTTTCAACGGCACCGTAGACAAGCACATAGGCGACTGCATCATGGTTATCTACGGATCCCCTGTGGCCCATGCCGACGATATTGTCAGGGCCATTGAATCGGCTATCAATATGCAAGAGACTAGTCGAGTGATCAACCGACAATTGCAGCAAGAAAACGGATTTAAATTGCACATAGGAATAGGCATTTGCACCGGTGAGGTTGTAACCGGTCTATTTGGTTCCTTGAGGAAAAGAGAATATACGGCCATTGGAATGCCGGTCAACATAGCCGCTCGCCTGGAAAAGCTGGCAAAAAGCGGAGAGATATTGGTCAGTGAGACAACTTACAGGGAAGTATCACAACAGTTTGCAGCCGAGAGAATCATGCAGACCATACCGTTCAAGGGTCTGGACGAGCCCATGCCTATCTATCGAATATTGGGGCCTAACTTGATAAGATCGTAAAAAGTCTTTTGCGAACGACATTGAGCATTTTGGGAGAAAAGCACTTGAGATGTTCAGCGTTAAGAAATGCTAACTGTTTGATCCGCCGGAGGCGAGCCCCGCAGGCGGAGAGTTTTAGCATTTTAGCTGAATATCTCAGGTGCGCCCAAAACGCTCACGGAGTGAGCAAAATTGACTTTTTAC
>CAZCWQ010000201.1:0-2625 GCA_964502365.1 uncultured Desulfobacterales bacterium | reverse complement strand
TTCAAACCCGGATGACGTTCTCCAGTAGAAAACCGGATAAAACAATTCCGAATAGACGAGAGGGACGCTCTACAGTTTTGCAGTTTCGGACGCAACAATGATAAGGGGTCGGGTGGACGGAGAAAGGTCTGTGTTTTTCCGTGAATGAAACCTGTTACAAATATTGTTATTTGATTAAACGGCGGTGCATCCTTAGGATGGCTAGCGGCAAGAAGAGAAGAGAAAAGAGCAATAAATAAGCAAGACCCCACAACAAATCCGGGCTAATCAAGCCAAAACTAAGAGACCGGGTGAGTTTCACAAGATGGGTCAGGGGAAAAATGGCAGCGAACCTCTGCGCCCAAAGCGGTAGATTCTCAAGGGGGAAAAACGTTCCGCTAAATACAAACATGGGCGTTACAAACAAGAAGACGGGCAGGTTGAACATCTCTATGCTCCTCACCATACCTGTAAAAAACAGACCGATGGACCCAAAGGCAATGCCGCCCAGGAATGCCAAGGGGATGATCAAAAACCCCTCTGGATATTGGATGAGACCGAATAGAGTGATGACGCCCTGCATGATTGCCGTGGCCATGACAGATTTTGTGGCCCCCCAGATGATTTCCCCGGTCATGATTTCTTCCAGGTTAAGGGGTGTAGCCATCATAGCGTTAAAGGTCTTTTGATAATACATCCTCACAAAAGAGGCATAGGTGTTCTCAAAGAAGGCGTTTTGCATGATGTTAATGGCGATCAAGGCCGGAGCGATAAACGCCATGTAAGACACGTCAGAGCCATGATAGTGGATCGCTCCCACCAAGACGCTCAATCCAACCCCAAAGGCCAGCAAATAGAAAATCGGCTCAAGGATAGGTGGAAGGAAAACCACTTTCCAGATCTTTCGGTAGACGGTCAGGTTGCGTTGCCAGACCCTGATAAATCTTTTCGAGATAGGAATTGAGGTCTTGGGGCTCATTCTCTTAGCCCCCTGCCTGTAAGTTTTAGGAAAACGTCCTCCAGGGTAGCCATTCGCAGGATGCAGCCTTCTTGGCAATATTCATCGCTTATCTTGTGGAAGAGCTTGTCGCCCTCCTTGCCATAGATGATGACGCGATGACCCAGATCTTCATACGCCATGGACTGGGACCTTATGTGTGTCCGCAAGGCATCACTCGGTGTGGCCACCTCAATGACGTCTTGCCCCACATGTTTTCTGATAAGGTCCATGGGCCTTCCCTCTACCAGGATGCGCCCATGATCCATGATCACCAGTCGGTCGCACATACGAGAAGCTTCGTCCATGTAATGCGTCGTAAGAAGGATGGACAGTCCCTTCGACCTGAGCTCTTCCAAGCGCTCCCAAACCTGGTGCCTTGACTGGGGATCTAGGCCTGTGGTCGGCTCATCCAGGATTAGGAGATCCGGCTCATTGATGAGTGCCCGGGCCAAGACGAGACGACGCATCATGCCCCCTGACAGGTCCGAGACCTTGGCCTTCTTGCGGTGCCCCAGGCCGATGAATTCCAAGAGTTTTTCTGCCCGTTCACGGGCCTGCCTCTTAGGAACGTCGAAATAGCGTGCAAAGACTTCCAGGTTCTGCTGGACAGACAAATCGGGATCCAGCGTGTTTTCCTGCTGGCACACGCCGATACGGGCTTTTATGCTTCGCCACCCCTGGGATATGGGGAGGCCAAAGACCTTGAGCGTGCCTCCGGTGACGGGTGAGAAGCCGTAGATCATCCGAATCGTGGATGTCTTGCCGGCCCCGTTAGGCCCCAACATGCCAAAACACTCTCCCCGCAAGACATGAAATGAGATCCCGTCAACAGCCACAAAAGTGCCGAAAGACTTCCTCAAGGCTTTGGCTTCGATGACATACTCCACGTCACAGACCTTTCAACGCCTTTTTGCATGGCACGAAACGGATGAACATGGTATCAGAATTCCTTGCAATGTCTAGCATCGAAGACATCAAGGACTTTGCCATTAAGTGCTTTTCCAACACCCGTGGCAGCCATGATTGGGAACATACCCAACGTGTGTATAACCTGTGCATGCATATCGGCCGGGCTGAGGGAGCCGACATGGAGGTATTGGAGATCGCCGCCTTTCTTCACGATGTGGGACGGCCCTATGAACATGAAACAAAAGGCGGAGTCTGCCACGCGGAAAAAGGGGCGCATATGGCCTACGAGTTGTTGGCAGAATACCCGATTTCAGATGAGCAACGTGCCAACATCGTCCACTGCATCCAAACACACAGATTTCGAGGAAACAACCGGCCGGAGACCTTGGAGGCGAGAGTCCTCTTTGATGCCGACAAACTTGATGCCATTGGTGCAGTGGGGGTCGCTCGCGCCTACCTGTTTGCAGGAGAGGTAGGGGCAAAGCTGCACAACCCTGACGTGGAGCCGCAGGACGCAGCTCCCTACAGTGAAGAAGATACAGGGTATCGGGAATACAAGCTAAAACTTTCCAGGGTCAAAGACCGCATGCTCACCTCAGAAGGCCGCCGAATGGCACAAGAGCGGCACGCGTTCATGGAGGAGTTTTTCACAAGGTTTACCCAAGAATATATGGGAGACAAATAGCTAGTTTCCATCCATAAATGGCCCTTTTTCCTCTGAGCGGCGTTCTCCGCGG
>CAZCWQ010000200.1:0-2645 GCA_964502365.1 uncultured Desulfobacterales bacterium | reverse complement strand
TGCCTCAAGCGAAGGTTGCCGGGGTTGAGCGCCCTTGATCAGGCCTTCTACCTTTTCTGCGATCGTCGGGAAAGCCTTACTGCGCAAAATTCTCCGCACATGGTACAAGTTTCCTTGTCAGAGCTCAAGCTTATCCGCGCTCTCGCCCAGTCAGGATCCAGTGCCTCGGACATCATCCCCTCCCAGTCAAGGTCGCGGCGATGTATGGACATTTGGCGATCACGCTCGATGGCTCCTGGAAGGCCTTTGGCAATGTCAGCTGAATGACCCGCAATGCGGGCAGCGATCACTCCGGCACGCACATCAGCCGCATTCGGTATGCAGAGATGTTCGGCCGGGGTAACATAGCAGAGAAAGTCCGCTCCGGCCGCAGCAGCAACGGCTCCGCCGATGGCCGCGGTGATATGGTCGTAGCCAGGGGCAATGTCCGTAGTCAGGGGGCCCAAGAGGTAGAAAGGGGCTCCGCCGCATAGTTGTTTTTCCATCACCACATTTGCGACCACTTGATTCAGAGGCACGTGGCCAGGCCCTTCGATCATCACCTGTACTCCCCTGGCCTGGGCTCGCCGGGCCAACTCGCCAAGGATGATGAGTTCCTCGATCTGGGGTCCATCCGTGGCGTCTGCCACGGTTCCCGGTCGAAAGCCGTCTCCCAAGCTCAGGGTAACATCATAGGCGTGAGCGATGTCCAGCAATGCGTCAAAATCTTGGTACAGGGGATTCTCTTTATTGTTTTTTTCCATCCAGTGCATCAGGATGGAGCCGCCTCGACTCACCGACGGCATGAGGCGCTGGTAATGTTCCAGACGTCTGACAACTTGCCTGGTGACTCCGCAGTGAACGGTAATGTAATCGAGACCTTCGGCACATTGGGTCTCAATGCTCCTGAACAGCACATCGGGATCCATATCGGCCAAGGTCGTGCCTTCCTCGCGCAACTGGGTGGCCACTGCGTAAATCGGCACCGCCCCAACCATCACAGGCGAATGCTCGAATATCATCCGGCGCACTTCCGCAAAATCAGCGCCCGTGGACAGATCCATTACTGAATCTGTGTTGGCAGCCACAGCGGCGCGCAGCTTCTCGAGTTCCTGTTCCACCCCACAACACGGACCGCTCGTACCGATGTTGGCATTGATCTTGGTACGCAGGCCGTGACCTATGGCCAGGACCCGGTCAAATTTGTGCCTGTTGTTCTTTGGAATAACCGCTCGACCGGAGGCAACGAGCTGTCGCAGTTTTTCAGCACTAATGTTTTCAGCGGCAGCCGCCCGCTCCATTTCGAGGCTGATCTTTCCCTCGTTTGCCATATCCACCTGGGTCATGACACTGCCTCCTCAAAAAAACAAAAAGGCCGCTCTGTAAAAGAGCAGCCTCAGGTGATCCGGGGAAAATACATAGCCGATCCCTACGCCAGTACTACCTGGATCAGGTTCAAGGGGTCTGATCTCAGCCCTGCCGGGCACCCCCTCGACTGCTCAAACACTCTTATTATTTAATGGAAGCAAGAAGATGTCAACCTAAAGTGCAGACACGTAAGGGTATCTTTTCAAGGCCCCATGCCTTTGTTCTGAGCCTCTTCCATCTGTTCTTGTTCCATCAAGGGTGCACAAAGCTTGAGCTCAGGGGATAAAGTCGTCGTGCGGCTTGAGCAGAGACTGAGGTGTGCCAGTGGCCGGTGTATACGGCAATGGCCCAGAAGGAAAAGAAGATCATCAATACCGCAGCAGGTAAAATATAGACAGGTATCTTTTTTGCCTTGGGAGCGGAAAGCTCAAGGCAACCCTCTTGCGGGCAAACCTCTACGCATTCCATGCAGCCAACACACTCGGCATTGCGTACGGTCTCTTTTTGAGAGATCTTGATTGATGCAGGGCACACCTTATCGCATTTCTTGCAGTTTACACAGAGGCCTTCTTCCCTCCTTATCTTCATGGGACTGAAAAGACTCAACAGTCCGAGCAGTGCGCCGTACGGACACAAGTATCTACACCAGAAATTGCGCAATACCAAAGAAATCAGGGTTAGAAATATCATTACTTGCAATGCCAAGCTTGACGGTTCCAAGAAGAAGACAAGCATTTTGCCGTCCACTATCTTGTTATACGGAGAATGGATAAAGGCCTCCACCTGGCCAATATTCATTTGCCACAGTATCACGTAGCAGAAGAAAGCAAGTAACAGATACTTGAGGCAAAGCAACGGGTAGTCCAGCCACACGGGGAGGTGGTGGACAAATCTTATCTTGCTGCCCGCCTTTTCGAGCATATTTGAGACAAAGCCTACCGGGCATATCCAACCGCAGAAACCCTTTCGCAAGAGGAAGGCGATCACCAGAGCGGAGAGAAAGATAGTCAATCCAGCCGGGTGGACTTCGTCATAGCGGCCGGTCAGCACCAAGCGTTTCAAGCCGAGCAATGCGCTGATCGGCAGGAATCCCTCCACAGAAGGGGGCCTGGGGACATAGACTTGGGCCCTTCCCATTGCCCAGAGATAGAAATGATAAAATTTATATCCGGCTAGAAGGCAAAAGGAGGCAAACCCGGCTTGGACCAATACTCGTAATGCTGCGACAGGAAACCTTTTCATCATTTCATAATGAGAGTTTGCATAACCCCGTCTCGCTCTTTGGTATGAGGTTTTTG
>CAZCWQ010000199.1:0-2671 GCA_964502365.1 uncultured Desulfobacterales bacterium | reverse complement strand
GAAAAGGCCGGACACGAGTACTGGTTTTTCCCCCACGCGATCAATCGACTTGCCAGCAATGGGCCTCACCACAAAAGAAGCTACAGAGAACATGCCCATGATTAAGCCAATGCCCGTTTTAGAAACATCAAGGGTGGATAGATAGATGGGGTACATGAAAAAGAAGGCAATGTTGGAAAAAACAAGAAAGGTCAGGATATTAATAACCGCGAGTTTGTGGTCTCTCATTTGTATGTCTTTGAATCATACTCCAATTGAGCAAAAACTCAATCAGCAGTGGTCTGAGGGTCAACTTTAGCGCCACACTTCAACTAAGGTATTTCCTTACCCAAAATACAGCATTCACCTCATTGACATCGAGCATCTTCTCGAATATGTTAGTTACACATATACATGTTGTAAGTATTCAGCAAAGAGACCTTTGAAAAACTGCTTTGAACAAACATTATGGACTTTTTGGGGCACGTATCTGGGCGAAGCGAACGGGCCGCAAACCCTATGCTGTTTGAGGCCCTTAGAGAACTTGAGGCGTGTAGCAAATGTCCACATCCAGAGTCGTGCTGTTTGAGCCATACCCTTTCCGTGTAGGGCAGAAGATACGCATTCAGGGCGGGCCACGGGTTGGGGACTGGGAGGTGGTTCACAGCACTGAGCGCAAGGTCAAGCTACGATGTCCCGTGTCCAAGCGTGAGTTTGAGTGGGACCGATTTTGCTACTTTGTTGAGGAACGCAAAGGGGTCAAATGGCCTCGAGAAGAATAGCTCTGAAGGTAAACACCGTGCTCGTCTTCTGTTGGACGGTTGCCATGAAAGTAACAAGGCCTTTACCTTTATTGAGGTCTTAGTGAAAGGGGGGATCGCTGATGAAGATTCGCAAAGTACAGAAGTGCAGGAAAGGGCTTTGCAAATGTAAGAGTTCATGCTAACTGACAGATACAAGAGGGAACCAGACTTGCAGCCGCATGTCTGGTTCTTTTATTGGGAGCCAACTGACAAGAATGAATTCTAAGACATCTTTGGCTGTTGAACTTGTCTGCAAGCGGTATTGCTCCTATTACAAGGCGGACCAAGATCAAGAGCTTTCTTGTCAGGGTTTCAAAGTAGTCCAAGATTTGATTGGACGCAATCGGGAAACTGCGGCCTTTTTGCACAGTGAGAATGAGAAAATATTTACAGACCAATTCCATCATCTCCTTCATCATACCCTTTGCCAACATTGCGACTTCTTGATTGACGGATGTGACTTCAAAGATCCTAGACACACAGGCCAGCCGGCCCCCTGTGGAGGATACCTTGCCGCTGACGTTCTTCTTCAACGACTTTCCATCGCTGACAACCAGCTGCTGAAGTCACTGATCTCCAAAGAGGCGCACGTTGCTTTGGCTCCGGATTGTGTATTAAGACATCTTGAAAGACCGTATGTCTACGACATAAGAAGCGATGAATTGTACGAGTTGGACCAAGGGGGGCTTGAGTTCCTAGCAAGATGCGATGGGACATGCCTCTTGTCAGAGCTTCCCACAGACAAGGAGTTTCTGGAAACTTGTCTGAAGGAAGGACTCCTTACTCTTGGACCTCGAAAAAGTGGGCCAAATCTTCATCTCAGACCGTCTCCAGTGCCTTCTTTGAGATATCTTGAGCTCCAACTGACCAGACGATGTAACCTGAAATGCAGGCACTGTTATCTTGGTGAGTCCGCACTAGTTGATCTGCCATTTTCTGATGTCTTATCTGTATTGGAGGAGTTCGAGCAGATGCAGGGCCTCAGGGTGCTTTTTTCAGGAGGCGAACCGCTCCTGTATCCCGATCTTCGTGCATTGAGAGATGCCCTGCCACGCTTTGGTGTCCGGAAGGTTCTTCTCACCAATGGAACGCTTATCAGAAAAGAAGATGTTTCTACGTTGAGCCACTTTGATGAGATTCAGTTCAGCCTGGACGGGCTCAAGGACGGTCATGAAGCCTTGCGAGGCCCGGGGACCTTTGATCGGACCGTTCGAGGGATAGAAGTGGCCCGAGAGAAGGGGATATCCATTTCAATCGCCACTATGGTACATCGCCATAATATCAAAGAGTTCGAAGGGCTGGCAAATTGGATTGAAGACCTTGAGCCGACCGAATGGAACATCGATGTACCGTGTGCAGCCGGTCGGCTTTCAGAGAATCTGGAGTTTTGGGTTACCCCTGAGGAAGGAGCCTGGTTTCTGCGGTATGCCACAGGAGGGAGTTATCATGGTACGGATGAACCGTTTGCCTGCGGGTACCATTTGTGCACTGTTACAGCCGAAGGAGACGTTCTGAAGTGCGGCTTCTATACCGAAGAACCGCTGGGATCCTTGCGAGAAGGGCTGGAGGTCGCCTGGCAGCGGTCTAGGCCCCTCCTGATCAGCCAGCTAGAATGCGACCCATGTCCTTTTCTTTCTGATTGCAAAGGGGGGTGCCGTTTCCGGGCATCAAGCCCCAAGGGCAAGGACCCTGTTATGTGCGCTCTCTACGGCCACAAAGCCACACATAGCAGTGGCCTTGCATGACCAACAACTTATGTTGTGTCCCCAAAAACCTTTAATAAGGTCGGATTCGGTCTAAAGCCTTTTGCGAGCGACATTGAGCTGTTTTGGGAAAAAAGCTCTTGAGCGCTTCAGCGTCAAAAAGGCTAACTGTCTGAGGGCGTTAGC
>CAZCWQ010000198.1:0-2727 GCA_964502365.1 uncultured Desulfobacterales bacterium | reverse complement strand
CAGTGACCAAAGATGATCTATGGCGTCGGCATCGATATGGTGGAAATCTCCCGCATCGACAAAGCATTGAAGCGATGGGGGCACAGATTTCTGAAACGGGTCTTTACCCGGTCTGAAATCGAATATTGTCAAGACAAGACCCGTTCTGCATCACGATTTGCCGTGCGCTTTGCAGCCAAGGAGGCTTTTTCAAAGGCCTTAGGATCAGGCTTTAGTCGGGGGGTTGGCTTCCAGCAAATTGAAGTCATCAGGGCTTCTAATGGTCGTCCTGGTCTGAGTCTTCACGGCAAGGCAGAGGAATTGCTTCAAAGCTGCGGTATCAAGAAGAGTCTTCTTAGCCTTTCTGATGACGGACTGTATGCTGTTGCTGTGGTGGTTCTAGAGATGTGAATATATCTTGTTGAGTTTGAAGACTATAGAATACTGCGTTGTCTCGTCTTGTCCTGAAGACACCTTTCGCATCGGGGTATTGCTGGGTCAACATCTTGCAAACCGCTCGGTTGTTGCCCTCACGGGAGAGCTTGGCAGCGGCAAGACCTGCCTTACACAGGGAATTGCACGGGGGCTCGGGGTGCCGGAAGACTTCTATGTCACAAGCCCCAGTTACGCCCTTATAAATGAGTATCAAGGCCGACTTAGGCTCTTCCATGTAGATCTTTACCGCGTGCAGGACAAGGCCGAACTGGAAGACATCGGCCTAGAGGAAATCATCGGAGAAGATGGAGTTACAGTGATTGAATGGGCCGACAAGCTGGTCGGATTACTGCCAGACGAACGACTCTGTGTGTTGATCTCTATCCTAAACGACCAAGCCCGTGTACTGCGAATAGAGGGATATGGCCGTCAGGCCGCTGACTTGGGCAGAATATTGTTTAAGGGTAACACCTTAGCGCTTTGAAAAAGGCTAAACTCTTACGTCTGAAGGAGTTTTTGTGGCGCTGATCGTTCAAAAGTATGGTGGCACCTCCGTTGCAGACCTTGAACGTACTCGGAATGTCGCTGAGCGGGTAGCCAAAATCTACAGTGCCGGGAATGATGTTGTAGTGGTACTGTCAGCCATGGCTGGTGTTACAGATAACCTTATTCAACTTGCACGCCAGATAAGCGATGATCCAAATCCTCGAGAACTCGATGTCCTGCTGGCCACAGGTGAACAGACAACAGTATCATTACTGTGCATTACATTGGAGTCCATGGGTTACCCGGCCACGTCCCTGTTGGGCTTCCAGGCGGAAATTATAACTGATCCAGATTTCGGACACGCAAGGATTGTCGAAATAAACTCCGAGCGGATCAAGGAGCTATTGAGCCAAAGAAAGATCGTTGCAGTTGCCGGCTTTCAGGGCTGTGACGCTAAAGGAAACATTACCACACTTGGCAGGGGAGGCTCAGATACTTCGGCCGTCGCTCTGGCAGCTGCTCTCAAGGCAGACGTGTGTGAGATCTATACTGACGTGGACGGAGTCTACACAACAGATCCTAACATTTGCAACAGTGCAAGAAAACTTGATACGATTTCCTACGATGAGATGTTGGAGATGTCCAGCCTGGGTGCCAAGGTTTTGCAAATCCGTGCGGTGGAGGTTGCCAAAAAGTACAATGTCGCTTTACATGTGAGATCGTCTTTCAAAGAGGAGGAGGGGACCATGGTGGTTGAAGAAGAAAAAGACATTGAGCGACCTGTAGTCTCCGGAGTCACATACAGCAAGAAGGAAGCACGCATAACCTTGACAAGGGTCCCGGACCAACCTGGCGTTGCATCAAGGATCTTCACCCCTGTTAGCGATGCCGGTATTGTTGTGGACATGATTATCCAGAACACACGCAAAGGCGGGTTGACTGACCTGACGTTCACGGTTCCAAAAAGCGACTATCGACTGGCCATGGCGATTCAGACAGAGGTGGCCAAGGCTATCGGGGCCGAACAGGTATTGGGCGATGAAAACATCGCCAAGATATCCGTGGTTGGTGTTGGGATGCGAAGCCATTCTGGTGTTGCAGCCAAGATGTTTACAGCCCTTGCAAATGAAAACATCAATATTATTATGATAAGTACATCAGAAATAAAGATTTCGTGTGTAATCGAAGAAAAGTACACAGAACTAGCTGTGCGAGTGTTGCACAATGCTTTTGACTTGCATGCCAAATGAAAGGTTTCACTAAGCCGCAGCAAACCATGTTTCTCGCCATTGGCTTAGCGGTCTTCGTAGCAAATTTCTTCTGGCCATCTCATCGTCCATTCTCCCTTTGTTCCAACATTAAACTTGAGCCGCCTCATCAGCAATCGGTTATGAATGTTAGAGAAAGCTTCGTGTTAGGAGTTCCCGTTAACGTCAATCGTGCAAATGCTGAGGATTTGGCCCTCATTCCAGGAATCAGCGAGCAGCTGGCCCGCCGCATCGTTGAGTCTAGACAATCTCAAGGCACCTTCAAAACATGGGATGATCTTAGGAGGGTCAAAGGCGTGGGACCTGCAAACATCAAACGTTTCCAAAATTACCTGAGCCTCCGGTAGTGTACTGTCCCAGCAATTCCTTTAAAAAGTAAAGTGTCGCCAACAAGCCATTTCCCGGGCTCCGTGAGTATTTTCGGGACGTCAGCTTCGTTGCGCTGAATCATAAAAACTGGGGCTAACGCCCTCAAACAGTTTATGATTCTTAACGCTTCAATCAGCTTCCGTCTGATTCCGAAAATGCTCAATGTCGCGCGGAAAAGGCTTTCGGCTAC
>CAZCWQ010000197.1:0-2767 GCA_964502365.1 uncultured Desulfobacterales bacterium | reverse complement strand
CGGATAATCGTGGGCACTCGATAGTAGCCACCCGACAACAGTTATACACACTCCGACTATACCAATGTATTGCTTAACTTTGAGCGGTCTTATTCGCATTGGAGTCCTCCACTCAGGCGTTTTCTTTGAAAAAATGATCACACATCTTTATTGCATATCGAGACCTTTGCAGAACCTCGCCTCGCTCTTTTATATGAGGTTCTGCAATAAGTTCTCATATCATAACATCATTGGGATAACCAGAACCACTACAATTAAATATTTAGAGCTTTGAAAAACTCCCAATCAGAATACGTCAAAATAGCCTCTTACTTGACATGCACGTGCATTACTCCTATATGTAAAATCCCAGAGCGGATTTCTTGATTTGCTGTAAGAGCTTAGCCCTTTGAAAAAAGCTCGATTTTTGCTCACTCCTGTGAGCAAAATGGCCTTTTTTAAAGCGCCAAAGTGAGACCTTTGCAGAACCTCGTTTTGCTCTTTGATATGAGGTTTTTGACCCATCTGCGGGCTCGCTCACTAAATCGCAAGAACTCTCCGCCTTCGCCAAGGCTACGGCGGATCAAACAGCTTGCGATTTGCCCACTAAGGTGGGCCGTTCGCTTCGCCCAGACGGGTACCCCAAAAACCTCATAATTGTCGCTTTCCGAGGTTGTGCAAAGGTCTCAAAGTGTTACGACTTGATGAAGATTTTGCTGCACATATGCTGTGCGCCCTGCGCCATATATCCTCTAAAGGTCCTCCAATCAGAAGGCTTTGAAATCATGGGGTTCTTTTACAATCGGAACATCCATCCTTACCAGGAATGCCTCCGGCGCGAAAAGGCCTTAAGGGAATATGCCGAGCAAAACGACCTGAAAGTTGTATACCAAGAAGGCTATGACATTGAGACATTTCTCCAAAACGTCGCCTTTCGTGAAGAAGACCGGTGCAAGTATTGCTACCATGACCGGCTAAAGAGCACCGCACACATTGCCAAGCGTGGAAAGTTCGACTATTTTACCTCCACCCTTCTGCAAAGCAAATTCCAGAATCACGAGCTGATAGTATCAATCGGAAAGAGTCTTGGGAAGTCGTATGGTGTCCCGTTCCTTTACCGTGACTTTCGAGATGGATGGAAAGAAGGCATCGAGACATCCAAGCATCTGAACATGTATCGCCAACAATACTGCGGATGCATCTATAGCGAAAAGGAACGATTTCACAGATGACCCCATTGTAACGTCCGGTTCAGTGAAGGGTCCCCCTGATTAGGTTTTTTCAAAAAAAACGGGGGAACAGACAAAGGTCGATTTTTTACTGGTGCAGCGTGCAGGGAAGGTCGCGCCTCAAGACAAAGTCACTTCCTGTGTTCCTTCCACATACTGTCCATCTCCTCAATGGAAACGGACTCCATGGTGCGACCTTGATGCTTCAGGGCCTTTTCAACGAATTCAAATCGTTTGACGAATTTTGAAGCAGCTTGCGTAAGGGCTGTTTCAGGATGAACTCCTATAAAAGGGCTTAGGCTTACCATAGTAAAAAGCAGGTCCCCGAATTTTTCCGCTAAGTCCTCCACATTACCCTTTTTCAGCACAGCTCCAAGCTTGTCTAGCTCTTCTTCAAGCTTAACGAGCACGCAGGACTCATCCTGCCAATCAAGGCCAACTCTGGAGGCCCGTTTTACCAAGCGATAGGCCCGCATCAAGGCTGGAAGCTTCTTTGGTACAGCATCAAGGAAAGATGCTCCGCTTCTCGCTTTGTCTTCAGCTTCAGTCGCTTTAATCTCGTGCCATTGCTCCGCAACTTCATCCACACTGGATACCTGAGCTTCACCAAACACGTGTGGATGCCGGCGAATCATTTTCTCGGTTATGGTCTTAACCACATCCTTGGTGTTGAACGCCCCAACCTCCTCAAAGATTCTTCCCAAAAAGACAATGTGAAAGAGCAAGTCCCCCAGTTCGCCACATACATCCTCATAATTGCCGGACTCAATGGCCTCCACAACTTCATAGGCCTCTTCTATCAAGTAGACCTTGATTGTCTCCGGCGTTTGTGCCTGATCCCACGGGCAGCCACGATCGCTACGAAGAGTCCGCACCATGGCAACAAGGCGGTCAAAGTAATTGTTCGTCGAGGCTATGGCCTTTTCCACGACGCCTTTAAAGCTTTGATGTTATCACGAAACTTTTCTTTCATTTCCCTGGGTACCGCAGCAACAATCTTTTCTGAACCGAAGGACACATAAGGAGCAATGCGGGAATGCCTTATCACTGGAGAATTCTTGGGCAGAAATGCTGTAACAGGGATTAGCAAGACCGATACGATCAGAACAGCCTTAATAATGGCAAGGGCACCGCCCATCAGGCGATCTGCCCAGCCCAATCCGGCTACTTTGAACAAATGTTTGAGGATTACGCCTACAGATCCAATGGTCACAAAGAGGATTGTGAACGTGATCAAAAAACTAAGTATATACAGATATGATTTATTGGTAATCAACTCGGAAAGCCACTTCGCCAACAGAGGATAGTACATGTATGCCCCATAGAAACCCACAAAAATCCCCACAATAGATGTCATTTCTTTTATGATCCCGCGGAAGATTCCGCGAACTAGACAAAACACCACAATTACACTTATGACAATATCGAGCACATTCATCGGCAATAGCGGCCTTTTTATTGGGTTCTTCTCCAATTTAGTTGGAGAAGAGGGATCAGCGTTCGTATGACTTTTGCCAGACTTGCAACTCTTTGTAATTCTTTAGCATTGAGCGCTGATG
>CAZCWQ010000196.1:0-2772 GCA_964502365.1 uncultured Desulfobacterales bacterium | reverse complement strand
ATCACAAGCACGCAAATGACAAGGGGAAATGACATGAAGATCGGTTTTGTCGGTCTGGGGAAAATGGGCGGACCGATGGTTGAGAGGCTGATAAACGGAGGGCACGAGATAATCGCCTATGATCCGGTCATAGAGGCGGTAAATGCAGCCGCGGACAAAGGAGCCTTCCCTGCGGGTTCCCTCCGGGAACTGGTTGGCAAACTGGATGAGCCTAAGACCGTTTGGGTTATGGTCCCGTCCGGGCATCCCACCGAAGAGACTCTCATGTCTTTGTCATCTTTCTTGGGAAAAGGAGCAATCATAATCGATGGAGGGAATTCCCTTTATAAAGATTCCATGAGGAGGGCCAAGGAGCTTCAAGTCCGGGGCGTTTCGCTGCTCGATGCAGGTACAAGTGGCGGCATTTGGGGACTGAAGGTCGGCTACTGTCTGATGATTGGTGGGCAAGAACACGCATTTGAGAAAGTCGAGCCCGTGTTCAAGACCTTGGCACCCGAGGATGGCTACGCCTTTGTCGGGCCTAGTGGCGCCGGGCATTTTGTAAAGATGGTGCACAACGGCATCGAATATGCCCTCCTTCAAGGCTATGCAGAGGGTTTTGAGATCCTTCGTGCCAAAGGAGAATTTCACCTTGACCTTGAAAAGATTGCACATTTATGGAACCAGGGCAGTGTCATCCGCTCATGGCTCCTGGAACTGGCTGAAGACGCCTTTAGGAAAGATCCTCATTTAGACTCTGTACGGGATTATATCCAGGACTCCGGAGAAGGTCGGTGGACAGTGGCGGAAGCGATAGAACAGGATACTCCGATACCACTCATTACACTATCCCTTTTGGAACGTTTTCGCTCTCGCCAGGAAGAATCCTTCACTGCCAAAGTGATCGCAGCGCTGCGTGATGAGTTTGGCGGACATGGAGTAAAGAAAAAGGACAGCTGAGAGAAAAGTGGATCAAGACAGTCATACAAATGAAGTCGCCACGACCGTGGTTAAGGTCGAGGAACTACCCCTTATGGGACCTGGGTCGTGTGCCATTGAGGCCCCTGCTGATCCATGTGCCATAGTAGTCATCGGAGCCTGTGGGGACCTGGCGCGAAGAAAGCTGATACATTCCCTTTTCAGGCTCTTTAAGAATGGCGGGCTGCCTGAGCCTTTCCTGATTGTGGGTGTGGATCTCAATCAGATGGACACGAATGAGTATCGGGGCTTTATTAGAGAGCACATACGGACGTTTGGGAGAGAAGAGCTGATTGAAAAGGACTGGGACGAATTTGTGTCACGCCTCTATTATATGAATATAAACCCTAATGCGGATTCGCCCTATTCGGAACTCGCAGATTTCTTGAAGAACCGGTTTGGTGACCTCAATATACCAGGAAACAGGCTCATTTATCTTGCCGTGCCGCCGGCTCAGTACGTCAAGATCATCCGGGACCTCGGCAAGGCCTTTCTTTCAAAGGAAAACGAGGGTTGGTCCGGTTGGTCCCGTGTGGTCATTGAAAAGCCTTTCGGCCGGGACCTACAAAGCGCTCAGGATTTGAATCGGCACATTCATGAATGGTTTCGTGAGGACCAGACTTATCGAATAGATCATTACTTAGCCAAGGAAACCGTCCAAAACATGTTGATGTTTCGCTTTGCCAACGCAATTTTCGAACCTATATGGAACAGGCGATACGTTGATCATGTGCAAATCACGGCTGCCGAAACCTTGGGTGTGGAACACCGAGCACTTTATTACGAACAGGCGGGTGTCCTGAGGGATATGTTCCAAAATCATATGCTCCAACTGTTGGCGCTGACCGCCATGGAGCCCCCCTCCCTGTTTGAAGCTGACAGGGTGCGGGATGAAAAGATTAAGGTGTTTCGGTCTCTTCGGCCTTTTCCTGTCAAAAGAATTGATGAGCACCTTGTTCTCGGCCAGTACACAGCAGGAACCACGGCCGGACATTCTGTGCCCGGATACAGGGAAGAACCAGGGGTCGATGACCACTCACTGACCCCCACCTTTGCAATCGCCAAGGTGTTCATCGACAACTGGCGTTGGCAGGGAGTGCCGTTCTATCTCCGTTCGGGCAAGAGGATGGCAAAGAAGATCACTGAGATTGCCATCCAGTTCAAACAGGTCCCAAATCTCATGTTTCGCAATGTGTTGCCTGAGACCATTCATCCGAATGTACTGGTCCTGAGCATTCAACCTGACGAGAGGATTACCATGACCTTTCAGACCAAACTTCCCGGCGCAAAGGTTTGCCTTCAACCCGTGACCATGGATTTTCATTACAGCTCGGTTCAAGAGGGCACGTTCCTGGGTGCCTACGAAAAGGTTATCCTGGATTGTCTGCTGGGCGATCATATGCTGTTCGTGCACCAAGACGGGGTAGAGCAGTGCTGGGCCTATCTCTCCCCCATTCTTGGAGCCTGCGAGACATGTGAGAATCGTGACCAGGCTTTGCATTTTTACAAAGCAGGCACTTGGGGACCGCAGGAGGCGGACGAAATGATGAGGGATGACGGCCGCACGTGTCGGAACAGCGGGTAGGCCGAAGCGCAAATAAGAAGGAAATTTGCAATGTCTAAGTACGATTATGACATGATCATTATTGGGGGAGGTGCGGCAGGGCTGACCGTGGCTGCCGGGGCGGCTCAACTCGGGGCCAAGACAGCCTTGATTGAAAAAGAGAGACTGGGTGGAGACTGTCTGCGCTACGGCTGTGTCCCCAGCAAAACCCTGATAAAGGCGGCAAAGGTCTACCACTATGCGAAAAACCT
>CAZCWQ010000195.1:0-2796 GCA_964502365.1 uncultured Desulfobacterales bacterium | reverse complement strand
GTTTGATCCGCCGGAGGCGGAACGCCGCAGGCGGAGAGTTCTTGCGATTTAGTGAACAAGTCCGAAGATGGGTCAAAAACCTCATATAAAAGAGCGAGACGAGGTTCTACAAAGATCTCAAAGTTTCAGTGAGCAGTATGCACTTTTTTACACTTTAGAGAAACGTTTTTACAGCACCCAGGCCGGTAATGTGTGAATATTTTTACACATCAGCTATGGTCGAACTCGCTAACCATCTAAAACTATTGTGAAATTGTATGGTGGTAGTATTGGCACGGTGTTTGATGTAAATAGACATGAAGGGTGAGTGTGAAGGGAGAAAGAAATGCTGGTAAAACACCAAGAAAATATAACACTTTTTCCCGTTGCCAAGGTAAATACGTCTGTTCGGAGGCTTCCCAACACCATCCATCAATGCCTCAGCAACAAGCACGCTGAAGGGTCCAGGGACCCAGTTTCAAGCCCTGCAAAACGCCCGGTCCGTTTTGAAAAAGGTAGTCTGCTGGACATATATGCTTGAGGGCCCTTCTTTCTTTGCCGCGCCTATTTTGCTTCTACCAGCAACGCCTGGCCCGGATATATCTTTGATCTTGGCGTCAGGTCATTTATGCGAAGAAGCCGTTCCAGCTTCATATTATACAACATGGCGATCTGATAGGGAGTGTCACCTCGTTTGACCCGATACGTCTTGGTAGTGCCCTCCTCTGGCTCCTCGTCATGCATCCCCTTGCGGATGATGAGTACTTGGCCAATGTGCAGCCTGGTACTTCTCAGATTGTTGAGACGCATGATCTCCTGGATGTTTGTGTTATAGGCTCGGGCCACCAGCCACAGTGAATCACCCCGCCTGACGTGATGCTTTAAGGGTTTTGACAAATCGGAATCGGCGGCCGCACTTGCTATGGCGTAAGTACGCCCTCTCCGTCTGACAGGGATTTTCAGCTTTTGTCCTACTCTGAGGTAGTTTTGTCTCCGCAGGTTGTTGGTTTGCATAATCGCACGGATGCTGGTGCGGTAGCGCCGCGCCAGATGTGACAAGGTCTCACCTCGTCTGACCCGATGATACTCGTAGAACCTACTGGGTGGCGTATATACGGGGATGTCGTCAAGCCTTGCACTCAAAATCTGGCCCTTTCCCTCAGGCACCTTGAGTTCATAGGGCCCTGGGAGGGTCACTTTATAGCGGAGTTCTGGATTCAACGTTTCAAGGCTCTTCGTGGGCACATCCAGCACCTTGGCTATGTCCTTCAAGCGCACCTGTTTGGGTACTGTTGCCAGTTCATAAGTGAGAGGGGGATCTGGGGGCTTCAGATCGAATCCGAATTTTTGTGGGTTATTGATAATGTTAAGTGCCGCAAGGAACCGGGGCACATAGCGGGCTGTTTCCCATGGGAGCCTTTCAAAAAGATCCCAAAAATTGTCGAGATAGTTGATGTTTTGATGGCGAATGACACTCAAGACCCTGGCCTCTCCACAGTTGTATGCTGCCAGCACCGTGCTCCAGTCGCCGAATATCTTGTGAAGCTCTTGAAGAAAGACAATAGCCGCCTGGGTAGACTTGCCTATGTCCATTCGTTCATCTATCCACTGGTCCCTTTTCAGACCAAACTTATAACCCGTGGAGGGTATGAACTGCCACAAACCGAGGGCACGAGCCCTGGACAGGGCCTTAATCTTAAAGCCGCTTTCGATCAGCGGAAGCCATGACAGCTCGCTCGGCAGTCCTGCCTCCTCAAGTGCCTTAAGGATCTCAGGGCGGTATCTCCCGGAACGTTTGTAGGCATTCAGAAAGAACTTCCTCTCCGGACCCTTGAACAGATCAATTTCTTTCTGCACATGTCGGTTCATGACCATTGGGATGGCATTGTGGTTACCATTGACCACGGTGCGTTGTGAGGCATAGATCTCCAGCATCCGCTTGCAGATCATAAATCGGATGTCCTCTTTCTGTTGGATCAACTTTGGATCCTCGCTGGTATTCCCCTGCAAGATTAGGCTGTATGCCTGATCCAGTGAGGCAATGGCATTTTCAAAATCGCCTTCCCCCCAGAAATCTTGTGAGGCCTGGCAAAACTCCAAGGCTTCATCGAGGATGTGCTGTGCTTCTTTGGGGTTCTTTGTCTCAGCGCTCGGGCTCGCGCTGGACGCCTCGGTGTGTTCGTCGTTTGATTCAGCCCCATTTGCGGCCATTTCCTGGTCTTCTTTGAAGGCGGGAGTGTGAATAGGCCTGATCGGGAGCGTTGACTGTCCGGTCGGCTGGGCCTCCACGGGTTTGCCGGACAGATCTCTTGCTTCTTCTACACAGGGCTCAGCGGACTCGATCGTGTTCGATTCATGAGCCAAGGAATATGTCTCCTTGTGCTTCGGCGTCGAACAAGCCAACAGTGTGCAAACAAAAACAGCCAAAATCGCTTCTCTAAGGTGAAGCCTCATGCGATGTTCTCCTGTGCGCTAGGATGGTCTCTTTATGGAAAAACCCTTACCATGAGGCAAGGGCTGAGACTATCAGCGCGATCTGTTAACAGTGGAGGCATTCATTGTCAAGTACTTACGCGCTTACCAAAACTATGGCCACCAAATACTAGGGATAATTTCGGCTCTTTGACCCCCTGGTGAAACATTGTCCATGCTCTGCAAAGTTTGTGCCTACGTCAGAATTTGTAGACCTTTACAGGACCTCGCCTCGCTCTTTGATATAACCCTAATTGAGCGAAAGTCGAGGATGCCTCAGATGCAAGGCCTCAAGGGTGAAGCTGTAGTATGCTACCGCGAACCCTTGACCCGCCTGCCATAGTA
>CAZCWQ010000194.1:0-2854 GCA_964502365.1 uncultured Desulfobacterales bacterium | reverse complement strand
TCCGCCAGCTAAGAGGCCAATTGATCGTTTAAGAAAATCTCGTCTGTTCATTGATCAATTCTTGGTAGGCGGTCGCGGATTCGAACCGCGGACTTCCACCGTGTGAGGATGGCACTCTCCCGCTGAGTTAACCGCCCATAGCAACAAGTGAAAAGGAGTTTTTTGAAAGGTCTCACTTCAATTACCCAACACATAAGGGGTAAGGGGCCCGAAGTCAAGTTTTTTTGTTTTGCCTGTTGAGGTATTCTTGAAGCCTCTTCATCTCACTAGGAGTCATGTGCCGGTAGGTTCCAGCTTTCAGGTTTCCGAGCCGGACGGGACCATATTGGATCCGCCTCAGTTTCATCACCGGATGTCCCACAGCCGCGCACATACGCCGAACCTGACGGTTTCTCCCTTCTGTTATGGTGATTTGAAGCCACGTATTTGTGCCGGTTGAGCCTGCTTTTTTGACCTTGGCCGGGGCGGTTCGGCGGTCATCCAACATCACACCGGATCTTAGACGGGTCAGGGTCTGTTGAGAGGGCAAACCCTTTATTTTAGTGTGATAGGTTTTTGGGATGCCATACCGGGGATGCTGAAGGCGCTGGGCCAGTTCTCCATCATTGGTAAGGATCAGAAGTCCCTCGGTGTGGTAATCAAGACGTCCTACTGGAAAGATGCGCGCCTTGACGCTCCTGACAAGCTGGGCTGTTGTCGGGCGTCCGCGAGGATCGTGGGAAGTTGTCACTACCCGTTTTGGTTTGTTGAGTATGATAGTAACCTTGGCCTCGGATCCCCTGATAAGTCGGTTGTCCACACGTACGGCGTCTTCGCCCCACTCGACCTGGGTGCCGGGCCTGACCACCACGGTGCCGTTTACTGTAACGCGGCCCTCACGGATCAGTTTTTCTGCTTGACGTCGAGAGGCGATACCGGCACGGGCTAAGACTACGTGGAGTCGTTCGGCCATGCTTCTCCGAGATCCGCCAGGTCCTTTAATGTGGGTAGCTCGCTGAGATCTTTCATATCGAAGATCTCCAAAAAATGCTTAGTGGTTCCATAGACTATTGGCCGGCCCGGCAGATCTTTTCGACCCAATACACGGATCAGTCCGCGTTCAAGGAGGGTCTTCAACGTTCCCCCACAGTCTACACCCCTCAAGTGTTCCACGTCGCTTCGAAGGACGGGTTGTTTATAGGCAACAATGGCAAGGGTTTCCATGGCAGGGCGGCTCAGACGAGAAGGCCTGCCCTGCTTCATCCGCCTCACCCACTCCCGATATTCGGGGCGTGTTCGGAGTTGATATCCCCCGGCCACTTCTCTTAGTAGAAAGCCCCGCTTTTGGGCATCATATTCCTCGGCCAGGCTCGTGAGGACACTGGCTACGACCTTACGATCATTGACCTGAATGATCGACTTGATCTTGTCAGCGGTGAGGGGCGTGTCCGATGCAAAGAGCAAGCTTTCGACGATGGCCTTTAAATTATCCATTGAAAATCCTGATTATTCCTGAATTCACGTGCTGCATTATCCGTATGACTTGAGATTTAGCCATTTCGAGAATAGCCAGGAACGTAACGATAATCTGTTCCTTGTTGGCTTGTTGTTGGAAAAGCTCTTCAAATGTCACGGAACCGTGCAGTTCTAAAAGGTCGGCGATCTCAGAAATCCTGTTCTTTATGGACATAGTATCAGCTGTAATATGAACAAACTCTTCTGTGGATACCCGCTTTACCAGTTTCTGAAAGGCATCAATGAGTTCAAAAAGGCTGACCTGGACCAGGTCTTCGTACTGTTCGTACGCAGATTCACCCTCGCCATGGCTCCGAACAAAGACATCCCAGTCAAGCTGGTTCCGACTTGTCAAATCTTCAGCTGCATATTTGAGCTGTAAGTATTCTTCTAAAGGCCTTATGATCTCCATCCGGGGATCCTCGGCCTCTTCTTGGTCATCATCAATGGGCAATAGCATGCGCGACTTTATATGCGCTAGAGTGGCGGCCATAACTAGAAACTCTCCGGCAACGTCTATGTTCATGGCTCTCATCAGTTTTAGGTATTCTAAGTACTGCTCAGTGATTAAAGCGATCGGGATGTCGTAAAGATCTAACTCGTTTTTTTTCACAAGATAGACAAGAAGATCCATGGGACCTTCAAAAAGATCCCCCAGATTCACCCGATATGCGGCATGAGCTTGTGTTTGTTCCACTATGGCCTAAATCCTCACAGCAGCTCGAACCTCATCCATGGTCTTGCGGGCTACTGCCCGCGCCTTTTGGTTTCCGTCCTCAATAATGGCCCTAACCGTTTCCGGGTGGGCTTCGTAGTGCGATCGTTTGTCTCGGATCGGCTCCAAGGCCTTAATGAGATTTTCAGCCATCATTTTCTTGCACTCCACACAGCCGATTTGGGCCTCTCGGCATTCCGTATTAATGCGGTGAACAGTCTGCTCGTCGGAGTAAAGCTGATGAAAGCTAAAAACATTGCAAAAATCCGGTCTGCCCGAGTCGCTCCGGCGTGCCCGCTGCGGGTCTGTAATCATCTGGCCGACCTTGACTTGGATCTCCTTCGGGGAGTCTGAGAGAAATATGGCATTATTGTAACTCTTGCTCATCTTGCGACGATCTATGCCAAGGATCTTGGGTGTTTCCGTCAGAATAGTTTCCGGGATGGGGAAGATGTCCCCGTAGAAGTAGTTGAAACGCCGCGCAATCTCTCTGGTGAGTTCCACATGAGGAGCCTGATCAATACCCACAGGTACACCGTTTGCCTTGTACATGATAATATCAGCAGCTTGCAGCACTGGATAACCAAGGAAACCAAAAGTGGAAAGGTCCTTGTTTTGCAGCTCAGCGATCTGTTCCTTATAGGT
>CAZCWQ010000193.1:0-2856 GCA_964502365.1 uncultured Desulfobacterales bacterium | reverse complement strand
TCTCTTTGCTTCATCTCCGTGATGTCATCTCCAGAACTCAGGGAGCCAACAATGCCGCCTGCTTCATTTCTTAGTACAATGTTGTGCCACGCAACAATTCGTTCATGGCCTCTGCGCGCACAACGGCCAAGGTCTAACCGCACTTGACAATGTCTAGTGCTATTGACAGGCTATCGTGTGCCGGCATGTTCCTTGTCGCCAGACATGTTTTGTGATAGTTTCCATTTTGATCTTGCTGCAAGTCCGTCAGCCGGAACAGCGGAAAGCCGTGACGTGGATACCAGGGTTCGTCTTTTTCACTCCGTTAGGGTGTTAGTCAAAGCTTTATGAATAATGCCCATTTATCGGAAAGAATCGGGAAGCAAGGAGAAACAATGGATTTCAAGAAGCACATGGTCAAGGCTTGGGAATTGACTTTACAGTTCGTTGTGTCCCTGATCTTGATGACCTTGGTTATGGCTGCCATTTCAGCTATCACCCTCGGCATCCTGGCTCCTGTGACGACGGCAGGATATGTGCACTCCATACTGCTGATGACAAGAGAGGGGCGTGAGCCAAGGATCCAGGATCTCTTTTCGCAGATGAAACTGTTTTTCCCGTTGCTTGCGTTCTGGATAATTACGATTATAGCCGTTATCGTCGGTTTCATATTCTTTGTTATCCCTGGGTTTCTCCTCATAGTGGCAATATCCTTTAGCTGTCTATATATGTTGCCGCTTATGACTGATAAGAAATTGGGATTGATTGAAGCAGTCAAGAAGAGCTACTTCATGGCAGTTCGGGGTAACATATCTGAACACATAGTGGTGGCTATCTTGTTTCTGGCAATTTCAGGAATTGGAGGGTCATTTTTTATAGGATTTCTTTTCACACAGCCTCTGGCTACCACCTTCCTCCTGTCAGTTTACGAGGAGCGGATAAGCTCTATGTAGTCCAAGAGTCAGGTGGTAAACGGCGTTGCATCCCGGCCGCGTGAAAGGAATTTGTTGAACGCATGAAGAAAACCTCAAAATGTTTTTCTCAAGACGAACTAAGGAAAGTCGCCTGGAAGGTAGGAGCGAAGTATCCGATCCCTCTTACCGGCGATCATGTTACCCTCCTCATGGTCAATCCGCGCCTCGGCTATGTGGACTGGCAGATCCAAGAAGAATCTGTGGGAGCACTCAAGCTGACACACGGACAGCGATTCAAGGGCTCACGTATGGTTGTGCGCGTCTACGATGTAACAGATATCCTCTTTGATGGTTTTAACGCACACATGTTTTTTGATTTAGAGGTCAATGGACTTTCAGGCAATTACTATTTTGCAATGGGCCGTTTGGCGAGGAGCTATCTTGCCGAGATCGGCTTCAGATTTGAAGACGGCTCCTTTCGTTGTATTGCCCGGTCCAATACTGCATTTTTTGACCGTGACCGACCTTCAGGAGACTATGAAATTGCCGGTCTCTTTGTTGGAAGGACGTTAAACAGGATCGTTGCAATCGAGAACATTTTTGATGCGCCGGTCTATGAAAGAATGAACCGGGAGTTATCCAGGATAAACAGGAACAGGCCGCTCTCTGTCGCGGTGGTATTCCTAGACGTGAACCATACAGCTACCTTTGACAGCCCTCTGAGTTCTTTAGTCAAGAGGTCTTCACTGAGGCTCAAGAAATTCGGAGTAAGGGTGCAATTGTTCACACCTCGAAAGAATGACGCAAGCGGAGTAGACAGTGAATCCTTGGTGAGAACAATAAACGCTCTTTCAAAAAAGATCCACAAACAACTCACTGCCAGTAATAAGAAAACCCCTTTTCACATAGTCCACTGCCACGATTGGTATTCCTCGGCAGTTGGGTTGACTGCGGCAAAAAGACTGAATCTGCCGATGGTACTCACGCTTCATTCCACAGAATACGAGCGCGCACAAGCAAGCAAGCTGAATCGTCTTTCCTCCACGATCCGCAGGTGGGAAAAGAAGGGAGTCCAAGGGGCAGACCTGATCATTATTCCCCATTCGTCCGCTCGCCGGGAGGTGATCGAATTCTATGGCGCTCCACCTGAAAAGGTGGTTATCCTGCCTGACGCTCTAATTGGAGATTCTCCTGACAATCTCTTGAATCCTTCTGAAGTAAGGCGCTGGTTCGGCCTGAGCCAGGATACACCGGTTGTACTTTTTGCCGGTGAAATCTCTCACGCGGCAGGTGCGGATCTCCTAGTGGATGGCCTGCCGACCGTCTGTCGGAATAACAGTGCGGCACAGTTTGTATTTGCCGGCGAAGGTCCGTTAAAAAGGGAATTAGAAGGCCGAGTCTGGCACGCCGGTATCGGCCATCGATGCAGGTTCGTGGGAGATGTCTCCAGGGACGTATTTGAGGCCCTTCTCATGGCCTCGGATTTTGTAGTTATACCGGCACGCACATGGCAGGACCAAGGGCTGGCTCGCATGGCAATTGGGTGCGGCAGACCAGTACTGACTACTCATCAGGCATGTCTGGACTGCGTACTGCACGGAGAGAACGGACTGGTGACATTTGACAATCCAGGCTCCATTATATGGGGAATTCAAGAACTGCTCTCCAATCCTTTGCAGGGAAGCGTGCTTCGCCTAGTTGCAAGAAAGACAGCAAATGAGACTCCTTCCGTGGAAAAGACCGCTGCCCAACACTATATGTATTACGAAAACATTCTCAGGAACTTTGAAGGAGCAAAAAATGCCTAAAGGCTGTCTTGCCCTTATCCTTCATGCGCATTTGCCGTACGTACGCCATCCAGAATATGAGACATTCTTGGAAGAGCGGTGGTTTTTTGAAGCAACTACCGAGACCTATATACCTATTATCAAAGTTCTCAACCGGTTGATCGATGAGGGCGTCT
>CAZCWQ010000192.1:0-2935 GCA_964502365.1 uncultured Desulfobacterales bacterium | reverse complement strand
ATCAAGTCATTGCAGATCATATGCGCCTCGATTTACGACTGGTGGAAGTGGAAACCGGCAAGATCCTAGGGGCCGCCGAACAGATTACTTCAAGCGCCGATCTGTCTGGATGGCTCAAAGCCGCGCAGAAAGCAACGGCAGAGCTGGTAGAATAGCTTGCAAATGCTCAATCGAGCGAAACTGCTCAATTGAAAGTTGTCAGTTTCTGGTGGTCTGAACTTACCTTCTTCTGACAGAGTTCCTCAATTTGTTGCGGTCGCGCGCACAAGGTTTCTTTCCGGATGAGCCACACCCATTCTTCCCTCCACCAGAAGGGCTATGTAGCTCTTGTATCTCCTCAATGGCTTCTTTCGCCAAAGCCAGGTCCGGATCTTCTTCCAAAGCTTTTTGATAAAATTCACTCGCCTTTGAATAATCTCTAAGATCGCTGTGCTTGATCCCCTCAAGCAGGTAGACAAAGGCATTAGTGCTGGTCGTCAGAGGTTTTTGTGCCTCCTTTCTTAGCTTGGGGGAAAGTTCAATTTTCAACAGTTTGATAATCTCGAAAAGCAGATCCTTTTCCATACGAAACAATTCTGAAAGCAGCTTACCCTCTGCCATGGGCTGGCCCAAGACCCTTTCGGTCGGCACTATTAACAGATCGGACCTTAACTGGAAATCCTCCATTTTGCCTTTCACGATGTCTCCTCCGACCAGGTGTTGAACTCCCAACAATTTCCCCACGCGGGGGGCGGTCCTGACTTCAACCAAGGCAGAAACACCCAGGCCTAATTCTTCCGCAAGTGCCTGGATCTTGACCCTTTCCACCACCTGTATCTCTTTTACTTTGGAAAGGTCAGTAATCAGCATCAGGGTAAGACCTTTTTGAAGAAGATCCAACTTTCCTAGGCCTGTCTCGTTATGAAAGTAGAGGACCGCCAGGGTATTGGATGCAGTCGTGGTCTTGAGGGCCTTTTCCTGTTGCAACGCCTCTTTTGCCCACAATTTGACTTCTTCTGTAACCACCTGCCCGGCCCATGAAAATCGGCTTGGAATAAGGCAAATAAATGCAAAGACTAACAGCGCACTAACTGACTTTTCTTTCATAAATTTCTTTTACCATTTCTGGCTACCAAAAACAATAGTCCAGATGGGGACATAAGCTACCATGGCGGTAAGGGATAGGCCACTGTGGAATAGTTCTCTATGAAAAGGAAGTAAAATGGAGGCCTAAGAATTACCCAAGATGTCTCTTAGAGACTCCTTCAAGGGATCCGGGATATTTTCCAGCCCTTCAAGATCGACAATTTCTTGGAAGGCCGGAATTCCTGATAGCTGTGTGACTTGTTGGATGAAATCGTCTGGCGGAAGGAATGTCTCTATCGGTGCCTTTAAAACCACCACAGGAAGGCCCCCTAAGTCAGACAGCTTTCTGGTTTCGACCTCGTAGCGAAGATCTTGGAACAACTGAGTCAAGCCAGGAAAATACTTTAAAAAGACAACAATAGCCAAGTGGTCAATCAGGGCCTGTTTTATGTCATCTGCCTGGCGAGTCTCAGCCCCACTAAGCATGGCCTTCAAACGGTTCAAGGGGCATTCACCTTTGTACGAAAGAATCCACCTGGTGGGAGAGGTAATGTTTGTCCCCTTGTCCTGTGAGTCTCCAATGTGGAGAGAGTACCGAAGAGGCGTTCCCTCCAGTTGATTTGAAATGGGTGGCAAGGGGGGACGAAGTTTCTTGGGCAAGTCAAAGGGCTTGGCACAGACAGCCGCATATTGCTCCTGAAGTTCGGCAAAGGCCTTGTCTGCTCCAGGGACCTCTTGCATGGCCGAGCTCTTTATATACGTTCCGAACAACTTTCTTGGGACAAAAAGCGGACGCAAGACTGTCAGATGAGCCTTTAGCCGTTTGTCCAAAGCATTGGCAATCTTTTCAGTGGCCTGACGAAGTTCCAAGAATTCCTGGCTGTCCAAGTCCTTGCGAGAGATTTCTTGTTGTTCCATAAGAATAGTCCTTTTTTTTCTTATATTTTCATATGTTGTATAACAGGCTATTGGAAAAATGTCAATCTAAAAGGTTCACTTCAGTCCCACGACGTATACCTCTGCATCTTCCTCGCTAGAGTATGGCCCGAAAAGAATGGAGTCTGGAAAGCCTTTCACCTTCACAAAATAAGAAGTCCCATGGTTAATTTCATTCTGAACAGCCCAGGCTGTATATTCCTTGTCACCAAGATTCAATTTCAAGCCCTCCATTGGATAGTTAAGCACGGACTGACTCGGAAGGCTTCCTTTGGGACCCACTCCGTGAAAGGCGATTTCCGCATCTGACACTGCAAACATCCCTCCAGACCAAGATGAGTCCATGGGTCCGACCTCAAACCATTGTCCGATCTGGGCATTTCCGTAAAGATCAAGACGATAATCTGAGGCAGTCTCTCCCTTGGGAGTGGTGTGCGCCTTAGCCACAAGTTTTGCCCCTAAGGTGGCACTGGAAGCTGACAAAATGTCCACCCCTTTTAGAGGAGTAGTCAATGAATCAGACGAGATCGTCTCGCCCTCTGTCTGCAATATCACGACAGGAAAATCCAAACTCCTTTGGGCTTGGACCGTGATGTTCAGAAGAGAAAGTCCATATCGAATGGCCGGAGCCTGCAACTCCTTATCAGAAGCCAAGATAGCCCAAAGGACAACCTTTGAATCGATCAATTCCTGCCTTACCTTCATCCAGGCAACCTTTTCCAGATCATCCTCCCAAAAATGGCCGTTCACCTCAAAACCATAAGTTTTCAGTTGCGCCATAAGCTTTTTCACCAACTCTTCAGAGCGTCCCAGCGAAGTGATCCATACCTTTTTCATCAATGGCTCCTTTCGTAACAGTTTAGCCCTTTGAAAATGTTCTACCCTAATTGAGCGAAAGTCGAGGATGCCCCAGATGCAAGGCGTCAAGGGTGAA
>CAZCWQ010000191.1:0-2950 GCA_964502365.1 uncultured Desulfobacterales bacterium | reverse complement strand
GTTGTGCAAGCCTATCAAGGTCAGCTGTATTATTGCATCGACTCGGTAGGCGGGGCAGGGTCTCCGCCTTCTGAGAAAATGTGGATACTGTCCAGAATACCATTGATAAAGGCGGAAGAGTGTTCGGTTCCGAATTTTTTTCCTATGTCAATTGCTTCGTTGATGGAGACTTTTGGCGGAATGTCATCACAGTAAAGTAACTCGTAGACAGCTATCCTCATAATATTGCGATCCATACCGGACATGCGACTGATTTTCCAGTTATCCGAAAAGCGCTCAATTAAGCGATCAAGTTCATCTTGGCAAGCCGTAACACCCTCTACGAGTCGAAGGAAGAAAGGCTTAGCCTTCTTCGACACCTCGAAGTGCTTGCAGAATAACTCAATGGCTTCCCTTGAGTGATCCCCGCTTATGTCCATCTGAAACAGAGCCTGCATGGCAAGCTCTCTTGATCGCCGCCGATTTCCCATATCTTGACGGTTTCGTATAAACCCAACAAACGGCCGCGCTCCCCCAGGCAGATTCACATGCCCGCCTGAGTCGGCTCACCCCCATCAACTTTCATCAAGCGATTTTACTACACTCGCCATCTCCATGGCGGCCACCGCAGCAGTCCAACCTTTATTTCCGGATTTCGAGCCGGCTCTTTCTATGGCTTGCTCCAAGGTGTCCGTGGTGATCACGCCAAAGATGACCGGCACTCCGGACTCCAGTGAGACCAAGGCTATTCCCTTGGAAACTTCTGCGCTCACGTACTCAAAATGTGGGGTAGAACCACGGATTACAGCCCCAAGGCAGACAATAGCGTCATACTTTCGCCTTTGAGCCATCTTCTTTGCCATGAGTGGAATTTCAAACGAACCGGGCACCTTGACGATGTCGATATCTTCATCATGGGTCCCGTGACGGGCTAAGGCATCCAGGGCCCCGCTAAGAAGTCGATCGCTGATAAAATCATTAAAGCGACTCACAATCACACCGATTTTTTTCCCCTCGCCGGATATTTTTCCTTCATAGACATTTGGCATGATCGCTCCTCCTCAAGATTTGCGGTCGAGTTTCAATAGGTGCCCCATCTTCGATTTCTTGCATCTCAAGTAGTCTTGATTATACTCGTTAGGTTTCATCTCGATGGGTACCTGTTCCACCATGGTAAGGCCGTAGCCCTCCAGCCCCACGATTTTCTTGGGATTGTTAGTCATTAAGCGCATCTTGCGGACCCCCAAACTCACCAGTATTTGAGCGCCGATGCCGTAATTCCTTAAGTCCGCCTGGAACCCGAGCATCTCATTGGCCTCCACTGTATCATGCCCTTGATCCTGGAGGGCATACGCCTTCATCTTGTTCAGCAACCCGATACCTCTTCCTTCTTGACGGATATATAGAAGAACCCCCGTGCCTTCCTCCTCCATCATCTTCATGGCCGCTTTAAGCTGTTCGCCGCAATCACACCGCAAGGACCCAAACACATCACCAGTAAGACATTCCGAGTGGACGCGAACTAGGACCGGTTTGGAAGAATCGATCTCCCCTTTGATAAAAGCTATATGCAATAAATCATCCACATCATTTTCATAAACGATGGTCTTGAACTCACCTGCAATACAAGTCGGAATCACGGTAGTGGCTACCTCACGTACAAAACACTCGGTTCGGAGCCGATATTCGATCAAATCTGCAATAGTGCAGATCCCAATGCCGTGTGTCTTTGAAAACCTTTCCAAGTCAGGCCTCCGAGCCATGGTCCCGTCTTCATTCATGATCTCACAGATTACCCCTGCCGGCTTCAGACCTGCAAGCCTTGCCAGGTCCACTGATCCTTCTGTCTGTCCGCTTCTGACAATCACACCGCCCTTCCGAGCCCGAAGGGGAAATACGTGTCCAGGACGAACCAAATCATGGGGCCCGGCATCGTCTGCCACAGCAGTCAGGATGGTTCTAGCCCTGTCTGCGGCTGAAATTCCGGTGCTCACTCCACGCCTGGCCTCTATGGAAACAGTAAAAGCGGTCTGGAAGCGTGAGGTGTTGTCCGTTACCATAACGGGCAAGTCCAAGCCGTCTGCGTGTTCAGGTGTCAAAGACAAACAGACCAGACCCCTGCCGTACCTTGTCATGAAGTTGACCGCCTCCGGTGTAACCATTTCGGCCGCCATGGTCAGGTCACCTTCATTTTCACGATCCTCGTCGTCCACGAGAATGACCATCTTGCCCTGCCTGATATCTTCTACTGCCTCTTCGATAGATATCCGTCCCATCCCTTTCTCCTCACATGGGTTGTCTGCAATTACATGAACCCTGCCTTTGTAAGTACCGTCTCATCAATCGATGTCCTTGTCCGGGACGTCTTAGCCCCATCAACAAAGGGCTGTATGAAACGTTCCACGTATTTTCCGATCATATCGGTCTCAACATTCACCATATCCCCGACTTTCTTAAAACCCAGTGTAGTCATTTTGGCAGTATGTGGAATAATGCTAACCTCAAAAGCCTTTGGCAGGCAAGCATTCACAGTGAGGCTGATGCCGTCAACAGCGACCGAGCCCTTCTGGACAATGTAACGGCACAGCTCTTCTGGAACCCCAAAAGCAAAAAGCGTGGCATTGCCTGAGGGTCGTTTGGACTTAACTGTCCCGATTCCGTCAACATGTCCTGTGACCAGGTGGCCGTCGAGACGACCGCCAAGGCGCAAGGCCCTCTCCAGATTTAGTCTATCTCCGACCTTGATCTGCGCCAAGGTGGTCTTAGAAAGGGTCTCGGGGGCTACATCTACCTTGAAGGCGTTGTCTCCAACATGGACTGCCGTAAGGCATACCCCGCTGACAGCAATACTGTCACCAACACGGATATCGTCCAACGGGAAGTCTCCGCGGATATGCAGCCGTACTCCTCCTCCCGTAGGGATGACCGCTTTAACCGTACCAAGGCCTTCTATGATTCCCGTAAACACGGC
>CAZCWQ010000190.1:0-3024 GCA_964502365.1 uncultured Desulfobacterales bacterium | reverse complement strand
GACTGTTCGAACAACAAGCTCTGTGAAACGTAAACTATTTTATGCTCCCCTTAGTGACTGGCAGAAATCACTCTGTCACATGCATATTCTCAACGTCTGTGTTTGAGGAACTTGAAACACTCAGTTCCCGGAGCCCTACTGTCTCCGTTTGACAATGTAACGATCAGTTACTTTTTTTCTCTTACGTGTTCTAAAGCCTTTCGTCGGCCATCCCCAAGGCGAGCATGGGTGCCTGCCCCCTGATGCCTTCCCTTCGCCACCACCCATAGGATGGTCAACAGGATTCATGGCCACCCCGCGAACTCTTGGTCGACGGCCCAACCATCGCCTCCGTCCGGCCTTACCCAACGAGATGTTTCCATGTTCCGAGTTTCCCACCTGGCCAATGGTTGCCCTGCAATCCATCAAAATCATGCGCACTTCTCCCGAGGGAAGCTTTACCTGCGCATACTGCCCCTCCTTGGCCATCAACTGGGCATAGCTGCCCGCACTTCGAACTAGTTGACTCCCTTTTCCGGGACGTAGCTCCACATTGTGGATGTGAGTACCAAGGGGTATCTTTCGCAGTGGCAACACATTACCTGGTTTTATGTCAGCCGCCTCACCGGCGATGACTGTGTCACCTACTGAAAGGTGGTGTGGCGCAACAATATACCGCTTCTCCCCGTCCACATAGTGTAAGAGAGCAATGCGCGCTGATCGGTTGGGATCGTATTCAATAGACGCCACCTTTGCCGGGACATCCCTTTTATCACGTCCGAAATCAATCAACCGGTACCGCTGTTTGTGCCCGCCTCCACGATGTCGACATGTCACACGACCATGGGCATTGCGCCCCCCTGTCTTCTTCAGCGGCCGCAACAGACCCTTTTCGGGTTGCGAAGACGTGATGTCCTCAAAAGTGTCATATGTTTGAAATCGCCGACCCGGCGATGTGGGCTTCGTTTTCTTAAGCGCCATATCTACTACCTGTTAGTCATCAGTCATTTTTCATTACGTTATCCGTATCAGGGGTCACATCACTTTCACCCCCAACCCAGAACCCTTGCCATGATCACACACCTTCAAAGAACTCTACATGTTCTCCCTTGGCCAGCTTCACAACGGCCTTCTTCCAGTTGCGACGTTTGCCGAGAAGCCGTCCAAAACGTTTGATCTTGCCTTTCATCTGCATGGTTCGGACTCCGACAACCTTGACATTGAAAATCCGTTCCACTGCCCGTCTGATCTCCAACTTATTGGCCCTTCGATCCACCTCAAAGCTGAGCTGGTTGGCTGCCTCCTTTTGAATAGTACTCTTTTCAGTAATTACAGGCTTCTTAAGGATCTCATAAGGCGTCATGAGAGCAATCTCTCCCGTATCTGACTGACCGAAGGCTCAAGCAAAACAAGGCTCTTAAACCTCAAAAGATCATAAACGTTCAAACCCTCAGAGCGAAGAACCTTAACATAAGGTAGGTTCCTGGAGGAAAGCTCCACTCTCTCAATCTTACGGTCCGTTACGATAAGGGCCTCTCTGATTTTAAGCGCTGCCATGACTTCCGCAAGTCGCTTCGTCTTGACAGTCTCCAGTTCCAGTCGGTCAACAACAATCAGCGCCTTATCCTTCAACTTGGTGGTCAGGGCCATCTTAAGAGCCTGCCTGCATACTTTTTTGGGCACTTTCCAACTGTAACTGCGCGGTTTGGGGCCAAATACCACGCCACCACCACGCCACAGCGGGGACCTTCGAGACCCGGCCCTGGCGCGGCCAGTCCCCTTCTGGCGGTAAGGCTTCTGCCCACCGCCTCGGACGTCTGAACGCCCCTTAGTCGCCGCGGTTCCCCCACGCCTATTAGCCAATTGCATTGTAACCACTTGGTGCAACACGTGGTGTTTGAGTGGCACATTGAAGATCTCATCCGTTAGCTCTATCTCAGAGACCTTGTCACCGCCCATGTCATAAACATCCGCAACTGCCATCACCCTGGTTCCTGTCTTAGTGCTTTTTACGCACAGTCTTTGGTTTTCGCACTTCAATAAATCCAGACGTACTCCCCGGCACAGCCCCTTTTAGGATCATAAGGTTCTGTTCGGGACGGATATCAACAACCTGAAGATTTTTTACGGTCACCCGTCGATTACCGTGCTGGCCGGGTAGCTTACGTCCCTTGGCAACTCTTGAAGGCCATGCAGAGGCCCCAATAGAACCAGGAGCGCGATGGAACATAGATCCATGAGTCGCCCTGCCCCCACTGAACCCCCAACGTTTAGTAACACCAGTAAAGCCCCTGCCCTTGGAAACCCCGCTCACATCAACAAGTTCGCCTACCTGAAATACATTGTCTACAGTCAAAGAGTCTCCCAAGGCATGCTCTGAAGGTTCATCCACTGCAAACTCCGTTATCATTGCATAGCCCTGCCCACCACTCTTCTTGAAATGCCCCAGGAGCGGTTTCTTGACCCGAGATGGTCTCTTCTCCAAAAAGCCCACCTGCAATGCATCATATCCATCAGTCGCCCGAGTCTTGATCTGTGTTACAATACAGGGGCCCACCTTGAGCACAGTGACCGGCACCCGCTCACCCTCTGGAGAAAATAGGCTTGACATACCGAGTTTTCTTCCCAACAGGCCCCTATGCATGATCTCTGTCCCTCATTACGTCATACGCTTCAGTCGAGCCTTATCTCCACGTCCACTCCTGCCGACAAATCCAGTTTCATAAGGGCGTCCACTGTTTGTTGAGTCGGTTCCAAGATGTCCAATAGACGCTTGTGTGTCCTGACCTCAAACTGCTCGCGCGACTTTTTGTCCTTGTGGGGCGAACGTAACACGCAGTACTTATTGATGACAGTGGGAAGCGGTATAGGACCCACAACCTTGGCACCCGTGCGCTTGGCCGTATCAACAATATCGGCTGTTGACTGATCCAAGAGCTTATGATCAAAAGCCTTCATCCGAATCCGTATCTTCTGATTCATGATTACGACCCTATTCCAATATTTCGCTAATAACGCCGGCTCCTACCGTACGACCGCCTTCGC
>CAZCWQ010000189.1:0-3077 GCA_964502365.1 uncultured Desulfobacterales bacterium | reverse complement strand
GGAAACTTACGCAAGTGCCCATTGTTTGAAGATTCAATCATGGATGGGCACTTGCTAGTTTTCCGCCATGGCGTTTTGCGCCTCACTTATGAGTTCTGCGCAATTTTCTCCGAGCTCTGCTGCATTCTTAAGTTGTCCCAGGGCCTTCTCATAGTCCCTGTTCTGCAAATAGAGCTTGCCCAGTCGGTATCGGTAAAGGCCGTTGTTTGGATCAATTATGGTGCTCTCTCTAGCCAGGACAATAGCGATCTGGAGATTTTCACCCAAGAGCCCGTAAAGATGTCCGAGAGCGCTTAGGCTTTTCGCATCGCCTGGGCAACCTTTAACGGCCTTTTCATAAGACTTGGCTGCTTCCCTAATCATCTGTTTTTCCAGATAGCAATCTCCCAGTGACCGAAAAACTTGGGCTCCTTTCGGGTTGTTTTGCGCTGCTTTTACGAGATACTCAAGGGCAGTATCAGTCTGCCGCATCTCCTTGTAACAGATGCCGATCTGGCAAGCGATGTCGGGATGATCTCCGTCGAGGTGATGGGCGTCCAGAAAGAGGTCCAGTGCTTTGTCCCGGTTGCCTTGCTTGTAGTGGGCAAGCCCGAGGTTATAGGTGGCCATTACGTCGTCCGGGTTTAGGCCAGTAGCTGTTTCAAAGGCATCAATGGCCAAGTCAAACTTTCCCTGTACGCCATAGCAAACGCCAAGACTGTTATGGACGTTCACGTTCTTGGAGTCCACCATGAGGGCTTTCTTAAATTCATCGATGGCCCCATCAATGTCTCCGTATTGATAGAGCTTGTCAGCGCTGATATTCAAGCTGACGGCATCAAACGGAGTGATCGTATTTGCCCCAAAAAAAGCGGCATGATCCAGGGCCTTTTGGGCGTTCGCCAGGATAGAGATCTTTTCAAACGGCCAGAAAGGGTACACGGCCACGCCAATCGATGCGGTCTGTGCCCTTGCAAGAGCAAGTCGCCGCTGGATTTCAGTTGCCAGTTCTACGGCGGCTTCCTCCTTCGCATCCGGGTATAGACATGCAAACCGTTCCTGGTCGAGTCGTCCCCACTGCATCGGGTGGGTCTTGCTCACAGCGTCTATGATTCGTGCCAGCCTGATGAGTGTGGCTCCAATGATATCTTCCCCAAAGTCTTTCAGCATCTTTCCAAAATCGTCGATGCGGATGACAAGTACGGCAAAATTCTCATTCTTACTTGCGGATGATTCAAAAAGGGCCTCAAAGTCCTTACCCACCGGCATCTGCGGAAACTCCTTTTCCAACCTATTCGCTCCGACCAGGGGCTGTTTCACTTTACTTCTCCGCCAAGTTCTTCTTGAATGTGGATGCAATAGTGGCAATCTCTTCATCCTGAATAGTACGCACATCCATCACCACAAGGTCATCTTCAATTCGTGCGATGATGGGAGGATCAGCATGCCGCATCATGCTTTCTATGCTGTTTGCCGAAAGGCCCTCTATCTTTACGCCCACGCACTTTGAGGGAAGTTCTTGAAGGGGAAGAGCCCCTCCGCCCACACGGGATGAACTGTTGATCAGGACGGTTTCTAATCGGTTGTCACCTAACTTCTTCAGTCGATTTTGCAGCCGTCTTGCCTTGTTTGCGATAAGGTTAACAGGCATGGTGAGCATACGCAGGGTAGGGATGGTGGACACGGCTTGGGATTCGTCTCGGTACAGGTGCAATGTGGCCTCAAGGGCTGCCAGAGTCATCTTATCAATCCTCAGAGCCCGGTTGATGGGGTTCTTCTTTATCCGCTCGACAACATCGCGCTTGCCCACAATGATTCCTGCCTGTGGTCCTCCCAGCATTTTGTCGCCGCTAAAGGTCACCACATCAGTGCCTGTTGCGACGGTCTCCTGTACAGTGGGTTCCATTGTGAGACCATATTTTGAAAAGTCGATAAAATTCCCGCTTCCCAGATCATTCATAACAGGAAGATGATACTTGGCCCCCAAGATCACCATGTCCTTTAAAGGAACCTCAGACGTGAAACCCACTATGTTGTAATTACTGGTATGGACCTTGAGCAGGAGGGCCGTCTCGTCACGGATTGCCGTTTCGTAGTCTGACAGATGCGTCCTGTTAGTGGCTCCTGTCTCAACCAGCGTGGCGCCACTTCGGGCCATTACCTCAGGGATTCTAAATGAACCTCCGATTTCAACAAGTTCACCCCTTGAGACGATAACCTCTTTTCCCTTTGCCAGGGTCTCCAGAGCCAAAAAAACCGCTCCGGCATTGTTGTTCACGACCAGGGCGGCTTCAGCACCGCTTATTTCGCACAGGATGTCTTCAACGCAGCTGTACCGGGATCCCCGCGCCCCTTTTTCAAGGTCGAACTCAAGGTTCGAATAGCGGCTGGACATTTGGGCCACATGCCTGGCCACACTCTCGGGAAGCAAGGAACGGCCGAGGTTGGTGTGAACCACCACACCCGTAGCATTGATTACGTGTTTCAGGTTGAACCCCATGGCCCTGTTTGCCGCCTCTGCAACAAGTCGCAGAAGTTCAGGATGGGAGAAGAGGCTTTCATCCACAGACTCATCTCCTTCGAGGATCCTTGAGCGGAGTTGTTCGATGGTGCTTCTTATAGACCGCACCAGAACGGATCTTGGCACCTTTCCCGCCGGCTCTGTCTTGTCCCACAACTCAAGAACAAGGTCCACACCTGGAAGTTCACGCAAAAGGGTCTGCTGTCTTGGGTTCACGGCCTTGTCTCCCGGAAAAGAAATCTTCTGTATGTTTCTGTTTTCTCTAGATTCATACCATACTTAGATCCAACTTGCCATGCAAAAAACGTGGCAACGGCCTGACGGACAATCATCGGGAGAAATTCCCCATAACCGGAATAGCCTTTTGCACCTAAGAAAAAGGCAGGCCATAAAGACCTGCCCCTGATGTTTAACGATTGTCTGTCTACCAACCTAAACTGCCAACAACGGTCCCAACGAAGCAACCACTACTGCCTCCTCCTCCACCAGAAGGTGTAAGGGCT
Source organism: uncultured Desulfobacterales bacterium (assembly GCA_964502365.1). Taxonomy (GTDB): domain Bacteria; phylum Desulfobacterota; class Desulfobacteria; order Desulfobacterales. Next base: position 74 of record CAZCWQ010000189.1, on the reverse strand, counting down.
CCACCCTGGCCAGGGATGGTTGACGACGATTGGAGATCACGAACAAAGACATCCTGGAAACCATTGGTATCGCT
>CAZCWQ010000188.1:2032-3107 GCA_964502365.1 uncultured Desulfobacterales bacterium | reverse complement strand
GTCCTTGGATTACAGGGAAGTCCACGCATCAAAGGAAACACGAGCATTCTGCTTTCGACATTTCTTGATGAGGCCGAAAGACTCGGAGCCCGTACGGATCACCTGGATGTATCTCGCAAGAATATCTCACCTTGTCTCGGCTGCGGTAATTGTGAAAGAGAGGGCTTTTGTTCCACTGATGACGATATGCAGGGGGTTTACCCTTTGCTTCGTCAGGCAGACATTATCGTAATAGCCACCCCTGTATACTTTTATGGTCCTACGGCCCAGATCAAGGCTGTTATTGATCGGTCTCAAACCCTGTGGGCAAGGAAATACGTGCACAAGCTGACCGATCCTGGGCGAAAGTGGCGTCGCGGGTTCCTATTGTCTCTTGGTGCGACAAGGGGCAAAAACCTTTTTAACTGCATCAGTCTCACGACCAAGTATTTCTTTGATGCAGTTGGGGCGAGCTTTGATGGCAGCCTTACATACAAAGAGATAGAAAAGGCCGGTGCTATTCAGCAACACCCCACAGCCCTGAGAGATGCAAAGGAAAAGGCAAAGGCACTTGTTCTGCCGTTTTTGGAGAGGAAAAAGATCCTCTTTGTGTGTACGGAAAATGCCTGCCGCAGCCAGATGGCAAGCGCCTTTGCCCAGTACCTTGGTGGTGATAAGGTTGAGGCTGACAGTGCAGGCAGCGAACCGGCACAAAAGGTCAATCCACTCATGGACGAGGCAATGGGTGAAAAGGGCATAGATATGGCCTTTCGCCGTCCAAAAGCGATTGAGGAGGCGGCTGCCCTGCTTGGGACACCGGACCTAATCGTTTCCATGGGCTGTGAAGAGGCATGTCCCCATTTTCCTGGTGTACCTCAACAGGTGTGGGACCTGCCGGATCCTTCGGGAAAATCGATCGCCTTCATGCGTAGGATTAGGGACGAGATCCAACAAAGGGTAAGCAAGCTCCTGAAGGCAGATATGGAGGCAACATAGCAAAGGAGGCTGCAATGAGCAAAGAGATCAAGATCTACACCACCCCCACGTGACCCCACTGCAAGAGGGCGAAGGAGTTCCTTTCGCAAAAAGGGGTTGA
>CAZCWQ010000188.1:0-1932 GCA_964502365.1 uncultured Desulfobacterales bacterium | reverse complement strand
CCTTTTTGCGCCAAGGCAAAATCCTTTTTGGCAGACAGGGGAATCAGCTTTGAAGAGATGCGGGTCGTAACAGGGTCAAAAGCATGGGAGGAGATGCGGCAAAAGACCGGCAGCGAATCGCCCCCGCAGATCCTCATCGACAACAGGCCTGTGGGAGGATACAGCGACCTGGTAAACCTTGAGGCGACTGGCGAGCTTTACAAAGAACTGGGCTTGGACCAGCAAGGCTCGAGGCACATTCTCTACGACATGATCATCATCGGTGGGGGGCCGGCCGGCCTGAGCGCTGCAATATATGCGGCCAGAAAGGTCCTCAAGACCCTTCTTGTGAGTAAAGACATAGGGGGACAGGTTGTCTGGACCTATGATCTGGACAACTACCTCGGCTTCAGCCAGGTGGAGACCGCCGATTTGATAGCAAAGTTTGAGGACCATGTGAAAAAGTACGATGTGAAAAAGCTAGTGGGCGTTGAAGTGAAGGCCCTTGAGCTGGATGGAAAGATCAAGAAGGTGATCACGAGCGAGGGGAAGACGTATCTTGCCAAAACGGTTGTTATCGCCACAGGAAAGCGTCCAAAGCCTCTGGATGTGCCCGGCGAAAAGGAATTCATCGGCATGGGGGTAACCTATTGTTCCACATGCGATGCCCCTTTGTTTGCAGGTCTTGACGTTTCTGTTGCTGGTGGAGGTAATTCCGCCCTTGAGGCAGTCATCGACCTGACAAAGGTGGCCCAGAAAATCTACATGGTCTCTATGACGCCGTTGACCGGCGACCAGATTCTCCAAGACAAGGTCACCAGCTCGCCAAAGGTGAAGATCTTTACGGAACACGAGATTCTGCGGATTGTTGGCGATTCGGCAATCGAGGGGATTGAGATTAAGTCCTTGCACAGCGGCAAAGTCAAGAGGTTGAGTGTGGCCGGGATCATTGTGGAGATCGGGCTCCTTCCCAACTCTGAGCTTGCCGTGGATACCCTCCAGACAAATCGAATCGGAGAGATCGTCATCGACGCCAGATGCCGTACCGGTGTTGCCGGGGTTTTTGCGTGTGGGGATGTGACGGATGTCCCTTTCAAACAGGTGATTGTAGCCGCTGGAGAGGGCGCCAAGGCAGCCCTTTCGGCCTATGATTATATTATCAGCCAGAGATAGGGCCTACTCCCACCCATTGTCTTAAGCTCTCAACAACCTCGCGGAAGCATATGTGCCGGTATGCCCGGCTTTCTGAGAAATTTGCCATTGTTTTCGCGCTGGAATCGACATGAACACTGAAAAACGGGGCAGCAACCGGCACCTAAAGCGCGAAGTCTTAGCCCTTCTCCAATCAGATGATTTGGACAAAGCGCTGGAAAAGCTGCGCCGACTGCCGGCCCGCCGGGTGATCAATCCCCTTTTTTCGTTTCTTCTCAGCAGCGATGAGCAGATAAAATGGCGGGCCGTCACCGCCTTTGGTGCAGTGTTGGCAAATCTCGCCAGCCAAGATCCGGAATCGGCCCGCGTGGTCATGCGCAGACTTATGTGGAGTCTTAATGATGAGTCGGGCGGCATCGGTTGGGGCGCCCCCGAAGCCATGGGGGAGATCATCGCCTCTCACGAGGGGCTTGCAAGGGAGTATGCCCCTGTGCTGATCTCTTACATTTGGGAACAAGGCAATTACCTGGAATACGAAATGCTGCAACAGGGTGCTTTATGGGCCATCGGAAGGGCGGCCCAGGTAAGACCCGATCTGATGCAAGGGGCGCTGCAATATCTTCCTCCATTTCTGGCCTCCAAAAATGCCACCGTGAGAGGCTTGGCTGCTTGGGCAATAGGGTTGCTCCAGCCGCAAATCGCATGTCCACAGATTGAACCGCTTATGAAAGATGATGCACAGATATCCTTGTATCTGAACGGCCGGTTGGTTCGTCGCTCCGTTATGGATTTAGCCAAAGA
>CAZCWQ010000187.1:0-3181 GCA_964502365.1 uncultured Desulfobacterales bacterium | reverse complement strand
TACAAGGAGGAGACTTGCTTGCCAAGGTCTTAAGCAGCGCCGTTCTGGGCGTTGATGCCTATATGGTTGAAGTGGAAGTCGACATCAGGCGCGGCCTGCCGAGCTTTCAGACAGTGGGCCTGCCAGAGGCAGCTGTCAAGGAGAGCAAAGACCGTGTCAGATCCGCTATCAACAACTCAGGATACAGTTTTCCGGACGATCGCATCACGATAAACCTCGCACCTGCGGATATCAAGAAGGAAGGCACTGCATTTGATCTTCCGATAGCTGTTGGTATTTTGGCTGCCAGTGGCATTGTTCCAAATGAAAGGCTCGACGAATACTTGATAATGGGCGAACTTTCCCTTGACGGACAGATAAAACCGGTCCGAGGGTCGCTCTCCGTTGCTTTGGGGGCCAGGAATTCCGGCCTTCGAGGCATTATTCTTCCCAAACAAAACGCTCACGAGGCTGCGGTAGTAAATGGGATAGAAGTTCTCGCGGCGCCAACCCTGGGTAGACTGGTTGAGTTCTTGTGCGGCCTGGGGGCCATCCAGCCGGAATCGATCGATCTACAAACCGTTTTTGAGCAGACACCATCTGATGACATAGACTTTTGCGAGGTAAAAGGACAAGAGCACGTCAAACGGGCCCTGGAAGTGGCGGCTGCCGGGGGTCACAATGTAATCATGATAGGTCCTCCGGGAGCCGGCAAGACAATGCTTGCCAAGCGTCTTGCAACCATCCTGCCCCCCATTACCTTTAAAGAGGCCATTGAGGTCACAAAGGTGTACAGCGTGGTTGGGATGCTGAAAAGAGCCCAAGCATTGATCACCAGCCGACCCTTTCGTGCTCCACACCACACCATATCAGATGCGGGCCTCATAGGCGGGGGCCACATACCTAGACCGGGTGAGGTAAGTCTTGCCCACAACGGAGTTCTCTTCCTGGACGAACTTCCGGAGTTTAAGAAGAATGTACTCGAGGTGTTGCGTCAACCCATGGAAGATGGCCACGTGACCATTGCCAGAGCGCTCACCTCAATAACGTACCCTGCCAGGTTCATGCTGGTGGCTGCTATGAACCCTTGCCCTTGCGGATACTTTTCCGACCCCAATCATGAGTGCACGTGCACGTATACAAGGATATATCGATATCGGTCCAAGGTTTCCGGCCCTCTTATGGATCGCATTGATATCCATGTGGATGTACCTGCGGTGCGGTATAAGGATCTGGCCGGCGAAGATAATGCGGAAACCTCCGCAGACATAAGGTCACGGGTAAATCTGGCGCGGGCCATGCAGTGTGAGAGGCTAAAAAGGGCCAAGATTTATTGCAATGCCCAGATGAACAACCGGCAGATCAGGAAGTATTGCCCCGTAGGCCGTGAATCTCACCGCCTCCTTGAAATGGCTATTGATAAACTGGGCCTTTCTGCCAGGGCCTTCAACAGGATTCTAAAGATTGCAAGGACAATTGCAGATCTTGAGGGGGTCGCAGATGTCAGCGTTCATCACGTCTCAGAGGCGATCCAATACCGCAGCCTTGACCGCACTAGCCTGTTTGGCTGAGTTTGGGGCCATGAGTGATGATGTGGAATTGGGGAGTGTTACCATAATTCCTGGCTCATCGAATCGTGCTTAACCGCCTTCCGCACTCGTCAGTCTGTCTGTATCCTTCCAATACACCGAGTGAGCAAGATCTTCAGGTATCCTCAGACTTGGGTCACCAAGTGTCAACAATCTGACATATTATTCGTATTCTTCTGTACATACCTGTTTGAAGAAAGAAGCTCTAATCATTTGGAATGATATTGAATTGCGCGCATGCGGTATTACGGCATGGTTTATGCTGTCAAAAATGTACAGTGTAGTGTTTCCGTCTTGAAATCGCCATCATGTTGGTACAAGGCGGAGACGCTCGGATATTTTTTGATGAGCCAAACTGGGTATCAACGCTGCAGTGAGATCAAAGCTGAATATGAGGAATACAAGTAGAACGATTGCCCTGGCGGCACTATTCGCGGCGATTACTGTTGCCGTTTACTTGCTAGTGCAAAAGAACGTCAAGGACTTTGAAAACACAGTCATTAATCAGACACAAAAGCATCTCCTGACGATTGCCAAAACACAAGCCAAACACATCAAAGATATTTTCGATAATATACGCCTGGAATTAGAAACTCTTGCTTCCAATCCAACCGTCCACAAAAGAATCAGAGAAGATCTTGGACCAAATGAAATTCCTGAGAGTGCATACAGTCCCGCCAAAATTGCTTTTGAACATATGCCGAATATCGTTGGTTCGCTTTACAGAATTAATTCGAAAGGGATAGTGCAAACAAGACTCCCCTTTAAAGAAGAAGTGATGGGAAGGGATTATTCCAAAAAGCCTGGAGTCAATTTTATATTGGAAAATGATGAAATCCGTTCTGCGCATACAACAAGTCATAAGCATATTAGCAAAATATTTACTGCAGATTCCGGAAGAAAAGCCATCTCTGTGAGTGTTCCTGTTTTTGAAAATGAGGAGTTGATAGGCATACTGTGCGCTATAGTCTACCTGGATACAGTTGAGGATATCATCGGTTCTGTCAAAGCGGGCAAGCGCGGTTATGCCTGGATAATAGATGACACTGGCCTAATCGTGGCACACCCCAAAGCCGAGTATGAGTATATCGGTACAGGCATAATCGCAAAAAAGAAAGAAGCGTTCCCGAGTTATGATTGGCTTGATCTCAACAGCATTGTTGAAAAAATGACCAAGGGCCAAGAAGGCACTGGGACCTATCACTCGGCATGGTGGGAGGATGGCAAGCTTCAGCTTGCCAAAGAACTGACCGCTTTTGCACCGGTTAGAATAGGAAACGACTCGTGGTCCATAGGTGTGTCGATGAGCTATGATGAGGTTTCAGGCCCTGTTGAAACTCATTTCAGAAAGCTGAGCATGATTGCAGGACTCTTGATTGTCATACTAATTGCCACGGCCACGTTGTTTTTGAAACACCAGAAAAATAGAACAAAGCTCGAAATTATGGCGCAATATGCTGATGAGCTAGGCTTGACAAATAGGCGACTAGAAGGAGAAATTGTCGAACGCAAACAGGCAGAGAAGGGTCTGCGGGAGGCCAAAGAGGCAGCCGAAACCGCCAACCAGGCCAAGAGCGATTTTCTTGCCAATATGAGCCATGAGATGCGCACCC
>CAZCWQ010000186.1:0-3263 GCA_964502365.1 uncultured Desulfobacterales bacterium | reverse complement strand
TCATCCCATATGTGGTGTACACGTCACGGTAGGTGAAATCAAATGTATCTTGCCACACAGTTTAAGTCTTATCCCCTGAATTTATAATCAATATCATACGAAGCCGCATTTGGGAACCAAAATGAGGCTCTGAATATCGCTGTTTGATATCAGTGGCGGATGACCAGGATCGTCAAATTGCATTGTTCCCTTGCACTATCACGGCAGCCACAACGAAGAGCCCAGTAACACATTCCTTGCCAACCTGTATACGCGACTATTCTTTGATTTTACAATAGATTTCTGGTAAAGGGTGGATGCTGAGCAATCAAGGGCCTGTTGAGATGTCCCTTTAGGAACTACAAATAGGAACCTTTTGGATTTCTTGATGGTTTTAGGAGAATGTCATAGTAGGGATATTGATTTATTGATGAAATTCCCAATATTCCATCAAGAATTTGTAGAAACCTTTACACTACTATTAGGAAATGGCTAGAAAAAGCAGAAGACGCAGTAGTAATGAGAGAGAAAACAAGCAGTCCAGTCGTCTCGGTTGGGTCATGGTGGTGTGGTTCATATTAGGGTTGGTGCTGTGGTTAGTTTTTCAGGGCTATCTCAGGCTTCATAGGTGAATCTTGTGTTTGCCCTTTAAGAGAAACAAAAGCCAGATAAGGGAGTAGAGAGAAGGGAAAAACGTGATGTAGAGGAAGCGCATGAAATGGGAATATGTAATCCAAAACGCTGGCTTCGACATTACTACTAGGCATCCGCAGCACGGACAGCTTTGAGTGAGACAGAAGGTTATGAGCATGTCTTCTGGGTGAAAAGTACGTCGAGAGAGCTTGAGCAGGCCATTAGAGAATAAGGATCGGAGTACCAGATGATAAGTATCAGGAAGATCGGAGTGATACGACGTGGCTATCGCCATCTGAACCGCTACCGCCAGATTGTGGGTACCCTGATCAAATACGGCTTTGAAGATCTAATAGACACCCTCAAGATCGAGCAGTACTTTGAAATGGGTCTTGATATGATTTCTCGGAAACGGCGGGAACCGGTAGAACGGCTCAGCCGGGCCGAGCGGGTACGTATGGCACTGGAGGAACTCGGCCCCACGTTTATCAAGCTTGGGCAGATATTATCCACTCGACCAGACCTTATTCCAGTAGAATTCGCGCGTGAGTTTGAAAGACTACAGGATGAGGTGGCTCCCTTTGGGTACGACGAGGTGAAGCAAATTGTTGAAGAAGAATTCAAGCGGCCTCTTCAAGCCACATTCCGGTTTTTTGAAGAGCGGCCGCTAGCGGCGGCCTCCATCGGGCAGGTTCATCAGGCCCAGTTACAGGACGGGCAAGATGTTGTAGTTAAGGTGCAGCGGCCGGGCATACGCAGGATTATTGAGGTGGATTTGGAAATAATGCTTCATTTGGCCTCACTCATGGAGCGCCATCTTGAGGAAGGGGAAATTCACCGTCCCACCACAATTGTAGCTGAATTTGCGCGGTCCATTGAAAGGGAGATTGATTATGCCGTGGAGGCTACTTATATGGAGCGCTTTGCAATCCAGTTTCAGGGAGACATGTCCATCTATGTTCCCAAAGTGTTTCGTGAGAGGAGCACAGAGCGAGTGCTCACCACAGAATATGTCGACGGGATCAAGGCTTCGGAGATTGATCGCATAGACAAGGAAGGACTGGATCGCAAGGTTATTACAGTTCGAGGGGCGGACTTGATCCTAAAACAGATCTTCGAGCATGGCTTTTTCCATGCCGACCCTCACCCGGGCAATATTTTTGTCCTTCCTGATAATGTGATCTGTTATCTGGACTATGGGATGATGGGGCGCATCGACCGGAAGGCGAGGGAAGATTGCGCCGAACTTATGTACGCTCTTGCGCAAAGGGACGAATCAAAAGCAGTGCGTGCACTTCTCAGACTTGTGGAACATGATGACCGACCAGCTGTGCATGCATTGGAACGAGATGTAGCTGATTTCATGGGGCAACATCTGTTTAAATCGCTTAAGGAAATACAGATAGGAAAATTACTGCAGGAGCTTTTGGAACTGCTTTCTCGCCACCGACTTAAAATCCCACCAGATTTGTTTCTCATGTTGAAAGCGTTAACTACGTGGGAAGGGGTAGGCCTGTCAATGGATCCGGACTTCCAGATCATGGAAAGGGTGGCCCCATTTGTCGAGCGTGTAAAGACGGCGAAGATGCACCCTGAGCGGATTGCAGACGAACTGTGGGAATCGGGTGTCGACCTCATACGAATTTTGCGAGAGATACCTGCCGAGCTTCGGGATATCTTGCTGCAGTTAAAGCAGGGCAAGGTCAAGCTGGAATTTCAACATCGGGGACTCGAGCCGATGCTAACAACACAAGATCGGATTAGTAATCGGATTGCTTTCTCTATTATCATAGCGGCTCTTATCATCGGGTCCTCGGTGGTTATTCTTGCCAAAGTACCTCCCTTTTTGTTTGGGATCTCTCTAATGGGTGTCATCGGTTTTGTAGCAGCGGGCCTTATGACTGTCTGGCTTCTTATACGATCTTGAAGTGCGGCACGATTCAGGCTAGAGCAATCATTATCGCGAGGGACCGACCAATCGAGTTCGTCCCCTTCATAGGTGTTTGTTGGCGAGACACATGAAAAATGACCCTATATATTGGGTCACCCATTTGGACGGGAGCCTTCAGGTACTTCTCTTAATTCCTTGATGCCACTGTTGACCGGCCCGCTTCCCGCAAGCCCCAAGCTTTGGTTGGGGTCAAGGGAAGCTATCTGAAAATGACAACATCCTTACCGGGAAGCTCCGACCTTTGGTTGGAGAGCTTCACTTTCTTTCAGATTTACGACAGAGATCTGGGCGGTAACCTGTTGATTTTCAAAGTAAAGAATGGCGAGGAAGCTGCAATTTCTGTCTCTCTGTGTAACCTACAACAGTTAGCATTCTATTCGATCAATCCACCTGTAAGATTCTCGGGGCGTTGACGAATTTGGCTTTCCCGAACTTGAGATTGGCCAATTTTACGCACAGCCGTAATGTTTTCATTGACAGACAGGGATTGACAGACTAGGATAATTATATCGGTCCAAGACCGCCTTCCCTTTGGCCCTTCGTCATGTGAAGGAACGGGATCGAGTATAGAAGTCAGGATCCCTATTTTGGAACCCGCTTCAATCCCATCACTTGTTACATAGATGTGATTATTCAGCCCTTTCCAGAGTTAACTCCTGAAACTGTACGAAAGCAGAAGAAAGGAGGATAATCGCCATGG
>CAZCWQ010000185.1:0-3313 GCA_964502365.1 uncultured Desulfobacterales bacterium | reverse complement strand
CAGAGGAAGCCCTAAAGGCCGTGCCCCAAACCTACAGGGAGGCCTCGCTGGCCCTGGGCGGCACCAAGTGGCAAACCATCTACAGAGTAGTACTCCCAGCAGCACTTCCTGGAATCTTGACAGGTTCCATACTGGGGATCGGGAGGGCGGCAGGGGAAACGGCCCCTATCATGTTCACGGCAGCGGCCTTTTATATGGCCAGACTTCCCTCTTCTGCGTTCGACGAGGTGATGGCCCTTCCATATCATATCTATGTCCTGGCCACAGCGGGCACCCACATTGAGGAGACAAGGCATCTGCAATACGGCACAGCCTTGGTCCTTATTGCGCTAGTTCTCGGTATCAATCTCATTGCTATCATAATACGGTCACGGATGCGCAGAAAGCAAACCTATTAGGATCGATGAGCCAAATGTCAAATGAAATAAAGATGGCTACCAGGAATATGAGCTTCTACTATGGAAGCTTCAAGGCCATTGATGACATTTCCCTCGAATTCAAGAAAAACCAAGTCAGTGCTCTAATTGGGCCCTCGGGCTGCGGCAAGAGCACGTATCTTCGATCCTTGAACCGAATGAACGACATCATTCCTGGTACAAGGGTCGAGGGTCAGATTCTCCTCGATGGGGGAGATGTTTACGGCTCGAGCGTGGATGTAGTTGAAATCAGAAAACGGGTGGGGATGGTTTTTCAAAAACCGAACCCATTTCCCAAGACCATATTCAATGACGTGGCGTACGGTCTGAGGATAAAAGGGGTCAAGAACAGAGGGGAGCTCCTGGACAGGGTTGAAGCCAGCCTCAAGGCAGCCGCCATATGGGACGAGGTCAAGGATAGACTGAATAAGTCTGCCCTTAGTCTTTCAGGGGGTCAGCAACAACGCTTGTGCATAGCCAGGGCCCTTGCTATTGAGCCTGAAGTTTTGCTTATGGATGAACCGGCCTCGGCTCTGGATCCTATCGCTACACAGAAGATTGAGGAACTGATACGTGAATTAAAGAAACGTTATACCATTATTATCGTGACCCACAATATGCAGCAGGCAGCCAGGATCTCGGACGTGACCGCTTTTTTTTACATGGGCAAGCTCATAGAGATAGACAAAACCGACATCATGTTTACCAAGCCTAGCCTCAAACAGACTGAAGATTACATAACCGGGCGATTCGGCTAATACTCAGGGGGAATAATGACTTCATCGCTTCACAGGGAACTTGTGGACCTAAGAATCAATCTGCTCAAGATGGCTTCTATGGTTGAAGAGGCCCTTGAGAATGCAATGCAGGCCTTGAACAAACGCGATGGTGTCCTTGCATCAAGTGTGATAGAAGACGACGATGAGATCAATGCGACGGAGAACGCCATTGATCAGCAATGCCTCACGCTCCTTGCCCTCAAACAGCCCATGGCCGTAGACCTTCGGTACATTACCATGGCTATGAAGATCAACCTTGGGTTGGAGCGTATTGGAGATCAAGCGGTCAATGTTGCTGAAAGAACGCTACTTCTTAAGGAGCAACCTTTGATCATGAGGCCTTTCGGCCTTAACAAACTGGCAGGCATTTCACAGCAGATGCTTCGAGATAGCATGGATGCCTTTGTGAACCGTGACGTGAAGCTGGCTGAATCGGTTGTTATCCGAGATGACGAAGCCGACCAGGTGTATCTGCGCCTCGTTTGTGACATCCTGGAGCATATGACGGCAGACCCTTCCTTCATCGAGCAGGGCGTGCATTTTACAGTCATTGCCCACAATCTCGAGCGTGTCGCGGATCAGGCAACTAACATATGTGAAGATGTCGTTTACATGGTTGAAGGTAGAGTCATCAAACATAAATCAGTCTTCGAAAACCAGACGTCAAAACAGGGATGATGCAGGCGACTATCCTAATCATTGAAGACGAAGAAGATATTGCCGGTCTCATTGCCCACCATATGAAGGGGGCAGGTTTCAACCCGGTAGTTGCTTACGATGGAACCGCCGCATTTAGACAGCTTAAAAAGCAACTTCCGGATCTTATTTTGCTTGACCTCATGCTCCCGGACATGGATGGGACGGAACTTTGTAAGACCCTCAAGCAAAAGGAAGCCACCAGAAATATCCCCGTCATTATGGTGACCGCTAAGGCTGAAGAAGTGGACCGCATTGTGGGTTTGGAGCTCGGAGCTGATGACTATGTGGTGAAGCCGTTCAGCACTAGGGAACTTGTGTTGAGGGTGAAGGGCATCTTGAAACGGGTGAAGACTCCCAGGGAGGAACAAAAGGTCTTAAAACATGACGACTTAGTTCTAGACGTGGATGCCCATAAGGTGTCGATAGGCGGACAAGAAATTGAATTAACCTTCACGGAATTTAAACTTCTTAAAGAACTTCTGCTCAACAGGGGCCGTGTGAGATCAAGAGAAATACTGCTGAACAATGTTTGGGGATATACTTTTGAAGGCTACGACCGTACGGTCGATACCCACGTCCAGCGCCTGCGTCGCAAGTTGGGAATTTACGGAAGTATTATTGAAACCGTACGCGGGATTGGATACATGATCAGATAACAATTGCCATGAAGTTTAAATGGAAACTGTTCTTTTCCTATCTCCTGATTGTCCTTATACCCTTTCTTGCTGCGGAAAGATACATCTCTTCACATCTCAAAGATCGGCTACTCCAGCAGGTAGAAGATCGTCTTTCTAAGAATGCCTTCCTGCTCAAAGGCATCATTCAAAAAGATTATGAAGGTCGAACGCCGTCTTACGAAATCGACACTTTGATCAAAAATATAGGCAGAGACCTCAACGAACGAATCACATTTATAGACCGTCACGGTACTGTGTTGGGAGATACCGAGATAGCTCCAGAGGACCTCCCAAACATTGAGGACCATTCAAGACGACCAGAATATATAGAGGCCTTTCAGACGTCACACGGGATGGCCATTCGCTATAGCACCACCCTGAAGATGGATATGATGTATGTGGCTGTCAAGGCTGCACCCCGTGGAGAGTTCCTCGGAGTCGTCCGGGTTGCGGTTCCTCTCACCCAGGTCAAGAAACTCATACGAAGAACGGAATACAGCCTTGCGACGGCCTTTATGCTTTGTGCTGTGCTGATTTTGATATTGAACATCTTTGTGTCGAGAAGATTGTCCCACCCTGTGGAAGAGATCACACGGGCTGCAGAAGAGATTTCCAAAGGAAACTTTGACGTTAAGGCGCGTTATAGTGCCAAGGGAGAGTTGGGAGCACTAGGCCACTCGATCAACCTGATGGCCTCAGAGATAAAGAAGAGGGTCCGGGAGATCACCCAGGAAAAAGAGAC
>CAZCWQ010000184.1:0-3493 GCA_964502365.1 uncultured Desulfobacterales bacterium | reverse complement strand
CAACCTGTATATGACTATTCGGACAATAGCTGTGTGATGACGTGAACTATTTCATACTCCCCTTAGTAAGTCGCGAAAAGACGGTGCCCTACCGGCAGTCACTCAGAAAAGGTGTCAGTACCCTTCGTGGCGATTTAGAACTTTTTTATAAGGCTAAGCTCTTACGATTCTTCTAAAAGGAGCCCTACAATCAGTCCGACTGCAACTGTCATCATGAAGGACAATGTCTTGAGAGGTCAGTTCCCCACAGAGCAAAACCCGCCGTACCTGCAAGTCCGCATGAAAATGCCGTCACAAAATTAGTGGCTGGGCCGATCTGCCACAGAAAAGCACCGCCAAACGCCGCCACTGAGACAACCACATCTCGCAGGAGATAATATAGGCCGAACATGGCCGCCTTTCGGTCTTCTGGGGCAAGATCCATGATTAGAGCCTTTCGAGTAGGTTCGCCAAACTCCTTGAGCCCCCTCAAGATGAATGCAAGAACCAGCCAGGTCAAAGATTGACAGAACAGAAGCACCAGCGGAAAAAGTGTAAAAAAAGTAAACGTTGTGACAACAAAAGGTTTTTTCGTGCTCTTGTCTGCCAAATAAGCTACCGGAATATAAACGACCACGGCAGTGGCCATTTCGATGCTCGTTAATATACCGAATTGGAAAGCAGTGACCGGTTCGACAATTGTTTTCATGCACCATACGACCACGAAGGCGTACGGGATCTGTTCACAAAACCGGACCAGAATGTCAGAAATGAGCAATCCTTTAAGCGAAGAATTCATTTCCCCGAAAAGCCGCAGAGGATTCTTTTCAGGTGCAATAGGCAGCCGATCAGCTGGGGGCTCTGGCGGATCATCTTCAATGAGCAGTTGTTGTAAGAATGCCGCAACAAGGGATAGCAGAAGTGCAACAACAAAGGCCACTCGGACTCCGTTACGTTCACCCCAGACCCCGATGCACAGGCCCCCTAAAATCGGTCCGAGCGCCATCGGAATACGTCGAACCAAGGAATGCATGGACACGCCCATGGTTCTCTTGCTCATGGGCAGCACCTTGGCAACAAGGCTCATGGTTGCCGGCAAAGATATCGCCGTCCATGACAAGAAGAACACCGCTCCCACCAAAACGGCCTGCCATGTGGGGATCACTATGACCACAAAGAAGCCGCACATAGCAACAATGTTAAAGACAAGCAAGGCTCGTTTGGTGCCGATGCGGTCAGAAAGGTAACCTCCAGGGAAGGAATAGAGTGCCGAAAGGAGATTATCGAGGCCATTGAGGAGTCCAATCGACAAGGCGCCGCCACCGAGCGCTATCAAGTAAATCGGCAGGAATCGCTCGGCCATCCGCTCTCCCATGCCCACCAGAATGACCATGCATAGCATGCCGACCGTGCTTCTTCGGAGCCCGAGAAAATCTGAGATACGCGTCAGGCGGGCCATTTCTAACATACTACTTTGTTTCCGGTCCTGCTGCCCAGCAATCTGGTTCTAGTTGTGCTGCGCTTTCTCGATCTTGGCCCATGAATCACGCAATGATACCGTGCGATTGAATACAAGCCCTCCGGCTTTAGAATCAACAGAGTCAATACAAAAATACCCCTGCCTCAGGAACTGGTAGAAACTTCCCGGTGCTGCGTCCGCAAGACTCGGCTCAACGCGGCATGACGTCAACGTCTCCAGCGAGTTGGGATTCAAACGCCCTTTAAGATCATTACCATTCTTTTCATCGCTTGGGTCTGGTTTAGTGAACAGATGATCGTACAGGCGCACTTCGGCTGTGAGCGAGTGTGCGGCCGAAACCCAGTGCAATGTTCCCTTGACCTTACGTCCGTCGTTAGACCAACCGCCTCGCGTGTCAGGATCATAGGTGCAGTGCAGCTCCACAACTTCGCCTGTTTGTTCGTCCTTAACCACCCCCACACATGTGACATAATATGCGTGTTTCAGCCGAACCTCACTGCCTGGAGCCAAACGGAAGAACTTCTTGGGCGGGTCCTCGCGAAAATCGTCTCGCTCAATGTATAGCACCCGCGAGAATGGGACCTTTCGGGAGCCCATACCAGGATCCTCAGGATTGTTCTCTGCCTCCAATTCCTCCACCTGATCTTTCGGATAGTTGTCAATGACCACCCGCAGAGGACGCAACACCGCCATGACGCGAGGAGCCCTCTTATTCAAGTCTTCGCGCACACAGTGTTCAAGCAAGGCCATATCGACCATGCTGTCCCTTTTGGCCACTCCGATGCGCTCACAAAAATTTCGGATCGCATCCGGGGTGTAGCCGCGTCTGCGCAAACCCGATATGGTGGGCATTCGCGGATCGTCCCATCCGGTGACACATCCTTGTTCGACCAATGCCACCAGCTTTCGCTTACTCAGCACAGTGTAGCTAAGATTGAGACGGGCAAACTCTATTTGTTGCGGATGATGCACGTTCAATTGGTCAAGAAACCAGTCATATAACGGGCGATTATCTTCAAACTCCAGCGTACAAATAGAGTGTGTGATGCCTTCAATCGAATCCGAAAGGCAGTGTGCAAAGTCGTACATCGGATAGACGCACCACCTGTTTCCGGTCCTGTGATGTGTTGCACGTCGAATACGGTACATAGTCGGATCTCGCATGTTCAAGTTGGAAGATGCCATATCGATTTTGGCTCGAAGCACGTGAGAGCCGTCCTTAAATTCTCCTGCCCGCATGCGTTCGAACAAATTCAGATTTTCTTCCACCGACCGTGTACGATACGGACTGTCCTTTCCTGGTTCAGTCAAGGTGCCACGGTACTGTCTGATATCGTCCGGGCTCAAGCTGCAAACGTAGGCTTTGCCCATTTCAACTAACTGCACGGCGTATCCGTATAGTTTCTCAAAGTAGTCAGAGGCATAGAACTCATAATTGCCCCAATCGAATCCGAGCCATCTAACGTCTTCTCTTATCGACTCTACATATTCGACTTCCTCCTTGGCCGGATTCGTATCATCGAACCTCAAGTGACAAACACCGCCTTTGTTTTCAGCGGCCAGACCAAAATTAAGACAGATGGACTTGGCGTGGCCGATGTGCAGGTACCCGTTCGGTTCAGGTGGAAATCGGGTTACAACCCGGCCTTCGTTCTTGTTTGCCTTCAAGTCTTCTGCGATGATATTTCGAATGAAGTTGGGCGGAGACGCAGAAGTCATATTGTCCCGGATCGGCTTTTTCATGATCTGTTTCCCTCAGTGCTCGGCATCATAGCAACAAAATGCCCATTCTTTGAGACTTTTGCACAACCTCGGAAAGCGACAATTATGAGGTTTTTGGGGCACCCATCCGGGCGAAGTTCACCCCGTTGAATAGGGTTCCCTTCGGGAAATTCAACGGGGCAGGCGGCCCACCTGGTGGGCAAATCGCAAGCTGTTTGATCCGCCGGAGGCTAGCCCCGCAGGCGGAGAGTTCTTGTGATTTAGTGAGCAAGCCCGCAGATGGGTCAAAAACCTCATATCAAAGAGCGAGAC
>CAZCWQ010000183.1:0-3496 GCA_964502365.1 uncultured Desulfobacterales bacterium | reverse complement strand
TCTTCCCAAAGGCTGCACCGGCCTTTATCCAGAGCGAGAAACCTTTGGTAGACAAGAAAGGCACAATCCTGTCATGGGAAACCTTTGGTCGGTTCGTCCTCAATCACGATGCTGGCAGAGCGATCCGAGGGCCAGGAAGAGTAGATATTTTTTGGGGCAGTGGCCCATACGCGGAAGTTGCAGCAAGTCACATGCAGCATACCGGAATACTCTATTTCATTGTGTTAAAACAGGCTAAGTCCTTCGATTCATAAGTTCGATTACGAACCTATTTACTCAGGACTTAGTGCTGAGTGAGCAATTGCTTTGAATTAATCTGACAAAAATACGTCATCGTGTTTGCGAATCGAAGCACTAAGCAAAATTGACATTTTCCCAACAGTCTTTTAAAGTAGTAAATTGATACATTTCAGGAGGACCAAATGAACAAGGCGGATTTGATAGAGGCTCTCAGAAGGGAAACTGGGCTCACAAGAAGTAAAGCTGCGGAAGTGGTCGGCATGTTCTTTGGCAAAATGACCGACGCCCTTGTCCTGGGCGACAGGGTGGAGATCAGGGGCTTTTGCAGTATCTATGTCAAGGATCATAAGCCGTACATTGGCAAGAATCCTAAGACGAGGCAACCCGTCCACGTAAAGGCCAAGAAGCTGCCCTTTTTTAGGTGTGGTAAGGAATTGAAAGAAAGGGTGGATTACAAATAGACCTGGGCATAAGGAGCCAGTGGCCTGCATGTTTTCAAGGAATCTTTTTCATTGTCCAAAACCTATGCGCTAAGAGGTCTGACTTTAAATTGGCATTAGGGCCTGACAATGGCACCGATGTCTTAGTATCTTAGAAACTCAGCGTAAGGCCAACGAAAGCACCAGACATATCGTAATCAAACATTACATCGTCCTCATCTATGTCTGTGACAAATGTTTTGTAACCCCCATGAATATCCATAAAAGGGAATGGGGTCCATGACACCTCGGCTAAGGCTTCATACATGACATCTCCAGAATAGCCGATGCCAGTCCCCCTAACTCTGGCCTCAAGGACATCGGCCAGTATGCCTATGTGAAGATTAAGGCCCAGCATAGGAACAGGTATTGTGAAGTCTTCTTTTTCGTCTATTCCCGTTGTCTTCAAACTTACTTTGCCATCTAGATACTTGACCTGCAAAACACCACCCAGAGAAAAACCGGCCAATATGTTTTCCAGGTTTACAAAGTCATATTGATAGCAAATATCGAGCATATCATATTCAATTGAAGAACTTACTTGGCTGCTGGCCGAATAGGTCTGTCCATTAAAAATAATACTCCTAGTAAGCGTCTTGCTCCCAGAATAATCAATACCAGTGTAAGCCAAAGACAGATGATGATTGCCACTACCTAGAAAAATCTCAAAAGACGGATAATCCTCATCTTCAATTCCCAGATCCTGCTCAAAATCGATGTCAGTGCCAACCACGCCTGCCTCATCCACCTTTACCGTGCCATCTAAGGTTGGAAACCAGTAGTATCCTCGCACCCCGACATCAAACGCTAACGATGAAACCGGCAAAACACAGATGGCCAGGACTAAACCCAGGGTCAAGCAAGTTTTCTTCATGTTGTTCCTCCTTCTTGTGGGTCTCTTCGGCATCAGGAAATCCTCCAATTTCTGCAGAATCGACAGAGTCGGGGCGAAAAGTATCACAAGACACTATTTGGAGCAAGGGGTTGACTTTTGACGGTGATGAGAGCAGAGCCAGGCAAATGATTAAAAGGCTGAAGGGACATCAGTGCACAGGATAGACAAGCCAACAAACAGCCAATGTGGCAATCACTGACAACATTCCCACCATTATCAGGCATACTAATTGAAATGGGCTTCTTGTGTGTCTCTTGTATTTGTACACTCTTCGTCTTTCCATCGTCGACTGATCTGTACGTATACCAAGATGAATCGAAACGAAGATACAACAAAACATGAACATAATCACAAGACCCCAGATGAAGTACAATATAACAGATACGATGCTCATGTTGCCTCTATACCATACAACGCAAAGAAAGGGCAGAGGGTGATTGACCTACCCCTGCTCTTCACCACTTGACCGGCTTGCTCCCCGCAAGCTGGTCAAAAAATGGGGGGAAGTCCTGCAAACTGAGCCTTGACACCCCTTGGCGCCTCCCATATCATTCGATACAATCTGGGCAGTAGCGAGGTCCATGGGTATCACCATCTTTCAGGGGACTCACCTTCACGGGAGGACAGAAGAGTATGGCAAAACTAATTAAGGAGAAAAAGAAAAAGGGGAGGCTTCATATCGATACGCCACTAATGGGCGAATCTCTTGTCAGTAAGGAGTTTCTCAAAAGGACCGAAACAAAAGAATATTTTCGCGTGCATCCGGAGATCAATGTGTTGAAAATAGGGGGGCAGAGCATCATTGACCGCGGCGCGGAAGCCTTATTCCCTATTGTGGACGTCCTTGTGGAGGCAAAGGAAAAATACAAGCTTCTCGTGATGACAGGCGGCGGCACACGGGCCAGGCATGTTTACAACATCGGTATTGATTTGGGTATGCCCACGGGGGTCCTCTCCAAACTTGGCGACAAGGTCTCGTGGCAAAACGCGGAAATGCTCTCGGTGCTTCTAGCCAAGCACGGCGGGGTAAAGATCGGACATGGGGACGACCTGGAGCAGTTGACCATGTATTGCCGCTTCGGATTCTTGCCGATTACCCAGGGGATACCGCCATACGGCATTTTTGAGCACCCTGCCGAATTCGGTTCAATCCCTCCCCATAGGACGGACTGCGGGGCTTTCTTGCTGGCGGAAAATATCGGCGCCCGGTCTCTCATCTTCCTTAAAGACGAGAGCGGTCTTTATGAGAAGGATCCCAAGAAAGTCAAGGCTTCGAAGCGGAAAGCGCTGAAATATTTCGATCGCATATCGGCGAGTGAACTCCTTGAGCTGGATCTGGACGATTTGGTCATCGAACGCCCCATTCTCACCTTTCTGAAAAACGCCAAGTGCCTAAAGGAGTTGCAGATCATAGATGCCCTAAGACACCCGGAACATATCCTTGCCGCCCTTGCCGGAGAGCATGTGGGCACGATCATTTATCAGGACTGAGAGCGCGCGTTTCGTAGGAAAAGGCAAGGCCTTGTGAGACCTTTGCATAATCTCGGAAAGCGACAAAAACCTCATATCAAAGAGCGAGGCGAGGTCCTGCAAAGGTCTCCTTGCCAAAGGTGCATTCTATGTCCAATAGCCAGGAGCGCTATGAGCGCCCAGCTGAAAAGGTAGACCAACACCTATAGGTCATTGAAACCGTAGAATTCGCTATCTGCCCTGATCTTCCGAACGATGCCAAAAGCCTTCAGCAAATCGTTTTTGTCAATAACCTTCTTGAAAAATGGGCCTACTGACTTGATTTTCGTCTCTTTCTTCCCTTTTTCCCCGCCCGCCGCTTCTTTTTCTTCTTCTTCCTCATAGTAACCCCCGTATCCGGACGGGACTGGTT
>CAZCWQ010000182.1:0-3503 GCA_964502365.1 uncultured Desulfobacterales bacterium | reverse complement strand
GTCTGGCTAAATTGCAAAAACTCGGGCTAACGCCCTCAAACAGTTTGCAATTCTTCACGCCAGGCTCATCGTGAATCTTCTTCCAAAATTGCTCAATGTCGTTCACAAAACGGCCTTTTTCAAACTGCTAAAGAGTTACCATAATACTGGCAGGCTCTGTCTTGTGTGTGCCCTTGCTGGGCACCTTGACAAGTCAAGACGTCATACATTACAGTGCTGCTCACTGAGCGGACCGTAGCCATATCTAGGAGTATCAAAGGGTTTGTTGGCTGTCAAAAAGAAAGCTTGTATCAGGCCGATCCGGGTTAGGAGAAGGGTATGATTATTAAAGTATATAAATTTCCCTCAGCCGCCGCCAGAAAGAAACTGGCTGCCATCGTAAACCGGCATCTTGCCTTCAGGGCCAAGGATATACAAGTTGTCAAACGGATTCTGGGGGATGTTCAAAAGAACAAAGACAAGGCCTTGATCGACTATGTGAATCGATTCGATGCTGCCAAGCTTGGCGTGGAGTCCCTGAAGGTGACCAAGGCTGAATTTAAAGCAGCCCGTGGTCTTGTGGATAAGGGCTTTATTAAGACCCTGAACAAGGCCGCAAGACAAATCGAAGCCTTTCACAGGCACCAGGTTGAGCGGTCTTGGTTTACGGCCGACGCAGAGGGAACGCAGCTCGGACAGTTGGTTCGTCCCGTAAATGCGGCAGGTGTGTATGTGCCCGGAGGGCAAGGAGGCAAGACCCCTTTGGTATCCACTGTTCTTATGGGGTGTATCCCTGCAAAGATCGCTGGTGTCAAGAATGTTTGCATTACCACCCCTCCGACCAAAGCCGGCAAGATTGACCCCCACCTGCTGGTGGCAGCCCAGAGGGTAGGCGTGGACACGATATATAAAGCCGGAAGTGCGTGGGGAATCGCGGCCCTGGCCTATGGGACCGAGACTGTTCCACGAGTGGATGTCATTGTTGGCCCCGGCAATATCTATGTTACCATTGCCAAGAAACTGGTGTCCGGAGCGGTGGGAATTGACATGCTTGCAGGTCCAAGTGAGGTCATGGTGATAGCGGATTCAAAAGCAGACGCTACCTTCATCGCTGCCGATCTATTGTCCCAGGCAGAACACGACCCGCTTGCCTCGGCCATGCTCCTCACGCCATCTCACCAACTGGCCGAGGCGGTTTGTGGTGCAATAATGGATCAACTAAAAGGCCTTCCGCGCAGGGCTATTGCTGAAGCCTCGCTTAGAGACTATGGTGTCGTGATGGCTGTACCTGATCTTAACACTGCCTTTGACCTGGCCAACCAGGTTGCCCCGGAACACCTGGAACTGCATGTCGAAGAGCCCTTCCAACACCTTAGCTATATTCAAAATGCAGGGGCTATCTTTGTAGGGCCTTACACGCCAGAGCCCGTGGGAGACTATATAGCTGGACCGAATCACGTGCTACCCACGGCAGGAACCGCTCGGTTTGCGTCTGCCCTATCAGTGGGGCATTTCATCAAGAAGACCAGCTTAGTCTACTATTCTCATAAGGCGCTGAAAAGAGATGCTTCTGACATCATCCGCCTGGCAGAGATTGAGGGGCTCACAGCCCACGCCGAGGCCATAAGAATACGGAAGATGAGATAAAAGCGGGAAACCTCCTTAGTTCTCGTGGGTCCACACAATTCCAGCAAAACTATTGTTTGCAAACAGTGTAACTAATCACTGCGTCGCGGGGGTCATGAGGTCTTTTCTTCGGTTCTGAGGCTCCCGCCAGTGACCTCAAAAAAGACCTCATGACCCTGCCAGATTGCGCGAGATGCAGACTATTGCTCGTGCGAGTCTGGGTTTTCGAGATGCAGGACCCTTGAGGGCATAACCCTTTGATGTTTTAATATATAAGCTAGTCAATATCTCAACTTTACTTTACTGTTGAGACTATATCTGCTAAAAGTATAACATGCCGTATGGATAAAGAAACGGTGGCTTTGCATAACCTAGTCTCACCCTTTGATATGAGGTTTTTGAGCCATTTACGGGCCAACTTTGGCTAGACAGGACTGAAAGTGGACTATTTTCAAACTAATGATAGCGCCTTTGCGTCAGGAGGGCTGACCACCTTGCAGACCAAGTGCTGACCTAAACAGCAGAAGGCTCGGGCGAGCCGGCCCAGACTGGATCAGCCATTCGCGGTGGGTTCCGTGCGGACACCGGTCGGCGAGGTGCCTCAGGTGTCTTGTTCTTTAGTCTGGACCGACCATTGGGGAACAATAAAGGCACGTTGGGGTGTTGGCCGCATGCACTACGCAGTAGACCCTGGACTCTATGCCCTCGGAAGCCCGGACGATCAGTCGCCCGTTCTGGTCACTGCAAATTACAAGATGAGTTTTGACCGGCTGCGTGAAGCCTTGCCGGGATATGACGCCTGGATACTGGTACTCGACACCAAGGGTATCAATGTCTGGTGTTCTGCGGGCAAGGGGACTTTCGGCACTAAAGAGCTGGTTCGGCGCATAGAAGCCACTGGGCTGGCCCAGGTAGTAACTCACAAGACTCTTATCGTGCCACAGTTGGCAGGCCCTGGTGTTGCAGCCCATCAGGTGAAAAAGCTATCGGGCTTCAAAGTCATCTACGGCCCTATCCGAGCCAAGGATCTGCCCGCCTTTATTGACGCAGATTTCAAGGCCTTGCCGGAGATGCGGCGCAAGACATTTACAATCTGGGAAAGGGCTGTGCTGATCCCGGTCGAGCTGGTGAGCGCCTTAAAGGCCGGCTTGATCGTTATTTGCCTGTTTTTCTTGCTGGGTGGATTAGGAGGCCCTGGCGGGTTTTGGGCCAATGCATTCGATCATGGTCTTTTTGCCGTATTTGCTTTTCTTAGCGCCCTGGCAGCCGGTGCGGTTTTCGCACCCCTATTGTTGCCGTGGTTGCCGGGTCGGGCCTTTTCCCTGAAAGGTTTGAGTACAGGCCTTATTGCAGCAATGGTCCTTGCTGTGTTTAGGGCAAAGGGCCTTGGTGCCTGGGCGGGCCGCCTTGAAATCCTGTCCTGGTTTTTCCTGGTTCCAGCCGTGGCAGCCTACCTGGCCATGAATTTTACCGGGGCTTCAACGTACACCTCTCTTTCGGGAGTAAAGAAAGAGATGAAATGGGCCGTGCCCCTGGAGATTGCAGCCGGTGTTGTCGGGTTGTGCCTTTGGCTGGGGTCACGTTTTGTGGCCTAGGGAGCGTGCAGACATGGGACAGCTGATTTATCTCAAAGATGTGGTGACCCTGGCGCTTGACCGGGACAAATGTGTGGGCTGCGGGGTATGTTTGATTGTCTGTCCGCACGATGTCATTGGCATGAACAATGGACATGCCGGGATTGAAAACCGCGACGCTTGCATGGAGTGCGGGGCCTGCGCCCGGAACTGCCCCACAGAAGCAATATCGGTGGAGGCCGGCGTAGGCTGTGCCACCGCGGTCATCAACGCGGCTTTAGGACGTGACAGCTCTTCTTGCTGCTGCATAGTTGAACCAAAGGA
>CAZCWQ010000181.1:0-3577 GCA_964502365.1 uncultured Desulfobacterales bacterium | reverse complement strand
ATATCCCGCATCCTCTAAACCAAGATCGGAGATTCAAAATGCCTACTGGCGCCTGTGGCATAAATTGCGACGCTTGCCGCCTTCAGATGCTAGAGGTGTGTTCTACCTGCGGCCCCGGCACGAGCCAGGAGGCCCAAGCCAAGATGGCTGCTCAGCAAAGGCTCCTGGGCGCCCCCTGCCCTATCCTGGCCTGCGCCATAGACCGCGGCCTCGATTACTGCCTCAGAGACTGCGACGGGTTCCCATGCGATCTGTTCAGCGCCGGGCCTTATCCTTTTAGCCAGGGTTTCTTGAGCATGCAGGAAAGACGCCGCAGGCAAAAGCCCTCGCCCAAGACCCAGCGTGATGATGAGGCAATAGTTGCCTCGCAGTACTGGGACGACCTGTCAACAAAAGACCCGATCGTTATCTGCAAAAATGCCTTGGCCTTTGTCTCTCCGCCCCACGGCATACGCCTTCCGTTCCTGGGAGAAGACCTCCTGCTTGACAAAGAACATCGCGTTTTGCAGCGCCAACAAGATGATCGCTGGGAAACCGTGGATGAGCCTCTCCTGGAAATGCTGTGTCTGGTCTATCTCCTGCATGTCGGCCCCGAGCCTCTGTGTGACGAGATGGTGGGGGTGCACGATCTCAAGTCCGCCAGGTTCTTCAGGGGACCCCACGAACTCAAGGTGCGGCCCCTTGTGGAACGGTACGGCAACGACCTGGAGGGGTTCAACAGGGGGGCCCGACGGCTGGGCGGCGAGCTTCTGAACCTGGCCGACGCTGCATGCAGACTCTGGCCCTTCCCGAAGATACCGATCTATTACCTCTTGTGGCAAGGGGACGAGGAATTCGAGCCCCGCCTGTCCGTCCTCTTTGACCGATCGATCGACGGTTACCTTCAAGCAGACGTCATCTGGGCACTCACAACCGTGGTGACGAAGAGATTCCTCAAGGCCCTGGTAGTATAAGGATTTGAAATGAGGGTGTAGCAGTCTAGACGCATGAAAGCCGTTTAAGCGCTGGCCTGATTGTCGAAGACAGACAGGTAATTAAACTGTCCTATGTCCGTTGTCTTTTTGATGCGAAAAGAATAGGGAAGAAGATGTTTCTCAAGGTCTTGAGGCGATAACCGGATTTTAACAGGGGGGCCAGGCGGGCCGTCGATTTTCTTAAATTCAATCACGGCAAGCGAGCCCCAGGGCTTCAAGACTCTTTTGACCTCTTTTAGCGCACCATGATCTGTCTTGTCCTGTATAAGATCATGTAAAACCGTTGCCATCAGGCAAACATCAACGCAATGATCTTCAAGCGGAAGCCTCTTGCTGACATCAACAACACTTGTGTAAACATTGCTGGCCTGTAGTACACTGATTTGCCTTTGCAGGGATTCGATTCCTTCTTTCCACAGGTCAAAGGCGTATATCCTGCCCCCCTGACCGATATGTTTCAACGCGGCAATGGAGTAAGCACCACTGCCGCACGCCAAATCAAGAAATGTGTTATCCTCCCTCAGACTCAATTCGGAGAAGAGCCTCTTAGTATCAATCAAATCAAAACTGCTTTTCCCGGCAGCAATCGGCTTTTCAGTCATTGAAACATACCTTTTGTACGGGGCCGATAAATAATCAGCTATTAACTCTCCAAAAAAATTATTGCGATCAATGTTGCCCTTAAAAATCTTACAACTCTCAATCCCCCGGGCAGTGATGTGATGCAAAGCCCCGGGTGCATCTATCCACGACTTTCTGGCTATGATAGACGGTTAGCACAATAATGATCTTACATAAACTGGAAAACCAAAGGGGGTCCCTCAGTTACGACATAGGAGCCATTGTTAGTCCCTGCCATATTCATCAGTCTTTCCCTCGTTTTTCGTCACCGCCTTCAGTTTCCTGTCTGACGTTAACGCTGACTTAGGCATCCCTCCTTTATCTTGTGGTAGGTTCCGAGTTTCTCGGATGGTATCTATTTTTCCACATGGGTAATTATTTACACAGAAAGTTGGAAATAGAATTCTTGTGTCGTTGGTTAAAGAATGGCTCAAGTTCGCCTTAAGTAACCGAAACTATTGGAAACTCGCCAAATCGTATAATCCGGCATGATACTTGATACAATTAGTATTTGTTATGAGAAAACACAATATGGAAGACATCTGGCTGATAGTAACTATAGTTATCGCTAGTGGCTGTGTGATTGCAGTTACAAGCTATACCTTCCTCAACTGGATACCGTGACCGCAAAGAGCAAGGAGGGCGGCATACATTGCAAAGCCTAATGCTTGCCATTCAACACCGTCTCAACCCGCTGCACATATACTGCCGTTTGGCCGACACGGGGTTAAACAAGAAGCTATCCATGTCAATATGTAAGTACTACGAGGTGCTCATTTACACCTGGGTGTCCTGGTTCACGGTAATTGCGGTGAAGATGAGCAAGCTTTGGGCAACTTAATCCCATTGAATTGCCAACCGGCTTGGATAGGAAGGAATAGTTTGTTGGCTAGGATTTGTTGAATGTCATATGAAAGGTTAATTTCATGCTTCCAATTGATAGACATGTGATTAGATCCTCTCTTATCTTACTAATAGCGATTATAGCCCTTTCCGCTGCTGGCTTTGTTCTGCAGACTGTAAGATTAAGCAATGAAGCAGTACTTTGGGACGATATTGCTACTCGTGTGGAACTGAATAGAGTTGAATTAAAGAGACTCCAGAATGAACTTGACCAACTTCAACAACAGCTAAGTTCTGCGACGACGAGTTTCCGCATTAATTATGAGTATCTTCGCATGCGCCACACCCCGGAAAACACGAGGATGGGAGAGGCGTATGCGCCCCAAAAACGGATGACGTCGCAAGAAATAGCTTTCTCCCAAAAGTTAGAGTGTCTATCTAATAACACCAGTCTTAATGGGAGTGAATCCTAGCGACAATGTGGCAATTTTTCCTATCGCAAAGATCAGCCCATCTATTGGAAAACACTCAGATATAGTAGTTGTCCAACTCGAAAAAGACGACAGACTTCCTCAGGGCACAACAGTGCCTTTTTATCGGCTCCAGAAACGCCACCTTTCTCTTGAAAAGGGCAGCTTCCTAAACATCTACGTTTGATCAGACTTTCGAAAAGGTCAAAGCCTGGGTTTGTGTGGATATTTAGGTTGCTGGATGAAATCTACGACCGAGGCCCCTGGTTGCCTGGTGTCGATCTCGCTAAAATCTATCATTCGCCCATCATATAAGTTCTTTACTCCAGAAGCTCTTTAGCCTTCTCTTTAGCGGTGTCAGCATGCTCTTCCATCTTCTCTGCCATTCCTTCAACAGGTTGCTCAGCCTTCTCCTTTACGGTTTCAACAGCCTCGCCAGCCTTTTCTTCTAAAGTCTGAACAGCCTCCTCTGTCTTCTCCTCTACCACTTCAGCAGCTTCTTCAGCTTTCTCTTCCACCTCTTGTGTAACAGCGTGAGGCTCTTGTTTTACCCCTTCAACAGCTCCCTGATATTCGCTCTTGGCTGGCTGTTCACCTTTCTCGCCGTTTCCGCAACCGGCGAAAATCAATAAAGAGGCAATTCCCAATAACAGTACCGCATACTTCATG
>CAZCWQ010000180.1:0-3585 GCA_964502365.1 uncultured Desulfobacterales bacterium | reverse complement strand
GGCCGTTCGCTTCGCCCGGATGGGTGCCCCAAAAACCTCATAATTGTCGCTTTCCCTAAGATAAAGCTCTCATTTTGTCTTGAAAAAAAGCGGCTGTTGTGAGAAAGCAAGCGAGAGGATTTCACTCGGGAAGGTCTTAAGAGGTCAGGCGTCTGAGAGTGTTCGCTTATAATACAATAGAGTCAGCCACCATTTCCCATAGATACTTCACGTCAAGGTCTTCCATGTCGTACTCAACCCTGAGGCTTTTCTTGAACTGGTCATAACAAGTGTGACAGGAGACAATGAGGAGCTTTGCTCCTGTTTGTCTAATGTGCTCAATCTGCCTTTGGCCATAGTAAACCCTTTCGTCGTTATAAGGGGTAAGCCATGCGCCTCCTCCTGCGCCGCAGCAAAGCCCCATCGCCCTATTGGGATACATATCCACGAAATTGTCCGTGCACTGGCTGATAATCCAACGGGGCTCTTCGTAATAACCATGCCCGAATATCATCTCGGACTTTCTACCGTAATTGCACGGGTCATGGTATATGGCAAGCTGGGGATGTCTCGATTTGTCAAGTTTGATTCTACCCTCCTCGATGTACTTCTTCATAAGGTCAAAGACCGTATAAACACCAAACTTGTCGAACGCCTCCGGAAACCATCTCTCAAGACCCAACCTGGTCGCCATGTAAGCGTGGCCTCATTCCGGAAAGAGGAGGTTCTTTGCCTCCAGTTTTTCCATATTCTCCACGATCCTTCCGACCATGGTCTTCATTGCCTCATCATCCCCAGTGTACAATGCCCAGTTAACACCTTCCCAGTTTTCAGAAGGGACTGTCCAGCTCTCCTTGGCCGCGTAAAACATCTTCCACCAGAACTTCAGGTCGTCTGTCTGGCCGTAAGGCAGCTTTCCGTGGACGGTGCAAAGTATATTTGCCCCTTTCTTGTCCAGGGGCATTTGGAAATCGGACAACCCCTCTTCTTCTGCAAATTCCTCGGCAACATCTTCCATGATAAACGTGAAGTCGTCTTTGGGAATAGAAAAGTTGTTACCGGTTTTCAGTGCTGCTATGATACCTTTGTGAAGGGTCCCCGGGACATTGTCGCGGTCGCGGAGACTCCTTATGTTTCTTACGAGATCTGCAACCTTTACTCCCATTGGGCAGGCATAGTCGCAACGGCCACACATCGTGCAGATCCATGGCCATCTGGCCTCAACCAGCTCATCTTCCAGGCCGAAAACGGCCATGCGTATCAACTTGCGGGGGTCAAAGCCGTCTATGCCGGTGACCTGACAACCGCTGGCACAGGTTCCGCATGTAAGGCAAGCATGTGCCTGCTCGGCCGTCAGCTTGCTTTCTTGTCGTTTGGTCAAGTCCAAAGCTTCCATACATCTTATCCTAACTCATCAGCAATTTACTACACAACTATATTCTATATCCTACATATGAGGATAAAGTCAATCGGTTGGACCGGTTCTATCTTCTATGACTTTCAAAATCGCTAACTATTTTGTCTATCCGTCCTTGGATGTAATCGGCAAGTCTTTCTGCTTCATTGGTTGGCATTTCATAAATACCTTTTGACAGACTCTTAATTCTCTCTTCATCAATGCCGGTTATCTTGTTGATCAAGAAAGACTCGACTTCACTGCCGTCAATTATCATCCCACAACTTCCGGCTACTCCTAGGAACTCATCACCCACAAATATTGGGACGACCAGCTTTCCTAGCCCTGCATCACACTCTGCGATAACTGGTTGCCTCGTCTGCCACGCCTGTCTTGTCAAGTTCTGGTGGGCAACAGCACATATAAAGGTCTGCCCCTTCTTGTTAGCCTTAACGGCTGGACACAGCCTATTTGCCCATTTCTTGTATGGCGTTATGCCTATCCCATCTGCGTTAAAGACAGAGGCATCAAGGCCGGACCTATTGTGGATTTCCTTCTCAAGCTCAATCCATTTTTCAATAGGTAAGATATCTGTTAGTTTCGTTTGGTTTCTGCTCATGCGTATCTTCGCACCTCCCATCTGACGCGGCAAATGAGCGTCTCGCGAATCGTCCAGTTTGTTGGACGACCAGTTGTGTGCCAAGACAAAAACCTCCCGAAGGTTTTCTGCCTATTCGACACTACCGAACCAGACAATTTGTGAGTGGAAGTGGACCTGTTCAGAGAGTGTGGCGCTCTCGCATGTATTGGCCCTGTGGGCGGCTTAGCAGGAAAAGGTCCTGATATACCTTGTCATAAAGACCAATCTCCCAGGCCTTGGGTTTGCCGGTCAAGATTAAGTCCAATAAACAAGTATATTAATGCAATTTAATGTCGTGCTGCCTGGTCTATTTTTTCATTTCACTCACAACTTCATTTATCCGTTCCTCCACATCCCTAATGACCCGTTGCAATTCATCTTCTGAGATCTTATCAATATCACTGGAAAGAGCTTCCACCTCTTCTTGGTCGATGCCTGCCAGTTTGTTGATCAGAAAGGAATCGACCTCGCCGGTATCAAGCAACCGACCACACCCACCAGCTATTCCAAGAAACTCCTCACCCACAAATATGGGTGAAACGAATTTAACAAGGCCTGCATCGCATTCTTCGCTAACCGACTTTTTCGTTTGTTTTGCCTGTACAAGCATGTTCTGATTGGCGATGGCGCAGATGGCGCTTCGGCCCTTTTCGTTGCCTTTAACAACAGGGCACAACCTGTTGCCCCAGCTTGTGTATTCTGTTATTTTGTTGCCGTCCTTATCAAAAACACCCGCATTAAGGCGATACTTGCCATTGATATCCTTTTCAAGCTCAACCCATTTCCCGAGAGGTAAAATGTCTATCAGTTTCATGCTGCACCCCTTCCGGTCTTCTGATAATCTGACCTTGCTGGCTCTATGACACTATTTCGTTATGTAGTCAAAAAACCCCAGTACCGTACTTTCCGCCCGATCGAAGATACTCTTCAATTGTTCTTCAGTTAATCCTCCGACTATGTCCGGGTTATCCGGATCGATCAATCCGAAAAACACCTTTACTATCTTCATGGATTGGACAGTAACCATCAATCCCAAATTCTTGAGCTCTCCGATCTCTGTACCAAACTCGAACTCGTCAAAGTCTTCCGGCGGGTCGGGAAGATAACGGCAGGTAAAACCGAAACCATTCAAGCGTTCGGAGTTCTTGATGTTTTCTAGGTTGATTTCTGCACCAATGTATTTCTTAAGTTGTTGCATATCTATGGTCTCCTCTTAGGTTCAATAATTATTATAGCCTATAGAAAATGGAGTCGATGGTCAAGTGACAACGGACCATTATTTTTGTTGACACATATGCTTTGTTTTGTTATGAAAAAATCCTGCTAAGGAGGACTAATTCCTACTTGTTTTGTAGACATTAGAAATCACGAAATACCCGCAATCTTTATAGAACGTGCTGGCGACAACCTGTACCCGGCACGAGTACAATGAATCTTTACCTCTGAGAGAAGGAGGGCACAATGATCGATTCAAGAAGCTGGGACTGGGATATTGGTGATAAGTTAATCGCAGATACCAGCGGCTGGAAGGACAAGTTTGAGTGGGTCGAAGAGTTCCAGGCCAGCCCTG
>CAZCWQ010000179.1:0-3590 GCA_964502365.1 uncultured Desulfobacterales bacterium | reverse complement strand
AGATGTCCCCTGACGGCTTTTCAACATGCAAACAATATTGTGCTCCCCTTAGTAAAAGTCAATGT
This sequence comes from uncultured Desulfobacterales bacterium, assembly GCA_964502365.1. Lineage (GTDB taxonomy): Bacteria > Desulfobacterota > Desulfobacteria > Desulfobacterales. The sequence goes on along the minus strand of CAZCWQ010000179.1, from coordinate 3,525 downwards.
CATCTCATATACACTTATCTGTTTTACAAAACAAGCATGTTTTGGTAACAAATTCATTTTATCCACAGGCTTGTACACGAACCGCATGAATCTTCAACAACCATGGGCATGGAGGTGCTTATCGGTGGTTCGAGACATAAGGCACAGCGTACAAGCTCCTAGTGCAAGGCCTTTTGCATATGCATGAATCAAAGTCCGGCAAATCTGGCGTCTGGCAATACCTTCTTATTGTGTATCTCTTTATCCTTTCGGCCTGTGCGCCCCTGCTTGGACCCACAAAGGAAAAGCAGCCACTGACGCCTGAGACACTCCAGGCGCTTAAGCATTTCGAAGATGCTCAACGCCTCTTTGAGAAACAGTCTTATCCGGAGGCGCTTGCCATATACCAGTCTTATCTGAAGCAGTTTCCAAAGGGACCTCTGGTAGACACGGCCTTGATGAAAATAGGCCTGGTTTATATGGCTGTTGAAAACTATGCGCAAGCCCGCAAGGCTTTTCAGCGACTGCTTCGTCACTACAGGACAAGTCCATTTGCAGAAGATGCCAGATTTAACGTCATACTCACATACTACAAAGAGGGGGATTACAGGTCAGCTCTTCAGCACGCAAAATCAGTGTTGCAGGTTGCAAAGACCCGTCACCAAAGATTTCGGATACACAACCTCATGGGGTACATCTGCATTGCCAACAGGCAGTTCAAAGATGCAATCAGCAGCTATATGAAGGCCTATGAAATTGCCCCGCAGCAAGAGCGGCCGGAAGTTATGAGTAAGGTGAAGGAGGTAATCACGTACCTGAAAGAACCAGACTTGAAATTGCTTATCGGCGTTTATGGGGATAGATTCCCCGGTGGTTACTTGCGCCTTCAACTGGCAAGGGAATATGCATCAGAAGATCGCATCGACCCCGCCATGGAGGTCTTTTCGGATCTTATCAGCTTATTTCCGGATCACGACGAGATCGAAAAGGCCAAAGCCCTAAAGGAGGAATTGGAATCAAGATCGTTTGTAGATCTCTCCCTGATTGGTTGTATCCTTCCCCTGAGCGGGCCGTACGCGACCTTTGGAAACCGTGCCCTGACCGGTATTGAACTCGCTCTTGATCAGTTCAATGCTCAGCCCTATGTCAACCCGATTCGGTTACTCATCAAGGATTCAAAAGGAGATCCCACTGAAGCGGTGGCAGCTCTTGAAACCCTGGTCCTCCAAGATGGGGTAGTGGGGGTCATCGGGCCGATGATCACATCAGAATCTGCTGCTATTAAGGCCCAAGACCTTGGGGTTCCCATCATGACGCTTACACAGAAACCCAACATAGCGCAAGTAGGCGATTATGTGTTCAGGAACTTTCTCACCATGTCGCTTCAGGTAAAGGCCATTGTGGAATACGCAGTCGAAGACCTGGGACTTGAGAGGCTTGCTATCTTGTATCCTGATGAACCTTACGGTATCTCCTTCATGAACAGGTTTTGGGACGAATTGATAGGCCGGGGCGCCGAGGTGGTTGCCGTTGAATCATATGGGCCAGAGCAGACGGACTTTAGCGATGCAATCGCAAAGCTTGTTGGACTGTATTACCCCAGACCGGAAGAGCCTCCCGCAGAAGAGACGCCGGACGCAGGAGGCACCTGGGACATGTTTCTTAGGCCTCAAGAGGATGAAGACGGTTTGCCGGGTTTTGAACAGCCTTATGGACTTTCCAGTGAGACGGCTTCTGACCAAGAAGGACTGGCGCAGCACGAAGAGGAAGAGCCTAAACCGATCATTGACTTTGAAGCGATCTTTATCCCAGACAGTTTCGAGAAGGTCGGTCTCATCACTCCTCAGTTCTTATACCATGATGTGGCCAATGTGCTTCTTCTGGGCACCAATCTGTGGCATTCAGACAAACTCATCGAAATGGCTGGAGGCTATATACAAGGAGCTGTGGTGCCCGACGGTTTTTTTGCAAACAGTCCATCGTTCAGGGTACGAAGCTTTGTCATGAGATATGAAGATGTCTTCGGAAGACCTCCGGCATTTCTGGAGGCTCAAGCTTACGATGCAGCCTCAATTTTCTTCCGGGCAGCGAACGACCCTCAGGTTCGATCCAGGCGTACCCTAAAAATGGCGATCATGGAAGTTGAAGGGTTTCCAGGGGTCACAGGCGACACCTCCTTTGATGAGACCGGGGACGTCGAAAAAGACATCTATCTTCTTACGGTGAAGGGACGTCGTTTTGTCCAGATAAGGCCGTGAACAACATGCTATATGGGGCATATACCCTCCTGGGTGGCGGTCTGGTCATGTCTTGTCTCCCGCCCTTTTTGATCTACAGTCGTCTCAGCGGACGCTACCGCGAGAATTTGAAAGAACGCCTGGGATGTCTGTCTCCAAGACTTGTCCGGGGGCTTTCAGGCTCGCCCCGCATCTGGCTTCATGCAGTATCCCTGGGAGAGGTCAAGGTGGCAGCATCCATCGTCAAGGCCCTCGGACGGATCATACCGACTTGTTCCGTCATCGTGTCAACTACTACTGAACACGGTCGAGAACTTGCCAGAGAGACCTTCGCAGACGATATACCTGTGGTATATGCGCCCATTGATTTTATTGGTTCGGTTCGCAAAGCCCTGTCTCGCGTGCATCCGGATATCTTGGTTTTCTTGGAGACGGAAATCTGGCCTGTGTGGCTTAAAGAGGCCAGGCGCATGGGAATCAAGACCGCCCTCATAAATGGCCGGATCTCTGTGCGATCTATTGCGGGCTATCTAAGGTTTCGTCCTTTTTTTCGTGAGGTCTTGAAGAATATCGACGCCTTCAGCATGATTTCGGAAGAAGATGCAGTTCGTATCAAGGCCATGGGAGCCGATCCGGGCAGAATCGTGGCAAACGGCAATGCCAAGTATGATTCCTTGGTGGGCCTAACGGATCCTGCAATGGAGACTCACATGCGGCAGGTCTTGAACCTTGAGACTTCTGATCAGGTGTTGGTTGCCGGAAGCACCCGTGAGGGTGAGGAGGCCATGGTTCTGGATGCATACAAGAAAATCGTAAGACGATTTCCCGACACAGTGCTCATCATTGCGCCAAGGCATATTGAACGGACACCTGTTGTCAGATCAACAGTCGTCAGGCGGGGCTTTCGGTGCCAGCTTCAGAGCGAGTTTCACACAAGTGGAGTAAAACGCACGGAGCGGGTGGTCATCCTCGACACGTTTGGCGAGCTCTTTAATGTCTACAGCGTAAGTACAATTGTGTTTTGCGGAGCAAGCCTTGTGCCTTTGGGTGGGCAGAATCCCCTGGAGCCGGCAGCTTGGGGAAAACCGGTGCTTTACGGTTCGTCAATGGAAGACTTCCTGGATGCAAAAGCGCTGTTGGAAGAGGCAGGCGGCGGAATGCCGGTCTCGAGTCCTGATGATTTGGCCAACAAGGTAATCTGGTTTCTCAGCCATCCGGATTTATTGAAGACCCGTGGGGCGCGAGCTCGGGAGGCCGCCGGGAAAAACTTCGATTCTGCTGAAAACCATGCCAAAGTGATAGCAAGTCT
>CAZCWQ010000178.1:0-3723 GCA_964502365.1 uncultured Desulfobacterales bacterium | reverse complement strand
GAACTAATCCGACAAAAATACGTCATCGTATTTGCGAATCGAAGCACTAAGCCACCGCTGATTCGATTTCGGGCGCCAAGTCCTCAAAACGGGTATAAGTTTCAAGAAAGGCGAGTTTCACGGTACCGATGGGGCCATTACGCTGTTTGGCCAACATGAGTTCTGCCATGCCCTTGTTGGGGTTATCTTCCTCCCTGTGGTATACCTCGTCCCGGTAGATGAACACAATAACATCGGCATCTTGTTCAATGGCGCCGGATTCGCGAAGATCAGAAAGCACTGGCCGCTTATTGGTCCGATCTTCCACCTTCCGGTTCAGCTGGGACAAAGCTACTACTGGGATGTTCAGTTCCTTTGCCAAGGCCTTTAGTGACCGGGAAATCTCGGATATCTCCAGTTCACGTCGTTCAGCCGAGGCCCTGCCTCTCATAAGTTGAAGATAGTCTACGGCCATAAGCCTGAGGCCTTTTTCCATCTTCATGCGCCGTGCCTTGGCGCGTATCTCCAGGGCAGAGATAGCCGGGGTGTCATCGATGTAGATTGGAATGTCATAGAGAGCTCCGGCAGCCCGGTTGATCCGCGCCAGGTCGCTTTCACTCAAGAACCCCCCGCGCATCCGGGACGAGTCTGTGCGGGCCTCGGCCGAAAGCATCCGCAAAGAGAGCTGCTCTTTGGACATCTCCAGTGAAAAAAACGCTGCAGGTTCTCCGGTTTCAAGACTCGCATTGCGTACAATGTTAAGGGCCAGGGCCGTCTTACCCATGCCTGGGCGGCCGGCAATTACAACGAGATCCCCGGGCTGGAGGCCGGAGGTTTTTTCATCGAGTCCTTTAAATCCCGTAGGGACCCCAGTGACAAGGACCTTGTTCTCGTAAGCTTCTTCCACGGCCTTGTATGTATCTGTTATAATGTCTCCCAGGGCGTAAAAAGACGGTTTGACCTTGTCTTCTGAGATGTCAAATATACTGCGCTCGGCAAAGTCCAGGACATCTTCTATCTCGCCTGTGTCTTCAAAGCATCTGGTAGTGATGGAGGCGGCGCGCTCGATAAGACGCCTGAGGGTGGCCTTCTCCTGGACGATCTTGGCATAGTGAAAGGCATTTACGGCCATGGGTACTGTGTCTACTAACTCGGCCAGGTACGAGGCCCCTCCGATCGATTCGAGCTGCCCCCGTTCTTTTAGCAAATTTGTAAGGGTTACCAAGTCGGCCGGCTCGTTTTTCTCAAAAAGATCGATCATACCCTTGAATATCTTGCTGTGGGCCGGGCGGTAGAAGTCTTGATCTGACAGGATTTCCAACACTTCGAGGAGCGTGTTGTTGTCTATCAATATGGCACTTAGAATGGATTGTTCAGCCTCAGTATTATGGGGTGGAACCTTCTGTAGCCAGGGATCCTTGGTGCTCATACGGCTTACTCTTCTGTAACGACCTTGACAGTAATTTCTGGTCTGACCTCAGGATGCAGGTGGACAGGCACAACATATGACCCAATGGTCTTGATGGGCTCGGAGAGCAAGATCATTCTTCTGTCCACCTCAAGGCCTTGGTTTTTCAAATGATCCACAATGTCGCGTGATGTAACGGAACCGTAAAGTCTGTTATCCTCGGAAACCTTGGCTGCAATGATGCACACTGCCCCCTGGACTTTCTCAGCCATAGCTTCTGCCTTGGTTTTGTCCTTTATGGCTTTGAGTTCTAAGTGCTTCCTCTCCCCTGCAATTAACTTTCGGTTTGCCGGTGTAGCCAACACGGCCTTTTTTTGCGGAATGAGATAATTTCTGGCATAGCCCTTGGCCACGGTGACCTCATCTCCGACATTGCCGAGAAATTCAATCGTTGTTCTAAGTATTACTTTCATCTTGGTTCACCATTCCTTTTTTCATCCGTCTGAAATCGATCCACACGTCAAATAGACCGGCAGCGATGACCAGTAAGAGTACAAGCTGCTGGAGGGCTATCAAGCCATACAGTACGCCCCGAAGCATTTTGGGAAAACGTTTTTTCTCGAAATAAAAAGAGACGATGGCAATCCCCTGGAAAAAGTAAATCACCATCATAATGATCAAACCATTGACTCCCAAGAACTTCAAGCCTTTATGGGGAATGAGAAGTAAAACCCCCGATAAAATAACCAGCCAGACCATTGGCTCCGGCGCCTTCCATTCGTTGAGGGTCCCAAAATCCGGACAAAAAAGCCGACTGCTTTGCAAGAGTGGCCGAGCCAGCAGGAGGTTGCTCCAAACCACAATGAGGGTTGAGGCAATGGCGATTGCCGGCATAATACGAAGCATAACATAAACGATGCCTTCCATGGACCGAACAAGGATGCCGATCCTTTCATCAGATACGTCCATTTCCCTGTATACGGTCAAAGCGAGCTCAAGGTTCCTGTGCATATAACTCGAGATTTGTTCCCACAAGCTGTTTGTGGATATCAGTTCGTAAAATGCCAACATCACAGTCACTGTTACGATGACAACACCAGTGGTAATTGCTATTGTTTTCTCTAAAGACAGGTCCATCTGAAACACTTCGGAAAGTATAAGCCCCACCAAGCCGAGCTCAAAAAAGAACAATGTGGAGGTTATGGAACGCCAATGCATTGTGGAACCTACAATGAGGGTCACAGCAACTAGGATCAGTGCACCCCTGGAACGTCCCAGTTTTGACCGGAAAAAAAGGACAGGAAGAGGAATAAATATGCTTACCAGGAACCCCACGACGGGAACGTAAAGACCTGCCAGGGCAATCGAGGTAGTGATTGCCATGGCCACGAGGAACTCCTTGTAGGGCTCGTTGTGAGTAATATGGGTCACAGCCGACAATCCTTATTAGGTATAAGGCCCAGCCTTTTGAAGATTGCTCGATCTTGCTCACTCGTGTGAGCAAAGCCGCCGTTTTCGATGAGCTCCTTGAAACCGGCCGGTCTTGCAGAGCAGAGGGGAGATGAGCAACGCCATCAATAAAGATTTAGGGTGGCCGCGTATGGCATCAGTGCAATAGTGCGTGCTCGCTTGACGGCCGTGGTAAGCTCTCGCTGGTGTTTCGCACAATTTCCAGATATTCGTCTCGGGATGATCTTGCCCCGCTCGGTGGTGAACAGCCTAAGGGTTCGTGCATTCTTGTAATCAACGGTAAAACTGCTGTCCGCACAAAACCGACAGACCTTTCTCCTGCGAAAGATCCTCCGTTTCGGTCGCCTCCTGGGCTTATACGCTGCCATTTGTGGTCGCCTCCTCGCTTGATTGTGGCATCTCTTCTGAGTCTTGTCCTGAAGAGGTTGGGTCAGGCGTATCCTTTGGCACCTCTTCCTCTCCGGTGTCAGTTTCGGCAACATCGTCCACCAGATCGGGTTGTGATATCTCCTCCTCAGCTGTCTTTGCCGCCTCTATCTCGACCTTCACCTGTTCTTCATCAACCTCCTTGGCTATGCACACAGTCATATACTTAAGGGCCCGATCATCAAGACGCAGGTTTCGTTCAAGCTCGTTGACTAGAGATCCGTCCCCGCAAAAGTCCATAAGGACGTAGTATCCTCGAGTCTCTTTCTTGATTTCATAGGCGAGTCTTTTTTGGCCCCACTCATCAAATTTGACTAGAAGGCCGTGGGCATCTGAGATGAGATTCGCGAGCTTGTCTAAAAGGGGCTGGCGTTCTTCCTGGGAAAGGCTCGGGTGTGCTATAAAAATAGTCTCATACCTTCTCATAGGTCCTCCTTGTG
>CAZCWQ010000177.1:0-3808 GCA_964502365.1 uncultured Desulfobacterales bacterium | reverse complement strand
CATGGTCCAAAGGAAGGATTAGGAAATTTCAGGGATTGAGGGATCTTGAATTGGAGAATGAGGAATCCATAAATTCAGCATGAACATTATCCTGATCGGATACAGGGGCACCGGCAAGACCGCAGTGGGCAGGGCCCTTTCAGAAAGGCTAGGAAGACCCTTTTACGATGCAGACGTCTATCTTGAAGAAAAACTCGGAAGAAGGATCAGTGAGATGGTGGCGGCAGAAGGTTGGCCCTTTTTTCGGGCAAGGGAAAAGGAGGTAATCCGGGAAATTTCTGCTGTTGAAGATTGCATCATCGCCACTGGCGGTGGCGCAGTCATGGACAAAGACAATGTTGCCTGTCTCGGCAAGAAAGGCACCTTTGTACTCCTTAGGGCAGATATTGGCACCATGATCCAAAGAATCAGAGCCGATGAGGCAAGCCAGGAGCAGCGGCCCAAGCTGTTGGGCTGTGATCTGTATGAGGAAACTGAGACGTTGATAAACCAAAGAATGCCCACTTACGAAGAGGTGGCGGATTTCTCTGTAGACACCACAAGTTTGGCCATTGATGAAGTGGTAGAGAAGATAATGCAACATTGTCCAGCTGTCACCAACACCTGAATTTGTGAAGGAGATTTTATGCAGGGAAACAGTTTCGGAAAAGCTTTCGTGGTCACAACCTGGGGCGAATCCCACGGAAGGGGCATGGGAGTAATAATTGACGGCTGTCCCCCTCGGCTGCCTCTCACGGAAACCGACATTCAGGAGGCATTGGACAGAAGAAGGCCCCAAGCAGTTTCCAGCACATCCAGGCGGGAACCTGACAAGGTGGAAATCCTCTCCGGCGTATTTGAAGCAATGACCACCGGAACGCCCATTTCGCTTATTGTTTATAATAAAGATGCTGACAGCAAGGCATACGAAGCCATCAGGGATATGTTCAGACCCGGCCACGGAGACATCACCTACCAGAAGAAGTATGGAATACGTGACTATAGGGGCGGAGGCAGGGCCTCGGGCAGAGAAACAGTGGCACGTGTTGCAGCAGGCGCCGTGGCAGGGAGGGTCCTTGAGCAAGACGGTATCAAGGTGATAGCCTATACCCTGGAGCTCGCAGAGATCAGGGCGCAGGAGGTGAACCTGGAGGTTGTTCACAACAATCCTTTCTTTGCTCCGGATTTGGAGGCAGCAGGACAGATGGAGAAAAGGATCAAAGAGATCAAGGCCTCTGGGGATTCAGCTGGGGGGGTTGTGGAGGTCCGGGTTCAGGGATGTCCTCCTGGTCTCGGGGAACCCGTTTTTGACAAGCTGGACGCGGATCTTGCAAAGGCACTCATGAGCATTGGAGCGGTAAAGGCTGTTGAGGTCGGAGTCGGGCTGCGGGCCGCCCAGCTATTAGGTTCTCAATGCAATGATGAGATCACGCCCGAAGGGTTTGCTACAAACCGCGCCGGAGGCATTCTGGCAGGCATCTCCAATGGCGATGATATTGTGGTTAGGGCAGCTGTGAAACCGATCTCGTCGATTGAGATCGAACAGAAAACCATTGATATTCATTCAAGGCCCACTACCATTTCTGTTAAGGGACGGCACGACGTTTCTGCCATTCCCAGGATCGTGCCTGTGTGCGAGGCCATGGTAAGGCTGGTAATTGTGGATCATTTGCTGAGACAGAGGGTGGTGGGATGAAGGTGTGGCACGGGTACGATATGGCAAGTGTTTATGGCCGTGGGAGGCCTCGTCAAAGGTTAACACGTTGGGTGAACGTATAACGCATCTAAGCCAGCCTCCTCAAAAAGGTTAACATTTTTGGTTAACATCTCAACTAAGCTGCCTCTTTATTTGTTGTCCTGGAAAAGCGAGACTCCCACGGCCTTGTGGGTGTTATCGGCATCGGAGACCTAAAACTTGACGGCATCGCAAATCCCGCTAGGCAAGACTGTGTTGCGCCGCACCCTTCGTCAATGCGAGGCACCATAAGAATTATTGCATAGCCTCGACAAGCGACCATTATGAGGTTTTTGGGGTACCCATCCGGGCGAAGCGAACGGCCCACTCTAGTGGGCAAATCGCAAGCTGTTTGAGGCCCTTAGGCCGAGTTCTTGCGATTTAGTGAGCAAGTCCGCAGATGGGTCAAAAACCTCATATCAAAGAGCGAGGCGAGGTTATGCAATAATTCTATAAGTAGGCCTCATTCCTCAAACACTTTATATGTGGATCCGTTAAGTATGGTAGCCCCATTAGTTCCGCTCATGAATGGGGACATAGTCTCTCTTCTCTTTCCCAATGTAAATCTGGCGAGGACGTTCGAGTTTCCATTTCGGATTGTCGATACTCTCTTTCCACTGGCTTATCCATCCGGGTAGGCGGCCAATAGCGAACATGACAGTAAACATGTTCAGTGGGATGCCCATGGCCCGAAGCAAAATGCCGCTGTAAAAATCTATATTCGGATAAAGATTGTGATCAACGAAATATGGATCCTTCAAGGCCACCTCTTCCAGTCTCCGGGCAATGTCCAACAAAGGATCTTGCCGTGTCACTTTTGCCAGGACCTTGTCGCACACCTTCTTCATGATTCTACCCCTGGGATCAAATGTCTTGTACACCCGGTGGCCAAAACCCATGAGGCGAAAAGGATCATCGCTGTCCCGGGCCCGGGCAATGAAAGGGGCCAAATCACCGCCGCCTTCGTGTATCTGGTTGAGCATTTCCACCACGGCCTGATTGGCCCCGCCGTGTAGCGGGCCCCAAAGAGCGCATATGCCGGCTGAAATGGCCGCGTAAAGGTTAACCCGTGCACTTCCTACCAATCGGACTGCGGCAGTGGAACAATTCTGCTCATGGTCCGCATGGAGGATCCAGAACACGTTCAAGGCCTTTACAAGACCCTCATCTATGGTATAGGGACGCACAGGGGAATCAAACATCATGTTCAAGAAATTCGCCGCATAGGTGAGGTCATGCCTCGGGGAAACAACCCTGTGTCCTCTAAAAATCTTATAGGACATAGCCGCCATGGTTCGTACTTTGGATAGCAGCCTGGTAACGGTAATGTTGATCTCCTCCTCCTCTGTCCTTTCGGTGATTTCAGGATAGAAGGCCCGCAGTGCGTTGACCATGGAAGAAAGTATGCCCATGGGATGGGCCGACCTGGGGAAGTGCTCAAAAAAGGCACGCATATCCTCATGTACGAGAGAGTGATCATTCAACATCACGGAGAAACCGTTTAGCTGCTCTTGCGTGGGCAATTCACCGTTTATCAACAGGTAGGCGGTCTCCACAAAAGTAGAGTGCTGGGCAAGTTGTTCCACGGGGATACCCCTGTAGCGCAAGATTCCGTGTTCTCCATCCACAAAGGTGATGCAGCTCGTACAGCTGGCCGTATTCACGAAGCCATGGTCTAATGTTACAAGGCCGGTCTCCTGGCGCAGTCCAGAAATATCAATGCCCCTTTCCCCCTCTGAACCTGTGACAATCGACAGTTCAAAGGTCTTTCCATCTATAATGATTTTAACTGTTTCTTCCATCTTTCCCACCTCACTCCAATTTCTTGCTTGCTGTCACCGGTGTACTCCCCGCCCACGGAGCACTACCATTAGGCAGCCCCCCGCCCGCCCGGAAGGGCGGTGATGCCTCACTCCTGGTTGGGGCTTTGTATACCAAAGATGACTGCTTTTTTACAGACCCAATATCTCATTCCGTAACAGTTTAGCCTTATGAACCTTATAAAAATGTTATAAATCGCCACGAAGGGTACTGACACTTTTTCTGAGTGACTGCCGAAAGGGCACCGTCTTTTCGCGACTTACTAAGGGGAGC
>CAZCWQ010000176.1:0-3808 GCA_964502365.1 uncultured Desulfobacterales bacterium | reverse complement strand
AACGAAAGAAAAGGTATCAGTACCCGGAGGTTTTTCATACACCTAAAGTGTTACGTAAAAAGAAGCCTTGCAAAAATCTCAGAGCACAGAGGATGGCGCTATGCCCCATTTGCTCTATGCATTAACGTTAACGGGAAGTTCTATGCGGAATGTGGCACCACCTTGGGCATTAATTTCGGCAAATATGTTTCCGTTATGTCTGCGGACAATCTCGTGGGAAATATATAGGCCTAAGCCCGTCCCCTTTCCTACCTCTTTGGTAGTAAAGAAAGGCTTGAAGATATCTTTCATAACCTCCTGCGAGATCCCAGGGCCGTCGTCTTCACATTCGAACAGGACTGTTTCCCTTGGCCGATCATACCTTGTGCTTATGCAGATTTTTCCGGAACCACTACCGATTGCCTGTATGGCATTTATTATGATGTTGAGACACACTTGTCCCAGGTTGGAAAAATTGCCTCTAATCTCAGGCAGATTGTCCTCATAGTCTTCAATGATTTCAATTCCGGTCCGCTTATACTGATTGTAGAGAACCCTGAGAGCGTTCCTGGACACATCATTTAATATCACAGGTTCGGAGTATTCCTGGGTCTGGCGGGATAGCCCAAGCAGACTTCCTACAATGTCTTTGGCTCGATTAAGTTCTTGCAGACTAAATCTTAGATCATCAATCAACTCCTGCTTTGCCTCCGTACCGCTATGCGGTCCGACAATGCCGTGGGGAGACTCCTCTTCTATGGTCTCAACGGCTGACTGAACCAAACTCGACACGCTCGCCAGCGGATTGTTCAACTCGTGTGCAGCCCCTGCTACAAGGGCGCCAACAGCGGCCAGGCTTTCGGATCTGATGAGCAGATCCTGCGTTTTTTCTTTCTCTTCCAAGGCATTTCTGAGTTCTTGAGTCCGTTCTTCCACCATGTTCTCGAGGTTTACGTTCAGGTTTTCAATCAACTGATATGCCTTGGCATTTTCAACGGCAATAGCGCACTGGTTTGCCAGAGTGTGAAGGAGTTCAAGGTCCTGTGCTGTAAAAAGGTCTCCTGATTTCTTGTTTCCCAAAACAAGAAGTCCGTTGATATCTCCTTTAAAGACCAAAGGAATGATCACCGTGCCACCCAAGCTGTTAAAATCCTTCTTCAAACGAGAAGGATCATCAGAGTCAACAGACCACTGTTCAACATTATACTTGGTCACCTCCCTCTTCCGACGGCCCATCTTCTGAATGAGAGGACTCGACTCAGTTACCGACAGACCCACATTTGTTACGATGCCCATTTGACTGCAAACGCGAAACTCGTCCCCCACATCATCCACAAGCATCACATATCCCCAATCAAGATGCATGGTATCGGTTAGGGTGCTGAGGGTTTTGTCCATGATTTCATCCAAGTTCAGCATGGACGCCATGGCATCACTCAGTGCCATCAGTGTCTTCTGATAATCGTACTTGCCTTTGAAGAGAAGGCCATCAATGAAGAACTGGAGGCGCTTTTTCAAAGGCTCAAACACAAAGACGATCACAAGGAAGAATAGAACCGAAAAAAGGATAGAGCCTTTTTGGCCCACACCTTCAAAGACCTGATTAAACAAAATGATCATCAAGGCATAAGACCCAGTGAGCAGGCCTGTAAGCACAGAGTAGATAAGGCCCTTTTGAACCATGAAGCCGATGTCCAGCAAATCATGCTTCAATACCGCGTAACCCAACAGAAGTATGGGAATGAAAGCAAAGTTTCCCGCCGGATAAAAGCTGATCCCGGCCAGGGGCAACAGGTCGAAATGGGCCATAAGGGCAGCCCCCCCTAAGCCCAACATAATATATTTTGTCTTGTTCTTTCGATCCGGGTCTGTCTCCCTCTTCAGGCTGCGAAAAAGAAGATACAGGCAATAGAGTGTGTTTGTCGTGCTGGCAGCCCCAAACACGTATATCAGGGGCCCTCCAATAGCATAATATCCAAAAAAATATTGCTTCACCCCCGCCAAATGATAGTCACCTTGTGAAAGCAGGCTTAGACAAGCGCTAAAGGCGTAGGCAAGGCCAATTAACCATTTCCCTCTACTTATGCGAAGGAAACTGTAGGTAAAATGCAGGTAAACAGGGATAAAAAAGACAACGAATATGTGATCGATGCGGCTGATCCGTAAGGCCAGATCAGGATCAGTCACTATTGAGGCCAAGGCCTTGTCGAGACTCAAGAGCCCCCCCAGGAAGCCAATACCTGAAAGGAGCAGGTTGACCTTCCTGCCCTTTCCCTTGACCACAGCCAAACCCGCCAGCCCAAATAGGGTGACAAAACTGACAAAAGGCGGTATCAACCACAAATTGAGCTCAAGAGGAAGGCGGGTCACGGCAGCCCCCTAAAAGACCTGTTCCAAATAATAACCCTGGCCCATACGTTGGATATATTGATTGTGAATATGCACGCGAGAGCGTATATCATCATTGCACACAGTCTATCAAGGGATTGTCATGAAAATCGGCGTCATCTCAGACACCCATCTTAGCAAACCGACCCCCGAACTCTTTCGACTACAACACGGTATATTTGCCGGCGTCTCAATGATTCTCCATGCGGGCGACCTTACCGAACTGGCGGTTCTGGAGGCGTTTTCAGATAAACAGGTAATTGCTGTAGGTGGCAACATGGACTCGCCTGCCGTCAGAAATCAACTTCCATCCAAAAGGGTCGTAGAGGTTTCGGGCTTTCGTGTCGGCCTGACTCATTATTTGAAAAGGCCGGTTGGAATATTCAAGGGGCTTGCTGGTGAGTTTGAGGCAGTGGATGCAATCGTCTACGGACACACTCACCGGGCAGACAACAAGGTTAGAAAAGGGGTTCTTTTTTTCAATCCAGGGGCCTTTTCTGGCGGCTGTCCGTTCCAGGGGAGGTGCTCGGTGGGCATCCTGACATTAGATAAGGAGATTGTCGGTGAGATCATTAAATTCTGATCTCCATCCGATGTCTTTTCGTGGCCCTGCATAACAGGTGCACCATAGCGGTTTCTCATTGCCTGAAACGGAGTCTATATAATCCAATCCCGTGGGCTTCCTGCCCGGCACGCAAAGTGCGACAGTTGGCGGCAACTTCAAAGTCGCTTTTCAGCATGTCGAAAAACTTCATTGGCGATTTTCTGCTAATATCCCCGGCCAGGAAGATGGTCCCCCCCGGCATCAGCAACGTCTTGAACAGTTTCATAAGAGGCTCGAAGAGTTCCTCCTTATAGATCACCTCAGAGCCTATGATGTAGTTGAACTGCCTGGCAACCGCCGGGCTGTTCCAATCCAGCACGGCAAGTTCTATATGCTCCAGACCGTTCAAAAGAGCGTTGGCCCGCGCAAACTTCAACGCTTCCTCGTTGTTGTCCGTGATCGTTATGTTGTGCCCGAAGGCTGCGGCAAAAATACCAGTCACTCCCATTCCGGCTCCCAGTTCAAGCCATTGCTTGCTATCGTCCGTTGGAATCCGCGACAAAAAGTCCGCCAAGACAACGGAAGCTTCCCAGATTTTCAGCCAAAAAGGAAATTCAGCCGAACCGTTTCCACCCAGAAAAACTCCATCCAAGGCACCCTCTATCTCTCTTGCCTGGAGGAATTTTAGTCTCTTGCCGGCAACTGCAATCTCTGTCTCATAGGTTTTGTATTCCTGACGAAGCGCCTCCAAGAGACTATCCATATTCTTCTTGTTCCCTCCTGTCCGCTCGCTTCAAGACATCCGCTGACCAATACAGGACGAGACCTTTGCAGAACCTCGCCTCGCTCTTTGATATGAGGTTTTTGACCCATCTACGGACTTGCTCACTAAATCGC
>CAZCWQ010000175.1:0-3810 GCA_964502365.1 uncultured Desulfobacterales bacterium | reverse complement strand
AAATCGCTTTTGGCACGATTGGCTGCTTCGGCAGCTTCTTTGGCTCTGACCACTTGCACCTCCGCCCGCTTGCGCTCGGAAATTTCCGTGGCCACGCTCTCAATCATCTGGTTAGTCACGTTCTTTAGGGATTCCAACAGGTCAATTTGAGACTTCCCTGACACCCTAGAATCCAGGTTGCCTCTTGAGACTCTTTGCAGCACATCGAAGTGCTCGGCAAGACCCATGGCAAACTCGTGAGATAGATCAACGATTTCCGCGATGTTCTTTCCGGTGACATTCACCATGCGTTTCAATTCAACGATCAACTCGAGTTTTGATTCTTCGGGTATCCTCACTTCAGGGTTTCCTGAAGAGATCTCGTTCAATGCATCAAAAACTTCGCTTAAACCCAGAGTCAGTTCCTTGCTCAAGTCACGGAACTTCTCTTCACTCTGCCGCAGTGCCTTTTCCGCATACTTACGCTGGGCAATTTCCACCTGTAACTCTTCATTGGTTTGTGCCAGCTCTTCCGTACGCTTTTGCAGTCTCTTGTCGCGCACCTGAATTTGTGCCAGCATCTTGTTGAACCCTGAGATAAGGGTCCCTACTTCATCATTGCTGTCCTTTTCTGCCCGGATGGAGTAATCTTTCTGATCAGATATAAGCTTAATGGTACGTGCTAAACGTAAAATAGGCTTGGAGACCAAACGCTGAAGCCTTTCGGACAAAAGAAGGGCTACACCAAAGGAGGCGAGCATGATTAGGGCAACAATCCCAATATCCCACTTCAAGCGAGTATAAAGCCCTTCCAAATCAGACCTTAGGTACACCGTGCCGATGGTCACCCCTTCAAGGATTATTGGCACTGACACATCCAGATGGTCATCGTGAAAAAGATTCTCCTCACCAGCTATTAAGCGCGGTTCTAAATTGTGGGACCACAACTCTCGGTCGGCCGTGTCAAGTCCGATTGGTAGTCTCACACTGTTCAAGTCACGGTGGTATCCGGCGAATAACTTGCCATCTTTGGTCAAGACATATGCAGAAACCACGTTAGGCTCAGCCATTAGCGCAGTGAGTGTTTCTTTGGCGGCTTCCTTGTCCTCGAAGGTGAGCGCGGCTGTGGTATTGGTTGCGATGACTCTTGCCAGGGTGGAGACATCCTTTACCATCTTACGCCGGTAAGAAATAACCTCGCTCGTGATAAAACCGGCAGAAGCCAGAAGTAAAACAGTGATACTTGTCAGCATTATGATTGCTGTGAGTTTACGCTGGATGGGGATGTCACGAAACCTGGACATTAATTGCTTCTTCTTTTCCGTTTTTCTTGAACGATTTTTGCTAATCTCAAAAGTTTCGAGCTGATTTTGAGGCCTGCACGCTCAGCTGCATCCAAGTTGATTTCGAAACGAACTTTTCGCTCTACTGTAATCAGGTTAATGATCCCTCCGTGTTGAGCAAAGCCTTCCATGTCTCCCACCGTCAACACACCTAAGCCGCTGAGCTTAGCAAGAATCTCAGCCAAGTTTTCTTTCTCTGACCTGCTAATAAAAAGAATTTGACAATTCTGCGCGTCCTCGAGCTTTTCCACGTGCTTGATCACAAGCTTTCTGCCTTTTAGACTCTTACCTCTGATAGGATCGAGGGCGGAACCAAAAGGATCCTCGCCCATAACGCAAATGGTGAAAGTAGCTTGGTCTTTGGAGAAGGTTTCAGTAGGCCAGTCGATGAATTTGGCAAAATTGTAAAGAAAGGCTGCCTTCAGCGCATACTCGCCGGAGGAGTATGGCCCCGCATGGCATTTGGGCTCAATCTTCAGCAGGAAGCAAAACAATACTGCAAGAAGCAGCGTAATGGACTTTCTAATCACAGAACCTACCCAACAATGATGAAAACAAAAGCCGCACCCCACGGATGACTATCGGCATTTCAAGCCCGTCTGACTTCACGGCTTAGAACCGCCACGTAATTTTCCCATACACACTACGCTCGACCTCAGTGGGGCAAGTATCAACGATCTCTGGCTGAAACTCCATGTGATGGTTGTCAAGAAGGTTTTGGCCGACGATGGATAATTCAAGTTGCTTACGCGGCTTCCATGCGATGCGGGTGTCCAGACTGACATAGCTCTCCACGTTTTGGCTGGGCAGCTTGTCCACATAGCGGACCCACAGATCGAATTCCACATCCCTCCGCAGGTCCATAGAAGACCGAAGAGATATTTGGTTATGCGGGCTTTCGCCTTCAGCACTTTCTGACGTCGTGTCTCCGCTATCCGCATCAAGATGCAACTGCATCTGAAGATAGGTGTATGCAGCTTGAAGGCGCCACCAGTCCAACGTGCGCCAGTTGGCGGCCAATTCCACCCCATAGGTCTCCCCTGTCATCTTATTGTCTGCGGTGTACGGTGAGACAAGATGCGGTGGTGAAGGTGAGGTTTCAAGGAACAGGCTGCCTGGCTCAAAAGTGCGGAGGTTGTCATAGTCATTGTAAAATGCTGCAACATCAAGAGAAAGCTGATCGCTTGGCAGGACTCGACACCCGAGTTCGTAGGCAAGGAGCTCTTCAGACTCAAAATCCCGGTCGCTAAGCAGTGACGCCACAACAGGCGGAGAGCCAAGATACAACGAGTTAGGAGGTAATACACTATTGTTAACCCTGCCGTCATGCTCGGTGCGAGAAGCCGTCCTGACCGCACGCGACACTGCCGCCCAGACCGAATGCCGCTCTTCAGGTGTCCACATCAGCCGTGTATTGGGCTGGATCTCAAAGCCAGTATAGTCATTGTGTTCAAACTTGGAGCCCAGCGTCAGACGCAACTGGTTGCGGACCAGCGTGATGTCATCCTGTACAAACCCACTGAACAGGTCGTCGTTGCGGCTTTCTGGGTCCCAGGAAGTATCGAAACTGCCAACCATGTTGTCGCCGGTAAAACGGTAGCCGATTCCCCATACGATCTCCTGCCGTTCACCCAGGGCAAATTTATGTTGGAAATCGAGGTCAAAGGTGTCACGGATCAGATCAACCAAAATGCTGTTGCGCTCGGTACGATCATAGTAAAGTTGTAGGGCCATATTGGAAGTATCAGATATCGTGCGTGCCCAACGACCCAGAAGATGTGCTCCAAAGAAGTCGTTATCCTTATCATTGGTCGATGAATAAGGTGTAGTCAAGGACCTCGTCGTTATCGTTTCACCGTATTGGCCGTCGTAGAGGCCTCCCTGTAAGGTCCGTAAGTCACCTTTAGATCCCTCCCAGTCCATTCGAAACCCTGCGCGCACAGCGTCCCAATCATCTGCTGAGTCCTCTCCCGAGGTGTAGACCCCCTTGTCTCGGTTAAAGTATTTGGCGTAAACTCGGTAGTAGATATCCTCACCAGACTTTCCGCCATAGCGAATGCCGCCGATGCCCTGCTCCTCAGTGCCGGTACCCGCCGTAATCAGGCCACCTTGGGTATCTCTTGCATGTTTGGTGATGATGTTAATGACCCCGTTAACAGCATTGGCACCCCAGAGTGTGGCTCCAGGTCCGCGGATGGCCTCAATCCGGTCGACATCTTCAAGCAAAGTGTCCCTCGCGTCCCAATATACCCCGGAAAAGAGTGGCGTATACACACTTCGGCCATCGATGAGGACCAGCAGTTTGTTAGCAAAACGGCCGTTAAAACCTCGGGAAGTAATAGCCCATTTGTTTGCATCGATGCGTGCCACCTGGATTCCCGGTACCATGCGTAGCGCCTCAGGGATGCTCGTAACTCCGGACCGCCGAATATCTTCCTGGGTGATCACAAAAATGGCCGCTGAGGCCTCTGACATCTTTTGTGTCTTC
>CAZCWQ010000174.1:0-3909 GCA_964502365.1 uncultured Desulfobacterales bacterium | reverse complement strand
CTAGAAACATATCTGTACCCTTTTACCGTCCTAATCAAAGGAGTGGCTGGAAGCCCGAAGGCTTACTCCAGTTATAGCCAGGCTCGGGTAAGGGGCAGAACACACATGATCACCTGCTTTGCTGCATCACTTTATGTCAATTGGTCAGGCCGGCTGTCCAATCAAGCGCGAGGGCACCGGGATATCCGTGACATTTAGACTTCAGCGTTTTGGCAGCATATATAAAGGGGTCACCCATTAAAGGTATGGGTATTATGCTCAATATGGCTTGTGGCGAGCATTGCCCGCATCCCCTAAGGTGAGTCAAGAGCAGACCCCTTTTTCGTCGCCGTGGTACGTGATCCGTATGCCCTGTGGTGTCGAAGGGGGGCGGCTGTGAGGCTTCTCCCTATCCCGATTAACTGCATAGGAATATAAAAATGAAGATATATCAGTTCAGAGTTTCCATAATAGGGATACCAAAGTTTTATAGAATAATTGAGGCATCTGAGAATTGCACTTTTGATGATTTTCATTATGCGATTTTCCAGTCATTCGACAGATACGATGATCACCTTTATTCATTTTTCATCACTCGAAAAGATACTAAGAATATGCGTCGTATTTATGATTCTCCAGAGATAACGCATCCCCAGAATGTTGAGGATATAATGGGTTTTGGGGAAAGGAAAAAATCCACAGCCAGGACTCGAATTTGCGATGTCGCCTTGAACGAAAAGGATATTTTTCACTATCTATTTGATTTTGGGGATGATTGGTGGCATCGAATTAAGGTGCAAAAAGTTAATGAAACGAAGTCTAAGAAAAAACATATTAAATTAATCAAGTCGGTTGGCGAATCTCCACCTCAATATCCAGACTACTATGATGATTATGATGAAGAATATGAATGAAAAATCGCAGTTAACCTATCACTTCACCTGACCCTCACCGGCTACGCCGGATCGGGCCGGCGAGTTCATCGTTAAACCTCAAGGTGAAATTTGTGCAATGACTTTTCAACAAGAAGAAACCGGATACACAAAAACTGCGATATCAGACCTTCAGGGTGCATGGATGTTATTGCGGGATCAAGTGGTAAAAGAATTTGGTTTTGAAGGGTCCGACAGATTATTATTCCATATTGATGAGGCAATGAGTTGGGAATGCGTACGGGCACTTAACCAGATGAAACCCCTCATCCTCATCATTGACAACATTGCAAGACAAACCGAAGCCTCGGACGAAATCATAGAACTTATCGCAAATGTACGTGAAAATTATGAAGGTGCATTGGAAGCTATCAGAGAGGGGAAGGCCTTGTAGTTATCTGCTAAAATAGTCATAGAGGTTTAACCTTTCACTTTACCAGACGCGGAGCAGCGCGGTTATCATTGAAATCTATATGCTTAGGGAGGTCTGAAAATGATTCGAATACCAACCCATAGAGCACCAACACACCCTGGCGAGATGCTTCTTGAAGAATTCTTGAAGCCAATGGACCTTACGCAGCGGCAATTGGCCGATGCGATCCATGTGCCTTACCAAAGGATTAATGAAATCATTAACGGACGCCGCGGAATGACACCGAGGACGGCCTTGAGTCTTTCCAGGTTTTTCGGTGTTTCGCCTGATTTCTGGATGAATTTGCAGCTTCGGTGGGATCTTTATTTGGCTCAGAAATCTGAAACAGATGAACTGAGAAATATCAAGCCGCTTTCAACTCTGCGGGCCCGTTTCCGTCGATCCAGCGCCCAAATCGCTGGACAAATCACCTCAAGCGTTGCTTTTTAAAAAAACACTTTGACGTTATAACGTTATAGCGCTAAAATGTCTCCGAGAATATGGAGGTGACGTTATGGCAACACCCGCAAAACGGGCCACGATCTATCTGGACCCTATCATTCACAAGGCTTTGAAATTAAAAGCAGTTGAGACATCTCGATCAGTATCTGATCTTGTAAATCAGGCCGTCAGAGAAGCTCTTGCCGAGGATGCCGAGGATCTTGCCGCATTCGAAGAAAGGGCGAATGAACCTCTGGTCAGTTATGATGAAATGGTTAAGAGGCTGAAAAAAGATGGCCGGATATAGGATCTTTTTCAAAAGATCCGTTGAGAAGGATTTTTCTGGCATCCCGAAAAAGGATGTGAGGAAAATTCTCAATCGCATCAAGACACTTAAAGAAGATCCCCGGCCTCCAGGCTGCGAAAAATTGACTGGGCAAGAAAGGTATCGCCTACGACAGGGACGATACCGAATTGTCTATTCAGTCCTGGACGATGAACTTAGTGTCTGGGTCGTGAAGGTTGGTCACCGAAAAGACATTTATCGCTGAAGCGAACATGCGGCTGCACAAGGATCACTTATACCTCGCCGCCAGTGAGCCGCGGCGTTCGTTAGGTGAGGGTGGACTATGTGGCATTGCTATATATTCTTCAACTGCATATTTGCCGGTGATTTTTCAGCAATCTCGCCCAATGCCCTTAGGCATTCAGAGATTTTCTTCAGTTCCTCTGACTCGGCAACCGGTATACTGTCGCTGCCGTGTTGCTCCAGCTTATCAACGACGTATTTGACGGTGAACAATTCAATGTCCCGGGCAGGCTGGTAGGTTGCCTCACTGGTCTCATCGTCACATATTTCAGAAATAATTCCGGACTCCACCAACTCGTTTAGCATTTCACGTGCCAGACGGATAGGAATTCCCAAAGAATGTGAAGCCTGAATGGCCGACAAAGGTTTGCCTCCTTGAGAAAACTCCTTTACCAAGAGATGAACCAATCGCAACGTGAGAAGTCTTTTGAATGAATAACTCACAGCCAAACAGTCGGGCTCGAACTCATAGGTCTCTTCGTTCTGGTGAGCAAAAGAAACCTCCGCCCCGAACAACACAATCATCCAGCTGAGCTGTATCCATATGAGGAAAAGGGGCAGAGCCGCAAAGCTGCCATAAATAGCATTGTATTTAGCTACACCGATCTGAAGTGAGAGGTACGCCCACTGGAAGAGTTGATACATAGTGCCGGCGACGATCCCAGCAAACACAGCGGCTTTGAAATTGATCTTTGTATTTGGCATAAACATGTATATGAACGTAAAAAGCACCCAAATCACACAGTAAGATAACAGTTTTAGAGAAGAGAATATTGCTGGACTGATGATGGCCAACAGCCCGATCTTCTGCACGGCCAGCATCACCTCGCCCTTTATGACTACGGTAATTGCACTCGATACAATCAGCAGTATGGGACAGACCACCATAGCTGAAAGATAATCGCTGATTCTTCGCGCAAGGCCTCTGGGTTTCTTGATTCCCCAAATATGATTGAACGAATTCTCGATGTTTCCCAACACGCGTATGATCGTCCAGAACACCAGAAGGACACCCACGCCAGCGATCAGACCCCCCTTGGTATTTTCAAGGAGTGAACGGGCAAAGCTCATGACCCGCACAATGACTTCTTCTTGGCCCTGAAATCTTCTGAAGAGCTCCCTTTCAAGGGCACTTTCAAAGCCAAAGCCCTTTGCCAGCCCAAAGGCCATGGCCAGCACAGGGACGATAGAGAGCAAGGAATAGTAAGTCAGTGCCGAGGCCCTAAAGAGACAATTATCCTCGTCGAACCCTCGCACTGAGAGGATAATAATCCTCAAAGGTCTGATCCAGATCGACTTTGTTCGTGGCAGCTGCTTTGAGTGTATCCTCCAGATGTCGGAGTTTATGAATTGTCCTATTTTCGCCAGCATCTCTCATTTCCCCTTTACACTATTCATAGCGCTATCGTGTGCTTCACAGCAAATAATCAAGAGTACGGTGTTATCCCATGCTGTTAAGTAGTGCCCATCCATAAATGAATCTTCAAACAATGGGCACTTGCGTCAGTTTCCAATTCAGAAATGAGCAATTTTTTCTCTGAGCAAGGCCGCACAAG
>CAZCWQ010000173.1:0-3916 GCA_964502365.1 uncultured Desulfobacterales bacterium | reverse complement strand
CAAGACGATGACAAGGCAACACACTTGGTAGGTTCTTGTTGCGGGCTGTTTCACAGAGACAGTGTACATGGCCCCTAAGCCGATTCCCGTCACAAATCCGAACAGGTGTGCCATAAGGTCAGTGTGTTCCCCTGAACCGAGGATGCCGAGCAGTGCCAAGCCGCCGCCCAAGGGAAGCCACGGTTTTATTCGCCGGCCGGGAAGTCCAAGGTTTTTCAAAAACTGCTGTGCAGCCAAGATACCTATTGCGCCGAAGACCGCAGTAGACGCGCCGATCGACAGATGCCCTGTCCTGTACAATACTGCATTGGCCAAATTTCCAACTATGCCGGTAACAAGGATCATGAGCCAGCCAACCCCCCAACCAGTGACCGTACAAATGGCCGTGCCAAACAAGGCAATTCCGAGCATGTTTCCTGCCAGGTGCAAGGCGTTTGCGTGAAGCATGAGCGAACTTACGGTCCTGTAAAAATCTCCCTGCAAGATGTGAGATGCTGATGACCCATAGGAACTAATCAGGGCCTTGCTGTCATTGCTGGTTGCTACAGCCACATGGCATGCAAGCAGCAAGGCGGATGCCCACAGCCCGGTAAATGTCTTGCCGTACTCACCGCCATTGGGCTCATCTGTCTGCGCGAAAGCCTGGTTCTCTTCAAGGTATCGCTCGATCGTATTCAGGGCCTTTTCATAGTCCCAATCATCCACCCATACATCCCAACCGCCCTCCCCTTCTCTCACATGATGAGGGATGCCGGATGAAGACAGCACCAGTCCGTACGAATTGGCATCCTCCTGCGATAGGTCTTTGAACAACTCAATCATTTTCGCTTAAGAGTCTACAACATTGGGCTTGATTTTTTCTTCCGCAAAACATAGAAATAGAAATAGGTAACACTTTACCGCATTGAAAAGGCCGTTTTGTGAACGACCGCGAGAAAGCTTTGCATAACCTCGGAAAGCGACAATCAAAAACCTCATATCAAAGAGCTATACGAGGTTATGCAAGGTCTCGGAGATAGCGCTAACCCGCAAAGAACCTTGAACGTGCTCGGCACCAAACAAGATCCTGCCCCTTTTGTGGACAAGAATCTGGCAAATGTCGAGGGAAAAATTCAAAGAATTGGAGACTAATATCTATGGGTGAATCTGTCAAAGCATTGAGAAACATTGCAGTGGTGGGCCATGGGGGTGGAGGCAAGACCTCCTTGGCAGAGGCCCTTCTCTTTAATGGCAATGCGACCAACCGTTTGGGGCGTGTGGATGATGGAAGTAGCGTGATGGATTTTGAGCCAGTAGAAGTACGCCGAAAGGTGAGCATCAGCTCGGCCTTTCATCACTATAAGTGGAAGAAGCACAGAGTAAATATCATCGATACTCCTGGGGATGCCAATTTTTTTGCCGACACCAGGTCTTGCCTTCAAGGGGCGGATGGAGCGGTGGTGCTGATTGAAGCTATCGATGGGGTGAAGGTCCAGACCGAACAAGCCTGGGATGTTGCAGACTTGCTTGAGATGCCCAGATTGGTCTTTATCAACAAGATGGAGCGGGAACGGGCTGATTTCTTTAAGACCTTCAATGAAGTGTCAGAGACTTTCAAGCCAAAGCCTGTCATTATCCAGATTCCGATCGGTGCTGAAGACAACTTTCAAGGCGTGGTCGATCTTATCAGCCAAAAGGCCTATATCTACGGTAAGAATGGGAAACCTAGCATCGGAGAGATTCCCTCGGAATTGAAGGACCAGGTGGCATCCGAGCGGGAAGCCCTCGTGGAAAATATTGCGGAAGCCGACGATGTCCTGTTGGAAAAGTATTTGGACGGACAACCCCTTTCTGACGAAGAGCTTGTACATGGACTTCGCGCTGGTGTTTTGGCGCGCACTGTTGTGCCGGTGTTGTGTGGTTCCGCTACGAAGAATGTTGGGGTTGATCTCCTGATGGATTTTATCAATGCATGCTTGCCGTCACCTTTGGAACGTGACGCGAAGGGTGGAACAGACGTGGACACAGGTGAGACATTGGAACGTAAACCTGATCCGGGGGAACCGTTTTCGGCACTGGTTTTCAAGACCATCGTAGACCCATACGCCGGCAGACTAAATATTTTCAGGATTTATTCGGGAAGCCTCAAGCCTGACGGCTTGTTTTATAATTCATCCAAGGGGATTAAGGAGCGGTATGGACAACTCCTTCGGATCGAAGGCAAAGAACCGAAGGCAATGACCGAGGCCGGTCCGGGGGACATTGTTGCGGTCGCCAAGCTTAAAGGTACCGCCACAGGGGATACTTTGTGTGATGAGACCAACAAAATACGTTTTGAGAGTCTCCAGCCCTTGCCCACAGTTATCTCATATGCCATAGAACCCAAGTCAAGAGGGGATGAGGATAAGGTCTTTACTTCCCTTTCCAAGTTGCTGGAAGAAGATCCCACTCTAAAACTCGACCGAGACGCCGAAACCAAGCAGATTATCATTTCGGGTATGGGTCAAATCCATATCGAAACCATGGTTGAAAAACTCAAACGCAAGTTTGGTGTTGACGTAAATTTAAACATACCAAGAATTCCTTTCAAGGAGACGATCAAACACGCAGTCAAGGGGGTTGTTTACCGTCACAAGAAGCAGTCGGGAGGAAGGGGCCAATTTGCCGAAGTCCATTTTGATATTTCACCTTTGGAAGAGGGTAAGGGGTTTGAATTCGAACAGGCCCTTGTTGGCATGAATGTGCCTCGGAATTTTGTGCCTGCTGTGGAAAAGGGTATCCTGGAGGCGATGTCCTCAGGTGTTCTGGCAGGTTACCCGGTTGTGGATCTTAAAGTCCGGTTCTATGATGGCAAATCCCACGAGGTGGACTCCTCTGAGATGGCCTTCAAGATCGCTGCTTCAATGTGTTTCAAGAAGGGGCTGCAACAGGCCAAACCTACCATGCTCGAGCCTATCATGAACCTAACCGTTACCGTACGGGAGGAGTACATGGGTGACGTGATTGGAGATCTGAACAGCAGGCGAGGCAGGGTTCTAGGAATGGAAGCCAAGGGCAAGAATCAAGTCATTCAAGCCCATGTGCCCATGGCAGAAATCTTGCGATATGCGCCAGATCTCATCTCCATGACAGGCGGCAGAGGGGCCTTTACGTCTGAGTTCGACCACTATGCAGAGGTGCCCGGCCAGATCATTCAAAACATTGTAGAACAGGAGAAGAAAGAATAGTCAGGTAACCTGACAGTTCTGTAAATAGCTCAAATGCAAGGCGTGCGAATCTTGAGGAATGAGGCGTACAGTGCAGTACGTCGACATGACGAAAGATGAAGCACAACACAGCAGGTGGGCTATGTACGGAGCTGTCAGGGTTTGCACCGCTTGCACGGGCTATAGCCCGCCCAAAAGGCCTCATACTTTTTCTTGAAGATAATTCTGTTTTTGAGGGACGTGGCCTTTCCAAACCGGCATGTTGGTCGGTGGAACCGCCGTGAGTGACTGTTACCGACAAAGGGGCCTGTTTCGTCGTGAAAGGCCTTCCACAGCCCTACCCTTTTTGCCATGGCCTCGCGCTGTAGATTGAGCAATAGACGAGCATACTTCGTGTTCGGTTTCCGAAAAAGGTAGTATGCGTAGCCGCCTTTTACGAGTTCGGCGTTAACAAAGGTTCCGTCAACAAGAAACACATAGGCAAGCAAGCGGCCATACTGATCGTGTCTTTCCCTGTCGAGTTCCAATTTAATCTTTTTCTGGTATACGAGCCTGCGGTTAAATGCCGCAGCTTCCAGCCCAAATTTCTCTCCAGGCAAGTCTTCATGTGCCACTTCAGGGGCATTGACGCCAATGTAGCGGACCCGCGTACCATCTGAAAGGACCACGGTATCCCCATCGTCCACCCAGCGCACCTTACTCCATTGCCTAGGGAGGGCATCCTCATAGAA
>CAZCWQ010000172.1:0-3927 GCA_964502365.1 uncultured Desulfobacterales bacterium | reverse complement strand
ACGTGAGGGTTTCGGTCTGCAATCAAGATCGTAATATTCTTTCTCACGGGTTTCCCTCCGAGAGCTTTGCAGAACCTCGTGTCGCTCTTTGATATGAGGTTTTTGACCCATCGCGGGCTTGCTCACTAAATAGCAAGAACTCTCCGCCTGCGGCACTCGGCCTCCGGCGGATCAAACGGCATGCGATTTGCCCACTAAGGTGGGCCGTTCGCTTCGCCCGGATGGGTACCCCAAAAACCTCATAATTGTCGCTTTCCGAGGTTCTGCTCTCGCCTAAGTCACCTGAGATATTGAGCAACAGGTGTGCCAATCGTCATGATCAGCAATAATGGCAGTAACATCTTGAAAAAAAAGAGGATTGTAGAAGCACAACATACTATGCGATCTCAGGTCAATGCGGGCTGCCTGTCAGCATTCTTGACAGACCGTAAAGAGTCGGCACCGGCACAAGGGCCTTGCCGGGTGAATAAACCTGGCGTGAAGGTCACTCGCTCTTGACGGATGCTCCTATTTTGAGGCGGTATTTTTCAATCTTGGACAGGAGGGTGGGTCGGGAAAGGCCGAGGAGTTTTGCTGCACGGGTGCGGTTGCCTCCGGTGAGCTCGAGGGCTTCAGTGATTAGCACAGTGGAAAATCGATCCACCAAAGCGTTGAACATATCGTCAGAAGCACCGGAGGTCAGACTTTGGCGAAGCCATTGATTGATAGCCTCCTTCGCACTCTTGTCTGCCTGTACGGAGGCTGGCTCCCGTCCCAAAGCCTGGGAAATATCCTCCATGCTTATGGGTCCCCCCCGGCTAAAGATTAATGCCTTGTTTATGGCATTGGCCAGTTCGCGGACATGGCCTGGCCAAGGATGGCTGCTGAGGAAGCCCTTGGCCTCCTCACTCATTCCCGGATTGCGGGTCCCCATCTCGCTGGCAAACCTGGCAAGGAAGTAATCAGCCAGAAGAGGTATGTCGCCAGTCCGCTCTCGCAGGGGAGGAAGCCGTAGACTGACCACCTTGAGACGATAATAAAGATCCTCTCGGAACTGTCCCTCTGCTACGGCCGTTTCGAGGTCCCGATTTGTTGCTGCAATGATGCGTACATCCACGGGGATGAGTTCGCGGCCACCGAGGCGTTCAATACTCTTTTCTTGAAGAAGGCGCAGGATCTTAGCCTGGATGCTGAGAGGCATGTCTCCAATTTCATCAAGGAATACGGTACCGCCATGGGCTTGCTGGATCTTCCCCACTCGACGACTGACTGCACCGGTGAAGGCCCCCTTTTCATATCCGAACAGCTCGCTTTCAAGTAGGGTCTCTGGAATGGCCACACAGTTGATTACAAGAAAAGGTCTATCAGCCCGGAGACTATGCTGATATACGGCACGAGCTACTAATTCCTTTCCAGTACCCGACTCGCCTCGGATGAGCACTGTGGCGTCAGTAGGGGCGGCACGGCCGATTGCCTTGTAGAGTTCCTGCATGGCCTTACTTCGACCGATAATGGCATCGGCAGAAGCTGTCTCCGGAGACACATCCATCTCCACCCGGAAGCGTGCAAATCGACCGGCATCGAGAGCCTGCTCTATCAAGGTCAAGATGTCCGGGATGTCAAATGGTTTCAGTACATAGTCAAAGGCCCCCAGTTTTGTAGCTTCAATGGCCGTTTCCGTGGTACCGAAGGCCGTCATGACAATCACAGGAAGCTTCGGCTCAATCTTTCGGATCGCTTCAAAGGTTCTAAGGCCATCCATGCCAGGCAAACGCACATCCGTAATGACTAGGTCGGGTACCTGCTCACGAACCACGGAGATCCCCTTCTCGCCTGTAGCCACAGTCAGAACATTGTACCCCTCTTCGGTTAAGAGTTTCTCGAAACTTTGGCGCAGTTGGGGATCATCATCAATAATCAAAATCGTCCTCAATCTATTCCTCCCTGCATGGCAAAGTGATTGTAAATGTGGTGCCCTTGTCTTCTTTTGAATTTACGACAATCTGCCCCTCATGTTCTTGTAAGATTCTTGCAGCAATGCTAAGGCCAAGGCCTGTGCCTTCTTCTTTCGTGGTGAAAAAGGGTTCAAATAGTCTGTCCTGGATTTCTTCGGGGATCCCAGGGCCATTATCTGTTATCCGAATACGTACAACCTGACCCCACGGTTCTAAGGCGTGTTGTTCTTCAGAAATCACTATCTGAACAGGCCCTCCTGTGGCTTCGCACGCATTTATCACCAAGTTGACAAGGACCTCTTTCAATTGCTCAGGGTCTATCGATATTTTGGGTAGCCGTTGTTGTCGGTGGAGTCTTACTTCAGCGCCATAAGACCGAAGGCGGTGTTGCAGAAGCTGCAGTACCATGTCCACTACATCAGAAGGACTCACGTTCTGTTTCTTGAGCCTGGGCGGCCTGGAAAAGTCCAGAAAGTTTCCAACTATATTGTCCAGGTGGCGGATCTCCTCGGAGATCACATAGAAGTCGTCTCTTTGCCTGTCTGACATGTCCAGGCTTCGCCCCAAGGAAAACAGGCGCATCTTTACGGATGTTAGTGGGTTTCGTATACTGTGGGCCATGCCAGCCGCCAGTTTGCCCACAAGGGCAAGCTTTTCGGTTTGCACGAGATGTTCCTGACTCCGTTGCAGCTGTATTCTGGTTTCATCCACGTCTTCCTTGAGACTGTGAAGCGTGAGACTTACTGCCTTTACTTCGTTTCCTGAGGGAGGAGCCTCTGCTGTCCCGTTGGCACCAGCAGCCAACTGTCGAAGGGGGTTAAGAATCTGTGTTATCAAGACAAGGGATAACACCGTTCCAAGGATAATGGCAGCCCAGATTGCCGTCACAGCGATGATCCTGAGGCGTCTTGCCTGTGCCTGACTTTTGCCTCGGGTAAGTTTAATCTTCCTCAGACGGAGATCCTTGAAATCCTCGCACAGTTCAAGGATTCTGAAAAAGTGGCTACGCACTTTTTTGTGAAGCTCAGCCCCAGCCTCTCGTTGTCCGGATCTGTATAAGGCGATGACTTTGTCTTTATTCTTAATGTACTCGTTGTATTCTGAATTAATTTTACTAACCGTTGTCCTACCGTTTGTTGTCTCAACTACGTCTTTAACCTTGACTAAGCGTTCGCTAAATGCCCGGCGATACTCTTCCAGTTTTTCGAGCCATGCGGGATCATTTTCGAGGAAATAATAGGAGACGAAACCTTTCTGATTGACGAGAGCGTTTTCCAGACCCTGTGCCGCATCAAGTGCCCTAAAGTCCCTGTCTATCACATTTTTAATAAGGATTTCCATCTGATACGTGTACCACACCATTATACAGCCGCCTGCCAGGGTTAGCATTACAAGGCCAGCCAGGGTGGTCAAAACACGGGTGCGCAGGCTAAAACGTCTCCACATGAGGCAGGGTATTCCTTACGTTCTGATGGCAGATTGCCCAGGAAAATGAACAATACAAGAACATATGCACATATGACAAGTACGGACATCCTGTTCTTCCAAAAGATCCTTGATTCCGACTGTTTTGGCTCCGTATATGTCATAACAAATCCATGACAAGAATCAAGTTTCGCGTAATGAACAGCTGTTTAGGCTTGCTCCTGCCATGGTGCCGTGAAGGGGTCTGTCTTAAGACTTGCAAGCCCAACCGGCTTGCCGTCTTTTCGGGACATGTAATGGTAACGACGAAGGTTGAACACAGAGGCTCCAACATTTGTTCTCTTGAAGAGTACCACGCTGGGGTCTTTCCTGGCGACACGGACACGGCGAGACCTTTGCAGAACCTCGTCTCGCTCTTTGATATGAGGTTTTTGACCCATCTGAGGGCTCACTCACTAAATCGCAAAAACTCTCCGCCTTCGCCAAAGACTGCGGCGGATCAAACAGCTTGCGATTTGCCCACTAGAGTGGGCCGTTCGTTTCGCCCGGATGGGTGCCCCAAAAACCT
>CAZCWQ010000171.1:0-4009 GCA_964502365.1 uncultured Desulfobacterales bacterium | reverse complement strand
ACAAAAGGGAGGTGTGAGTCATGGCGATCATCAGGAGTTTTGGTTGGCCCGGATTGGGCTGGCGAGTGCCCAGTGAACTAGGTCGGATGAGAAGGGAAATGGACAGGCTCTTTGAAGGTTTGGCCGCCGGGATATCAAGGGAACCCACGGCAGGGGTATTTCCTCTCACAAACATTACCGAAGACAATGATAATTATTATGTTCGTGCGGAACTTCCTGGCATAGGAGCTGATCAACTCGATATCACAGTAACAGGTGATAGCCTATCCGTTTCAGGGGAGCGGAAGATTCCAGCAGAGAAAAAAGAAGTCAAGTACCACAGAAAAGAAAGGGAAGCGGGCAAATTCAGTCGAATGGTTGGTTTGCCTGGCCAGATTGACACGGAAAAAGTGGATGCGTCGTGTGCTGACGGCGTTCTGACAGTTGTCTTACCCAAAGCAGCGGCTGCCAAGCCAAGGCAGATCTCTGTGTCCACAGGATGATGACATGGAAAATGACCTTCGAAAGGAGGGATACCTGATGACAGATAGTGAAGCTAAAGCTCTTAAGGCAAGAGGTAAGCAGCAAGTGACTACTGCTGCCGAGCAAACGAGGCCGGGAAGAACCTTTACGCCCGCAGTAGATATCTTCGAGACTGAGGCTGAAATCACTCTTCTAGCGGATATGCCTGGGGTAAAAGCTCAGAACCTAGATATAGATCTTCGTGAAAATGTCCTCACCTTGACTGGCGAGGCGGGATCTCCCGAAAGCGAGGGTGAAAGAGAGGTGCTTAGGGAGTATGAGACCGGCAGATACGTCCGGCAGTTCAACCTCTCTGATGCTATCGATCAATCCAAAATTGATGCTGAACTCAGAGAGGGTGTCCTTAGGCTGGTTCTCCCGAAGGCTGAAAAGGCGGTTCCACGCAAGATTGCTGTGAAGGCGGGATAGACTGTGTTAGGCGGCCATGTGGTTCCCGTTGAGGCTCCACGTATTGTGTTGGAACGAGATGTACGTGGGGCCTCACTGCCCTTGAAAATACCTGCCCAGTGTGTCCTATGTCCCAAATCCCGCCCTGGAGTTTGACAAAAAGTCTCATATCAGGTAGCAATTCTTTACCCAATCGCAATGCTTTCACTGCATGTTCCCGATAGCAAAGGAGGACAACAATGTCGGATTTCTCCCAAAAGCACACGAAGATTGCCACGTTTCACCTCCTTGCCAAATCCAATCCTAACTTGAAGACGGAACTCCGCCATCATTCCAAATGGAAAAAAGCCGTACTTGTTGTCCCCCTTCTGGCATCGGAATACACGGATCCTGATAATCGATCTGTTTTTGCTAACATATTAAAGCAACTTCGGGGTGCCTCTTATCTTTCTCGTATCATACTCGGGGTGGATCAGGCTGAAGAACAAGATGTCCAGGAACTGGGCATCCTCGTTAGTCGTTACCGCCTCAAAAACTGCTTTATTCAGCACAACGAGGGCCCGGGATTTATGTCCATTTACGACAAGTTATCTGAAGCAGGGTTTGCCCTTGATGTGCGGGGGAAGGGAAGGAACATGTTCCTTTCTTTTGGCATTGCCCTGGCTTTGGGAGCCGATAGTGTAGGCCTTATTGATGCGGATATCCGTACGTTTCGACGAGAGCACCTGGACCGACTCTTTTATCCGGTTCAGGCTCTTAATTATCAATTTTCCAAAGCCTTTTACGCACGCCTGCAAGAACGGACGATGTACGGGCGTGTCAAGAGGCTTCTGCTGGATCCGTTGCTTATCGCACTCAAACGGAAATTCACAGATACCAATGAAGAAAAGATCTTACGGCTGGTCGATTTTCTTCTGAATTTCAACTATCAGCTCTCAGGTGAAGTCGTCTTTGAAAGCAGTTTGCTCAAGCGGATGCATTTTGCCATGAATTGGGGTGTGGAAATCTTCACACTCATTGAAGTCTATCGCAAAGCCACCAATATTGCCCAGGTGGACATTTCATATGACCCCTTTGATCACAAACACCAACCCATATCAGAGGGTGATAAAGAGAAAGGCCTCTACAATATGGCAACCGACATTGTGACGACGCTCTTGAGTGCCCTGGTCATCGAAGAGGGCTTAGAGATCTCTGATCATTTCATTCGGGATCTAACCGTGACCTATCTGAATGTGGGGGACAGCCTGGTTAAAATGTATGCAGATAATGCCGGCTTTTCAGGCCTCGTGTATGACACTAATCAGGAAGAGGCCATGGTCCACGGGGTGTTCAAGAACGCCATCCTTCATGCTGGTGATCTGTTGATTTCGCCTTATCAGCTTGTTGACCGATTCAGCACTTTTGTTGGAAGCGATAAAGCGTTCGAACCCTACCTGGCGTCTGGTTTATTGCAGACCATCGCGCAAACCGCCCAAAAGGCTCAGATCAAGCTTTTTGAGACTCCACAGACGGTTTCCTGGGAACGGGTTGTACGAAAAATTCCCGGAATTTTCTATGACATTATCGATGTCGTGGAACAGGAAAAAAAGCTTTATGTGGAATAAAGGCGAGATGTTGTAAGGGGCAACTTTAGTACCCATCTGCATCCAATGTAGCCGAAGTGGCATTTTTTTTCCAATGTATAACCGTAGATGCCTAATGCACTCGGTCTAGCTTCCGATACATTCAAGCATAACCTCTGGTAAATACAGGAGAAAACCTTTGAAACTTGCTTTTGCACGATGTTTGCATATACTCCCATCGAGTGAATCGGGGATCTTTTCAGAACCTCGCCTAACTTTTTGATAAGAGAAGGCAAATACCTGGTGATACCTTGATGACGGAGGATTAGGGGCAGTCCTGGAGGAAGCATGAAACATGCAATCATCACTTGTTGGTTCATCGTACTCCTTATTACCGTCTCGTGTGCAGGTAATGCAACAGAGCCGGAAAGCGTAGCAGCAAGACCTAGAGGGTCAACTGAAGGCCAATGTGAAAAAGAGTCAACAGGGCTTTCCAAGGACAAACCAAGCGGCCACGCCCCTGCTCAGGTCCTTGTGAGATTCAAGGAGGGTACACAGCCGCAGGCAATAGAGGCCATACAAAGGGAATTGCACCTTCAGACGCTGCGGATAGTCTCCAAGCCGAATCTTTATCTCATGAAGATCCTAGACGGCTTTTCAGTTCGGGAGATCGTAACACGCCTCAAGGTGTTCGAGGCGGTTGAATACGCAGAGCCGAACTATGTGAGGACTGCCCAGTGAGTCAGTTATGGTAAAAACGCTCAGGAACCTACCGATGTGGGTAATGGTCATTGCATGCCTTCTGCTCTCACCTTCAGGGGCAGTTGCGGGCGGCAAACGCCACACATTCCGACAAGGTACATATGTCCCCGGCGAGCTCTTGGTGAAGTATAGGTCTGCTGTGCGGGCCGGCTTGGCAGGCCACCGGGCTCTAAGGGGTATTTGCGTCCTTAGGACCTTTAAGGCTCTGGCCATGCAGCACGTAAAGCTTCCCCAGGGGACGTCCTTGGAAGAGGCCTTGGAGGACTATCAAGATGATCCGGACGTGGAATATGTTGAACCCAATTACGTAAGACATGTGTCGTTTACGGTGCCGAATGATGTTGGCTTTGGCGAGTTGTGGGGGCTGGACAACACAGGGCAGACCGGTGGATCGGTAGATGCAGACATCGATGCCCCAGAAGCGTGGGATTTTCAGACAGGGAGTAAGGACGTGGTTGTAGCGGTCCTTGACACAGGGGTTGATTTGGACCACGAGGATTTGACCGGCAACATTTGGCGGAACCTTGGCGAGGATTGGGTTGCTGGAAGTCCTAGCAATAACCAAATGGATGATGATGGAAACGGCAAGATTGATGACTACTATGGCTGGGATTTCGTGAATAATGACAACGACCCTGACGATGATAATGATCACGGAACACATGTTTCCGGTACAATAGGGGCCGAAGGTGACAATGGGACAGGTATAGCAGGAGTGAACTGGTCGGTGTCCATCATGCCACTCAAAATGCTGGATGCTAATGGCAATGGTT
>CAZCWQ010000170.1:0-4010 GCA_964502365.1 uncultured Desulfobacterales bacterium | reverse complement strand
AGGATATCGAGAGGGCCCGGGAGATCCTGTCCGGCCAATGACCGGCATTTTGGCTGTATATTTTCGGTCAAGGTGTTTGCCGGTTCACCATGCTGACCGTTTGATTTCTTGGTGATCCGACCATTAGCTCCCGGATATTTCAATTTGGCTGACACTTTAGCAATCTGAAAAGATTGTTAAAGCTTGTTCGAACCTATCTCTTTGGTAAGGTTGAATTGATACCAATTTCTTATCTGCAAATCTTGATGCGGTATGCCTGAAAAGAAGAGTGTTGTCATATTATCGCTCATAGCAGGGCTTGTACTGTCCGGTGTTGCTCTTTACGTCACCTTTGAAGATATCCCGTTCAGAGAACTGGCAGGCTACTTGAAAACCGTGAATTATTGGTGGGTGATTCCTTCTGTGGCGGTTGCGCTGACGAGTTTTTTGATCAGGGTTGTCAGGTGGCAGCTTCTCCTCAGTCCGGTAAAGGAAACGGGTTTTTGGAACGCTTTCCATCCCCTTTTTATCGGATTCATGGCAAATTGCGTTTTGCCTGCACGGATAGGAGAATTGGCACGGCCAGCTGTATTTTACAAAAAGGAAAAGGTTTCTTTCTCAAAGGTGGCGGCTACAGTGGGCGCTGAAAGGTTTTTTGACATGGTCGTGTTGCTCATTTCCTTCGTCATTGTCCTTTCGGCCGTTGAAATCAGTCCGACCCTTGATCTGCCCTTCGGCAACTATCATCTGAATGAGGCAACTCTTGAGAAGATCGGAATGACAACACTGAATCTGGCTCTCGGACTGATTGTATGTATTGTGCTGGTGAGCGTCAAACAGAGCCGCGACCTCATAAAACGAGCTGTCCTGAGCCTACCAGACCTGCTCTTTTTTGCAGGCAGTCCCTTTAAAGAGAAGGTAAGGGAGAAGGTTTGCGTCAGGCTTGGCCAAGTTATCGAAAACGTGGCCGCAGGGCTCGGCCTATTGAAGAGCCCCAAAAAGGTCGGACTCTGCCTAGGGCTCTCGTTTCTGGTGTGGGCAGGAGGCGGGTATTCTTATTATGTCATGGTCTTTGGTTGTCCTGGCGTTGAGGTCTCTTTTCTTGAAATCTATGCTATGATGGTGATATTGTGCTTTTTCATCTCACTGCCCTCTGCCCCGGGCTTCTGGGGTCTCTGGGAAGCCGGGGGGGTGTTTGGGCTCTTGATTTTTGGCGTGCCTGCCAAAGAGGCCGCAGGGTTTACGCTGACCACTCACGTTGTTCAGATAGTTCCGGTGATCATTGTGGGCCTCATTTCATCAATTATCACCGGTGTCAACGTTGTGCAGGTGGTCTTCAGAGACATTGAAGATCGGCCCCCGGAAGAAGGTCTTGAGATTTAGAGGTGCCCCATGAATATCTTGAAGACTATAGAGCTGACAAAGAGTCCTTGGATCAGGCTCAAGAGGGTGATCTACGAAAATGACCAAGGAGAGGTCTTGCAGTGGGACTACATTGAACGCACTGCTTCCCGCACCTCTGTCCTGATCATGCCGCGTTTCAAGGAATCTGGAGACCTTCTGTTCATCAGGCAATATCGGGTAATCTTTGACCGCTATGTAATTGGGTTTCCTGCCGGGGTATTAGATGATGAAGACGTGGAGACTTGCGCTCTTCGAGAACTTCTGGAGGAGACAGGCTATGAGGGAAAAATCGTCCAGATATCTCGTCAATTGACTTTGAATAGCGCTTTGGTCAAAGAGACGGCGCACTGTGTTGTGGTAGAGCTGGATGAAGATGCCCACCCGCAACAGCAAGAACTCGAGCCCTCTGAACAGATTGAAGTGCACCGAGTAAAAAAGGATCAGCTGTCAACGTTCTTCGAGCAGGCAGGCGCAAGGGGCGACATTATAGGCGGCGGGCCGTGGTATATGCTCATGGCAACCCAATACCTGTGAAGATTCGAAGCCGTCATTCGTGGGACCTTCCTTATGAGGAAGCCATACGTGTTCAAAAACGCCTTTCTAAGGAAATCCGCAAGACACCGCTGTTAGGACCGGTCCAAACCATAGCTGGAGCCGATGCGTCGTATTCCCGCCGCGGTCGGCGGGTCTACGCCGCGGCCTTGGTTTTTAGCTTCCCAGATCTTGTTTTAATCGACCAGGCTGTGGCGTCTGAGGACATGGAATTTCCGTACATCCCAGGCCTGCTCTCCTTTCGAGAAGGTCCATCATTGCTCAGGGTCTTCGAACAGATTCGTAGAAAGCCGGATGTGATCATCTTCGATGGTCAGGGGATTGCCCATCCCAGAAGGATAGGCCTTGCCTCGCACATGGGTCTGCTCTTGGACTGTCCAAGCATTGGTTGTGCAAAGACGCGCCTTGTGGGCATGCACCCGCCCGTTCCCGATGACAAAGGAAGCACAGTCAGCTTAACAGACCGGGGGCGCGTTGTCGGCTGCGTTGTAAGAACCAGGAAGGCTGTGAAACCGGTTTTTGTCTCAATGGGTCATGCCATTACACTAGAGGAAGCAATCCGGTTAGTCCTGCATTGTTGCAGGAGATACAGACTCCCTGAACCCATCCGTCAGGCTCACCTTGCCGTTAACCGTTTGCGAATGGGAAAAGAGAAGAAGTGAAGCGGACTGGAAGAATACAAGCCAAGCTCTTGCCGCAAGGGGGGTTTTGTGCTAGTTTTTTATTTATGTGGGACTAAGAAAAAGGGCGTTGTGGCCACGGAGGAATGAGATGAAAAAATCAAGAAAGGGGATACAGACGTTTTTGGGGCCACAGACCACTGTGGAAGGCAAACTGGAAGTGGAGGGAACCGTTCGGATAGATGGATATTTTACAGGTAGTATAGCGAGCCAAGGATGCACGATGATTGTGGGGGAAAAAGCCGTCATTGATGCTGACATCTCGGTAGATAGTGTTACAGTGAGCGGGGAGATAAGAGGTAATATACACGCCACGGACCGCATTCAGTTGTGTCCGACAGCACGTGTGTTCGGCGACCTACATGCCTCTGAGATACTTATTGATGCGGGGGCGGGTTTGAAGGGCAACTGCACCATAGAACCTAACCCGGATAGACCCAAGGGGTGAGAGGAAGGAGAGACCTTTGCAAAACCTCGTCTCGCTCTTTGATATGAGGTTATGCAAAGCTTTCAAGGACTATTCGAACAGCTATTCTGAGATGTCTTGTTCTATGATCTTTCCCGGCACTGACGCCGGGGCGCCTGTGGTCGTCCGGCCACCATGCTTGCCTTCTGGTTGAGGGCTTTGGGCTGCACGTTCAAGGTTTTTTTTGGAACCCGAATTAGTTTGTTGTCCTGCGCGGGGAATCTCTCCCTTGATCGATCTTATCTCCTTTTCCAACACAGCGAGCATTTCCTCATAATTTGCCAGTTTGTTGTCAAGGAGACTATCAAATTGCTCTTTGTCCAGCTTGTGTTCCGACAGATGCCTGATAAGTGATGCTTGTTTCTTGTCTTCTTCCCTTGTTGCCTCAAGGATCTGAAGAACCTCGGCTATCTCCTTTCCACGCTTATCCATGTCCTTTCGGAATGCTGTAATAGCATCGGTGGTCTGGTCTATTTTTTCGTTCAGGTCTTTTGCGAACACGCCAAACGACTCTTTCTGCTTAGCTACATCTTTCTGGATTGCTGAAAAAATATTGGAAGCTTCTTCAGAACGTCTTTTCTCCGTTTGTTCAAAGGTCTTATTATCCACTTTCGATGTAGTTAGCTTTTTGATCTCCCCATGACTGTCTTTTAGACGTTTTTCCATCGACGCAGAGGATTTTTCGAGTGCCAACAGCCTATCTGCTAACGATTTCTCGATCCTTGTGTAGTTGTCTGTCAGGGATGTCATCTTAGCAACAACATCCTGTGACAGAACTTGCACCTCCTGCGACCCCTTGGTTTGTATCTGGCTGACACGCTCCCTCATATCCAGATACGCAAAAACGAATATTGCGCACAGGAGAACCGGAATCAGTATGGACAGCATAGTGATTCGATGACTCAATCTGTGAATATCGGAATCACGCT
>CAZCWQ010000169.1:0-4089 GCA_964502365.1 uncultured Desulfobacterales bacterium | reverse complement strand
TGGCCGGTGCAGTGCTGTTGCCGCCAGAGGCCTGTGCCCCGTCCGAATTGACACTGGCCAGTTCAGTGCTTTGCGCCAGTACTTGACTGAATGCCATGAGTAAACCAGTAGTCGCCAACACAATAATTGTTAATGAGTTTATCTTGTTTACCATCTTCTCCTGCCGCCCCCTCAGCAGATTCATGACAATGGTTCTGTTCGAGAACGTCTTGATTAAACTTTATAGCTTGCAAGAATCATGCGAGTCAAGGGTATTCTCAATATTGTCTTTTATCTCTAAATAGTTATGTTATGCCTTTGCCCAGGTGCACATGACGAATGCCGGGTATCGACAATCATAAATTGGGTAGAAAAATGCTAACTTTTGGCAATTCGTGTAATAGGCCAGATGGGGATGGAAGAAACGGATCTGCAAAGGTCTAATACCTGATGTTTCGAGCCACAACAGATCCACGACAAGGACACAACATCTGGCAGATCTAATCAGGCAGGCTAAAGTGTTGACGACTTTGCCAATTGTCTTTTGCCTTGAAAACAACAGCTTACGGCCAAGATCTCCACAGTAAATCGAAAGAAATGTCAAGGATGGACGGAGAGAAAGGCCGGGAAGCCTCCCAAGAGGCGTTGCTCAGCGCCACCGTTTTCCTGCCAAGGTTTGGCTTTTTAAAGGAGGGAAGAGCGGCCCCCCAGCTTATCTCAGAAACTAAGCACAATACAGGGTTCAGTCAAGGGTCAACGGGTAGGCCCAAGGGAAAGGAGGAGGTTATGGCAGGTGTGGAAAAAAAGAAAGCCCCCAGACCCAGAGAACGGGACATGTCCACAGACTCCAGGGGTTTTCAGACCCCACCATTCAAACCCGATCCGTTACTTAGGCTAAGAGGGGCGTTAGCGGGGTGAGAAATCCAATAACACGCTGACGCGCAATGTCAACAGGCACTGTCCATTAGACTGCAATCATTTTTTCTTTTCCGTCAACAGCAAACCTCACCTTCAAAAACTTCTCACACACATAAACATTCGACAATATATGGTCAGTTATCTCATCGGTCTTTATTGCACCACCAACCAGCGCCAATAGGGGAACAAGATTATCGGCAAGGTGGCTATCAACAACAGCATCTGAATGCAATACGAGAAGAAGTTTGGCTGCGGCCTCTGCACCCACTGCTTCGGCACGTTTTCTTTTTTCACCAAGAGCATCAGCCCCAATAGTCGGCTTATCAGAGTCAACCCACATGGTTATGACTGTGCCCGTCGAAGCTGTATCAGCATATTCTTCAACAATGTTGACAGGACAACCACTGCTGCTAAGCTTCTTCTTGGCACCGCTTGCCTGGCGTTTTGCAGCCTCTGCATTTCTTAGTTTTTGTGAAGCAGAAGAAATACCTTTGATCTTGGTTAAAGACGTTCTCCTCACAAGATCAAAGTGCGGTACTGCTTTTATTTGAGAAAAACTGAATTTTGGCCTTATGGTCATGTCGACAAAACCCTGACCTTTTGGATAATACCCTCTTTTGATCTCGTTGAACTGAAAATATGCAAGATCTTCATAATGAGGCAGAATAACATTTACAAAATAATCAACAGGAATGCTCCACTTAGTGTCTGTGCCGCCTTTGATCTCCAGTCTCACTTCACCATCTGCAAACATACAAGGCAGAAGCAAAGACTGTAACAATAGTGTGATCGAGCCTGCCGTGCCTATGTCCACCGATAGTGTTCGAGGCTCTATTTTCCCCGGGATAAACTCGACATAATCTGAGCCTGCCTGTGCTCCTTTTACCCGAGCACTGCAGAGCTGTTTCAAAGCATTGATACACGCAAGATGTTGATTTTTCAGGCCGGGCTGGGTTCTGTTGTACCTGATTTTTTCAGCTCTGAAGGATTTTCCTGTTAAAGCAGATAGCGAAAGCGCAGTCCTTATTATCTGGCCGCCACCTTCTTTGTATGACCCATCGATATGTATCATCACTCCGGAAAACCATAAAAGCCCACCACAATTCAGCGGTAAACGAAGTCTTTGTCGTGGGTTTCTTGCAGCAGGCAAGATGAGAGTTTACTCACCAGACTTGATACTCTTCAGCCAGACGATTTTCTTATGAATTTCTATCGGAGATCGCAACCTTACGCACTAATGGTTGTTGGCAATCTAACTAGCACGGGAAATGCCGAATCTCCAAGGGGATCCAGAAGCAGTCTTCCTCCGTGGTCAGAAATTATTCTGTGAGCTATGTTCAGAAAAAGCCCAAGGCTCCACGGCTTGTCCTGCAAAGCAGGATCAAAGACCTCGGACAAATTGCTGTCATCATCGACTTTTCCAATGACAATTTCGAGTTCGTTCCTGGCATACTGAATGATTATTTGTAATTCTGAACCTTTAGGAACGCCTGATGACATTTCTTTAAAGATCATGGCAATGGCTCTCTTGAAAAGATTAGCATCAAGGGGGACCATAAGACGGGAGGTATTTACGATGAGGCGAGGGACACGACCGTTTTCCAGTGATGCCCAGTTTTGACTGTCGATCACTTCCTGAACAAGACGGTCAACTCTCTCCAGTCTTTTATCGGGTTGTGGCAATTTGACAAAAGAATCTACCTCTCTTAGGACTCCTTCTACCCTTTCCACAAGGGTCGTAATCGCCTGAA
The DNA here is from genome assembly GCA_964502365.1 of uncultured Desulfobacterales bacterium. Lineage (GTDB taxonomy): Bacteria > Desulfobacterota > Desulfobacteria > Desulfobacterales. The sequence continues at coordinate 1,441 of CAZCWQ010000169.1, read as the reverse complement.
GTTTAGCACCATCCGGATGCTCTGATCCTGATTTGGCGATTCTTCTCACTAATCCCCCTATAGCCATGAGGGGGTTCCTGATTTCATGGGCCATTGCCTGAGCTAGGCGGACATAAGCCGCTTTCCGTTCCATTTCAATCAAGCGTGCTTTAGTTTGCCGCAAAGTATCCATGGCCTTTGTGTAACGGTTCTTCAGCTCCGACCAAAGGCGAGCATTCTCGATGAGCGGCCCAAGCATGAAGGCTATTGCTGTCATAAATTCCAGATCGTCTTGCGTGTAAGCGCCCGGAATATTGCGATCTAAATAAACGAGCCCAAAGATTTGACTATGATAGATGAGGGGAACACACAAAGCAGACCTAATTCGTAGGGCGATAATGCTTTCTTGTTCCCTTAAAGAAGTCTCACTCAGCGCATCCTCTAGAAGCAAAGACTCCCCATGCTTGAAGACTCGGTTCACAATGGTTCTGCTGAGAGGAACGGATTCCGGAGCAGAATCTATTAGGATTGGCTGAAGGGTCCCATCTTCTTGAAACAGGGCGAGATAGCTCCGATCCTGTTTGAAAATGTCTTTCAACCTTGAAAAAATTCTGTCTCCCAAGGCCCTTACATCTTGGCTTTCAGACAGTTCGGCAGTGATTTTGTAAATTGTTTTTAGCTTTTCCAGGTCTAATTTCCGTCCGACTTTAGAGTCAAGCGAATGCAACACAAGGGTTTGTTCCGCCAACCCCTCATTTCCTTGGCCCACCAAAAGCTTTGTCTGGCCTAGTTGGAAGCAATCGCCTGGGTTCAGGACAGCCCTCTTTGTTATTTTTTTGTCGTTCACATAAACGCCATTAGCACTCTCAAGATCTTCAATCCAGACCTGGTCATTCGTGTGAGAGATGAGGGCATGGCGTTGCGAAACACTGGGATCTTGGAATTTCAGGTTGGTGTCATGACCTCGCCCCACAACACAAGGCAAGTCTATTTCGTAGTTTCTCTTGGAACCTAATTCTTGAAGCACAATACGTTTTGTCATGCCACTTTTCGTAATGAGTGTTTGGTATACATCGATAAAACCTCAGTTTTCATGGGATTAGTGTAGGTAGAAGTGACCCGCTGCGTCAAGGTAAAAGGTATCACAACAACGTGGGACCTGGGTTGCGTTGTTACTGCCGCGCTACTGGAAAATTTTAGGAACGACGACGCCTTTCAACATATTGGGGGTGCCACTTGGACACCCAAAAGTGATAATTAAGTTCAACGGACAAAGGAGGGATGCTTGGATGACAGTTAGGGGGAGGGAGACAGTGTGGATTGCGCTCGGGATATCACAAATATTCTGGACTTTCAATGTGTTGTATACATAGCAGGGCCTGTGTTTTTGGTCCCCATGGAGACCTACACTATATGTGGGAATGTGGCTTTTCGGAGGGCTTTCTCAAGATTCGAGGCACAG
>CAZCWQ010000168.1:0-4158 GCA_964502365.1 uncultured Desulfobacterales bacterium | reverse complement strand
AGCCAAAATGCCGGTCATTGGCCGGACAGGATCTCCCGGGCCCTCTCGATATCCTGCCTAATTTGGCCGGCCAGTGCTTTGGGCCCCGGGAACTTTCTTTCTCCGCGCAGGCGTCGGACAAAATTCACGCGTATGACACGATCATAGATATCCTGCTGAAAATCAAGAACATGAACCTCCACGTTGAACTCGCCATTGTCAAATGTGGGGCTATAACCAATATTGGCTACACCTTCATAGGTGGTCTCATTGTATTCCACGGTCACAGCATATACCCCACCTTTGGGGCAGAGTTCATCATAGAGAATCAGATTGGCCGTGGGAAAACCGAGCAGCCTCCCGCCTCGATCCCGACCGCGAACTACAGCCCCTCGGACCTGATAATGGCGGCCAAGCAGCTTCCGAGCTTCCTCCACACGTCCTTCTCTTACCAGGTTTCGGATCTCAGTGCTGCTAATCCTATGACTCTCAAGATCTACCCATCCTGAGATAATCACTTCAAAACCGATGCTCATCCCCATTTCTTTGAGCAAGGAAACATCTCCTTCTCGCTTCATGCCAAAGGAGTAATCCGGGCCCACAATCACTGCCTTCATCCCAATCGTTTCACACAAAAACTCTTTGACAAACGTCCTAGCCGGTGTGGCAGCAAATTCTCTGGTAAATGGCACGCAGACCAAGATGTCTATGCCTGTGGCACCAATCAATTCGACCTTCTGTTCATAAAGGGTTATCAGAGGGAAGTGCTTGTTACAATTGAGGACACGGATGGGATGGGGTTCGAAGGTAATCACGACGGAGGTACCCCCCAAGGTACTAGCCTTTTCTATGACCTGGCTGAAGAGGGCTTGATGGCCTATGTGAACCCCGTCAAAATTGCCTATGGTGACTACGGCATTCTTGAACGGTTTTGAAATTTTCTGGAGATCTTCAACAACTTTCATGCAGTACGTCCTATATGTCCCTTGACAATGACCGGAAGCTATCATATTTAAGTTATTATACGTACAAAATCAACCCTTTTTCTGCCTTCAAGTGCCGAAGTGGCGGAACTGGTAGACGCGCTAGGTTCAGGGTCTAGTCAGGGTTTCCTGGTGGGGGTTCGAGTCCCCCCTTCGGCACCACACCCCAAGAAAAACCGTCCACAAGGTGAGACCTTGGCAGAACCTCGTCTCGCTGTTTAATATGAGGTTCTTGACCCATCTTCAGGCTCGCTCGCTAAATCGGACACGAAGTGCATCTGTACAAGTCAGCAGGCGTAACCGTGGCGCTAACAACTCGGCCCAACCGCCTCAAACAGTTAGCATATTAACCTACGCTGACGGTCAGCCCAATATGTTTCATGGCAAAAATGACCCAAGAATCTAATTTTTTTGAGGATAGTGATCGTTATGTGAAACCTCCCGGTCCTTCCGGGAGAGGCTTGCGGGGAGCACGCCGGTCAAGGATGGACGGCGTTTGGAATCAAGGATGGCAATTCGTACAGGTTTTCGGAGAAGATCTAAAACAATTTGAGATAGTGAGAATTCAAGTAGATGCAGAGATACCTGCGTTCTAGTGTCTCGTATCTAAATGTCGTGGACTTATACTGCATGAGTGTTAGGTGTAGCCTTGGCCAATATTTCCTGTGATGTTTTGACCCATTTGAATGGATTGGCTTTTTCGTTGTAGTGTTTTATGAAGGATTCGATTTTCTGAATCAGGTCTTTGACGCTTACGAAGACGCCTCGCTTGATTCTTTTTGCTTGAAGTATGCCGAACCATGTTTCGACCTGGTTCATCCAAGAAGCACTCGTCGGTGTGAAGTGGATGTAGAAACGTTTATGTGTCTTGAACCAGCTCGTTACCTTCTCGTGTTTGTGAGTTGAGTAATTGTCGGTGATAATGTGGACGTCTTTGTATTTGGGTACGCTTCTGTTGATAAGATTTAGGAAGTTTAGGAATTCTTGATGTCGATGTCTTTTATAACATCTACCGATGACCGCCCCGTTGGCCGTATCCAACGCGGCAAACAGGGTCGTTGTCCCATGGCGTTTATAGTCATGGGTGCGCCTTTCCACATGGTGAAGTTCGAGGGGTAGCAGGGGTTGGGTTCTGTCGAGAGCTTGTATTTGGCTCTTTTCATCAACGCTTAACACGAGAGCATTTTCAGGAGGGTTCAAGTACAGCCCGACTATGTCTACTACTTTCTCTTCGAGCATCTTGTCGTTACTGTACTTGAATGTCTTGACCAAGTGAGGCTTAAGATTATTCTTCTTCCAGATTCTATGAACTGTCATATGACTCATGTTGAATTCTTTAGCCATGACATCGCCTCCTTTCGTCATTTTCCTAAGGAATGCGGTATCACAATAAATACATCTAGCCTACTAAATTGTGTTACGAGACACTAGCATTCGCGTTATTGCTAGCGGTAGGGGTCAAGCCGCTCCAGCAACTGAGGGTGGATCTCAACTCCTAGCTCGGCTGCCCTATCACAATGGGTAATCGCCTTCTTATAATCCCCTTTTTTGTAGCAGACTATTGCCAGGTTATAGTGGGCTCTAGGATAGTCGGGCTCGATCAATAATGCGCTTTTAAACTCTAGTAATGCGTTATCCAACATCCCTTTCTTTGTGAATAGTATACCCAGATTTAAATGAGCGCTGACAAAATCAGCTTTCACGGCAATCGCCTTCTGATAATATCGAATAGCTGCATCTAGTTCGTTCTGTCTTTCTAACGTGACTCCCAAGGTGTAATTAGCCTCCCAATAGTTGGGGTCTATCCTAATAGCTCTATTCAAGTATCTCTTGGCTTCTTCATAGCGTCCAAGACCAGAGTATGAGCCCCCCAACTGAGTCAACACGTAAGCGTCATCTGGGTTGTTCCTGAGATACGATTTCATGATTGAGAGCCCTCTTTCGTATTTCTGACGTATTATAGACGGCTCGTAACCATAGTGCCGAATTACGATATTCTTTTCGAATGCAATCCGCCATTCAGGCTCTTGTGTCAAAAGGCCTTGCGCATCCGTGTCTATGCCTTCATGGTATGGTCGGCGATACCCCAGCCTTGGATGGTTACGAAATAGACGACAGAGCGAGGCAAATCTTGATCCTTCATATCTCGGGCCATTGTCGCATCTTATGAAGTAACAGAGTGCTGAAGGATTCAAGATACTTTTCCTTAGATACGGAATGGACGCCAATAGTAACTCCTCATCAGCGTCTATTTGCAAGATCCAGTCACAACTTGCATGTTCTAGAGATTCGTTCCTAGCGGCTGCAAAATCATCACGCCACTCAAAATGAAAAACGCTGGCGTCAAAGCCCCTGGCAATGGAAACAGTGTTGTCCTTTGAGCCCGTATCCACAACAATGAGTTCGTCAGCAACGGCTTTCACGCTCTGCAGACAACGCGGGAGCGTCTTTTCCTCATCGCGCACGATCATGCACACGGTGAGCTTAGGATTCTCTGGGAGGTTTCCTGGTCGGGGGACCGGCTTGTTTTTCATAATAAAAACAGAATTGGATTCATATCTCCAGCAAAATACACAAGCAGCTTTTCCAACACAATAATTATAGTGAGGAAATGTCTTGTTTGTCCAGGTTGAAAAACTCAACAGATATTGGTGACTCGTTGGATCAGTCAAGATTTGAGATAGCCATACAGAAAACTGATGCGATCATAAAGCCTATTGCAGACCACTTTGCAATATCTGAAGTGGTGTGATAAAAAACCCAGGTCCAGCCATCTGGCAAATATTTGTGCTTAAAACATGTGTTATTAGAACACGTTTTTACTTGCAACATCGAAACTGGCGTGAGGAAGAATCAGATTACGTGTAGCCACAATTCACTCGAACAACCGTCTGAAGTTCTGACAGATTTCTACAGCACATCGGAGAAAAAGTGAAGCCTCTCTCGCCCTGAAGGGCGGGGCTTCCCGGTAAGGAAGAAAAACAGTTTTTGTATAGCTCCCCTCGACCCCGTCCTAAAGGACGGGGCTTGCGGGGAGCAAGCCGGTCAATCAGGGGATTGGGGAACGGTGGTTTTCCAAAATAGCTTTTGGCTACCTAGACCAAATTTGGATTCCGATAGTTACCCCTGATAGCAGAGATTGGTACTCCAAGGCGAATGGTGAAGACCACAAGATATGGACACAGAAAGCCCCTGT
>CAZCWQ010000167.1:0-4173 GCA_964502365.1 uncultured Desulfobacterales bacterium | reverse complement strand
TCATAATTGTCGCTTTCCGAGGTTATGCAAAGGTCTCTGGTCCCTAGTTGTTGGTCACTGGTAGTATCACCAATGACGAGTGGCTAATGACTGCTTTAGAGTTCCTCAACCGTTAACATGAGACGATCGACGTCCACTACACGAACTTTGGTGCCCGGTTCGATGGTCCCTCGAGCCACGGCATTCCAAAGCTCACCGTGGACAAAGACCTTCCCCTCTGGTTGAAGTCTGTTTCTTACTACTCCCACCTCTCCGATCAGTCCTTCGCCGCCCGTCTTCGGTTTGGATATCTGAGAGCGAAAGACCAGGCCTGCCACCATGACAAAGAATCCCGATATCATGACAACCGTAGGAATCAATACACTCCACGACAAACGCATCTCAGGAGCGGTCCCCTCAAAAAGCATGAGGGACCCCAAGAAGAGCGAGATGACGCCACCGAGGCTAAGAAGACCGTAGCTAGTCACTTTCATCTCAAGAACAAACAGGACAACCGCAAGGGCAATCAGCAAGATCCCAGCATAGTTTACTGGAAGTGTCTGAAAGGCAAAGAAGGCAAGAATCAAAGACATGGCACCAATCACGCCGGGGAAGATAGCACCTGGATGGGAGAGTTCAAAATAGAGGCCTGCCAGGCCGATCATCATAAGGATATAGGCAATGTTAGGATCGCTCAGCGTCTTGAGGATTTTGTCCCGGATGCCTTCCGTCAGCATGACTTTCGCAGCTGCTTTGGTGTGTAAGGTCCCCTTATCTTTCAGTTCGCGACCGTCGATCTTTGTCAACAGATCGTCCAGATTATCTGCAACCAAGTCGATGATGTTCAACTTCAGGGCCTCCTTCTCTGTCACAGAGACACTCTCACGAACCGCCTTTTCGGCCCATTCACTGTTACGCCCCCTTTTTTCTGCAATACTTTTGACATAAGCCACCATGTCATTGACGATCTTCTTGGCCATGGTTTCGTCCATCTTCTTTTGGCCGAGGTTGACAGGGTGGGCTGCGCCAATATTAGTACCGGGAGCCATAGCCGCAATATCGGCTGCAAGGGTAACCATGACACCCGCAGAGGCTGCCCGTGCCCCGCTTGGTGATACATAAACCACCACCGGAATCTCCGACGACAACATGGCCATGACGATGGAACGCATGGACAGTGCCAGCCCTCCCGGGGTATCAAGCTGAATCACCAGACACACAGCCCCTTCTCGGGATGCCTTATCCATACTCCTTATGACATACTCCGAAAGACCCGGATTGATGGTGCCGGAAACTCTGACCACATAGACCTCTCGGTTGGCCCCTCGTACTGTGGAAGGAAAGAGCCCAGAAACTGTGAAAGCAAGAAGCACTGCGAGCAAAAAAATTCTATGCCTTTTCATAGGCCACCTGGAGTTTCTGCATATCCTCCCAAACATCTCGCTTCTTGGCAGGATTGCGCAGGAGAAAAGCAGGATGATAAGTAGGAAGCAAGGGGGTGTTATCATAGGTGTGGAAATCCCCCCGCAACCTTGATATGGGGGTGTCTGTCTCAAGGAGTCTTTGGGCAGCGAAGGTCCCCAGCGCACATATCAGTCTCGGTCTTATGGCCCTTATCTGACGACGTAGAAAAGGCATGCAAGCGGCAATTTCGTCTGACTCGGGATTCCGGTTTCCGGGCGGACGGCACTTTATGATGTTGCATATGTAGATCTCTTCCCTAGTCAGGCTGATTGCCCGAAGAATCTTGGTCAGCAACTGACCTGCCTGGCCGACAAAAGGGATGCCCTGCACGTCTTCTTCATAGCCCGGCCCTTCACCCACAAGAACTAATCTGGCCTTGGGATTCCCTGCGCCAAAGACGATGTGTCTGCGTCCTTTGTGCAGTTTACACCGTTGGCAGTCCCCAAGGTCTCTTTGGATCATCTCGAGAGTCTCGACCTCATTGCTGCTGCCTCTGTCCCATTGCTCCAACATCTCCACAGAAGCCTCAGACAAAGCCACGCCCTTGTATCCAAGCTGTTTCATGTATTGCAGATAGCCCTTAAGGTCCTGGGTGATTTCGGATAAATCCCGGCTGAAGTCTCTGTTGAAAGTATCGTCGGTCATTGGTCGATCATCAGGAATCCGGCATCAGGCCCTTCTTTATCTCTAAGACTCTATCCAGTACGATGTCGGCAAGGTCACCTTTGTCCATGAGCGGAATGGCTTCGGTGCGACCATCTCTGTAAAAAAGGCTTACCTGGTTGGTATCCGAACCAAACCCCGAACCATCCTGTCCCACAAGATTGGCCACAATCAGATCCAGGTTCTTTGCAGCCAGTTTGGCCTTGGCATTTTTTTCTAAGTCCTGTGTCTCTGCGGCAAAACCGACCAAGATCCGATCTCCCTTGTTTTCACCCAAGGCCTTCAGGATATCCCCTGTCTTTTCCAGGGATAGTTCATGCTCCATCTCAGCCTTTTTCTTTTTCTGTTGAAAAACCGTAACCGGCCTCCAATCAGACACAGCCGCCGCTTTAATGATGATTGTCTTCTGGTTGGCATGGGCCATGACCGCGTCAAACATCTCTTCGGCCGTGCTGACCCTAATCGTAGTAACGCCATCCGGGTCAGGAATAGATGTGGGACCGCTGATCAGCAGGACCGTTGCGCCACGTCTGCAAGCAGCACGGGCCAAGGCATATCCCATCTTGCCGGATGAGGGATTGCTCATAAACCTGACTGGATCGACTGGCTCCCGAGTAGGCCCTGCCGTGACCAAAACGTGGTCTCCAGCCAGGTCTTGAGGAGCCAACAAGGACCTCATGCGCTCCATTATGGTCTCAAGATCCGCAAGACGTCCCGCCCCCTCGTGACCGCAGGCCAACGACCCGGTCTGGGGACCGATGATATGCATGCCGACCTGGCGGAGTCTGTCTATGTTGTCCTGTACTACGGCATTTTCATACATTCTGAAGTTCATTGATGGACACACCAAAATGGGCGCTCTGACCGACAGTATTAATGTCGTAAGGGGGTCGTCAGCAATGCCGTGCGCCATCTTGCCGATGACATTGGCAGTGGCCGGCAGGATCACTGCGGCATCCGCCTGCTCCGCCCATTGGATGTGCCTGAAGACATCGTTTTTCTCGCCCCCGAACATATGGGTCCACACCGAATTGTGCGACAGTGCTTCAAAGGTAACCGGTCCAACAAAGGCTTGAGCGGCCCTGGTCATAACGACCTTTACGTTGGCACCTGACTTTGTGAGAAGCCTTGCAAAATCTGCCGCCTTGTATGCTGCGATACCGCCGCACACCCCCAAGACGATCTGTCTATCCTTCAGTGGATCCAACATGTTAGTTGTTTGATTGCCTATCGCACGTTACTTCAACAACGTGGCTTCTTCTTCCTCTGTAGTGGGGGCAACCCAGATTTCGACTTCAGACTTGAAGTGTTTCTCAGTAATGTTGACGATGCAGAGCCTGTTCGCCTTGGCAAAAAACATGACGGTCCGTGGGGACTTGAAGGAACTGACAAGCCTCCAGTTGTCCTTTGCCATGTTGTTTTCAAAGAACCTGATCAGAGAATTCACGTCCACGCGTCCTGACAGTGCAAGCACGCCTGCCGTAAAGCCAGGGGCGTGATAGACAAAAGATTTGTTTTTGTCCACCTTGAGTTCCAACGGGACCAGCACATCTCCGAAATCGTAGTAAAGAGGTCCCGGTTCGGCCTCCTCTTGGCGAATCTCTGTTTCCTGTAAGTCACCGGTGTTTCCTCTCAATCGTGCACATCCGGCAGAGATCGTGAGAACAAGAAACAGAATAAGAACACTCCAAAAAACCCGGCATCGTCTCGAATCTGTCATAGCATCCCCCTCCCTTTTATTTTCGGATTTATCAAACACCCTGCCTTCCATGAAATGGAATCAAACAGGAATGAAACCGACCACGAGCTCGGTTCAACTACGCTATGTGCCCCAAGATTGCTCACAGGAGTGAGCAAAATCAAGCTTTTTTCAAGAGGCTAAATTCTTACGAGTAATGGAATAACAGTAAGCAGAAGTACAGTCAAGGATCTCGTGTCTTGACCTGTGCTGAGACCTTTGCAGAACCTCGTCTCGCTCTTTTATATGAGGTTTTTGACCCATCTATTGGCTCGCTCACTAAATCGCAAGAACTCTCCGCCTGCGGCGCTCCGCCTCCGGCGGATCAA
>CAZCWQ010000166.1:0-4176 GCA_964502365.1 uncultured Desulfobacterales bacterium | reverse complement strand
GAGCTGCCAGAAGCAGGGATGACAAATATTGGCTGCTCAGCCCGGCCGCAAGTGCCGTTTTCCCGCCGGCAAGGCCCCCCGCCCGCACTCGAACAGGAGGACATCCGTTTCCCTGAATACACACGGCCTCGCTGCCTATATTGTTTAAGGCGTCTATCAGGCCTTGTATGGGCCTCTGCTGCATGCGGGGATTACCATCCAGCACAAAGACCCCATGTCCCAGACAGACCATCCCTGTAAGGAGCCGGAGTCCAGTGCCGTTGTTTCCCATATTAATAGCCTCCGATGGGGTGGTCAGTTTCCCGCCGGTACCTTGAATAATCAGGTCGCAGCCCTCGCGTTCGATCGTCCCCCCCAGCATCCTGATGGCTTCAGTCAAATGCTCGGTGTCTTCGGAAATCAAGGCGCCTCTTATCATAGAAGTGCCGTCAGCAAGAGAGGCAGTGATCATGGCCCTCTGAGTATAGCTCTTTGAACCCGGCACCCTGGTCGTCGCATTGATATTAGTGATAGGTTTGATCAGCCTCATTGCCTTGACAGCCTTTCGTAAACTACTTGTTTCATCTCCTTTACAGGGGCCTGTCTGCCTGTCCACGTGTTGAACTGTTCGACACCCTGATAAACGAACATTTCAAAGCCGCTTGCCACCATGCATCCTGCCGCCTCTGCCTCCTTGAGGAGCATTGTCTTATGGGGGTTATATATCACATCCGCCACCGCCCTATACCTGCCGAGCACAGGGCTGGACACCGGCATCTGATCTGTTCTAGGATACATGCCTACCGGAGTAGTATTCACCAAGCAGTCTCCATCAAGGCTTTCGATCTCAGGCAGATGAACAAACGTACAGCCAAATTCCTCGGCCAATGCGTGCCCTTTTTCCTCGGACCGGTTCACCAGAATCACTTCTCCCCCTTTGCCAGTAATGCCAAAGATGACCGCCCTTGCCGCGCCCCCTGCTCCTATAACGACGAATCTGTGGCCTTTCACAGGAATCATGGTTTCAAGGCATCTTACAGCTCCTTGCCAGTCTGTGTTGGTGCCTCGTACATGGGCGTCGCCAAAGACCAAGGTGTTGACAGCACCAATCTTTTCGGCTGTCTCATCGATAGAGTCGATGAATCCAATGATCTCTTCTTTAAACGGATGGGTCACGCTTGCGCCCTTGACGTTAAGTGCCTTCATTCCGGCCAATGCACCGGGCAGATCTTCCACCTCAAACGGAAGGTAGATGGCATCAAGGCCGAGAAGTCTGAAGGCTGTATTATGCATCAGAGGGCTCATGCTATGCGCCAGAGGATTTCCCAGGATGCCGTAAAGTGAAGTTTCCGGGGAGGGCACGGTGAACGGAGCTGATAAGTCGGCATCAGCCGTCTTGCACTCTGGATCGGATGCAGCGCAGGAGACCGCAGATTGGATCCTTCTCGATATTGACACGATCTTTTGGAATATCTCCTCGATCTCGCCGGCTTTAAGCGGTCCCTCATTATGCTCAGTCAGATAGGAAAAAAGAACTTGTTCTCGCCGAGGGTCTCTGACATCAAGACCCTGTTGGGCCTTGAGTTTTCCGATCTGTAGAGAAGCAGAGGCCCGTTGGTTCAGCAGCCTCAAGAGCTCAATGTCCAGGGCCTCAATCTTGTGCCTAAGCTGGTTCAGGGGACCCTTGCTCATGCCCTCAATTCCTCAATGACCTCTGCAATGAGGTCTGGATGTACTCCGGCCGTGACAAAAGGGTCCCCGATCTTCTTTATGAGCACAAAGTGCAGCTGAGTTCCCACCGCCTTTTTGTCACTGGCCATAAAGCTGAAGATCTGCTCTGCACTAAAGTCATTCGGAATCCTACTTGGCAACTCATATTGTTGGATTACATCCACGATTCTGTTGCAGGACCGTTCATCCAGGAAATGAAGTTTGTATGAAATCTTTGCAGCAGATACCATCCCTATGGCCACGGCTTCACCGTGAGAAAGTCTATACTTTGATGCAGCCTCCACGGCATGTCCGAGTGTATGGCCAAAATTCAGGATACGTCTCAGTCCTCCTTCTTGTTCGTCCGCCTCGACGACGTAGGCCTTTATCTTACAACAGCGCTCGACCAATCTCTTCATCAAAGCAGGCCGCCGCTCAACAATTGCGTCTCTTTCCTCCTCCAACAGTTTGAAAATCTCCTTATCGCTAATGACGCCGTACTTGATGATTTCGGCCAAACCGTTCTTAAAGTCCCTATCAGAGAGTGTCTTCAAGAAAGACAGGTCGATAAACACAGCCCTTGGCTGATAAAATGTGCCGAGAAGATTCTTGCCTTCCGGAAGATCGATTCCGGTTTTTCCACCCACGCTGCTGTCCACCTGGGCCAACAGGGTGGTGGGAACCTGCACGTAGGGAACGGAGCGCTTGTAGATGGAGGCGACAAATCCGGCCAGATCCCCTACGACCCCGCCACCCAAGGCAATGAGAAGGGATTTGCGGGTGGCGTTCAGTTTGATGAGTTGTCTCACTACATGGAATGCGATACCTATCGATTTCGATGACTCGCCTGCCGGTATTTCAATGATATCTACGGGCAGGACCGATTCCTGCAACTTTTCTTCGACCTTTTGTCCGTAAAGGGGATTCACGCATGAATCTGTAATGATAACGTACCGGTCCGCCTCATTATAGACCTTGGGGATTAGCCCCGGCTTTTCCAGAACCCCTTCGCCAATAAAGATTCGATACGAATCGTTCGATCTATCCAGGTTGACTGAAATCTGTTCCATTTTACTTATTGTGCATACTCCTTTCTGACAATATTGGCAATCGATTCGATTTCCTGCATGAGCGTATAGAATTTTTCAGGCTTGAGCGACTGGGGGCCATCTGAGAGGGCATTCAGAGGATCAGGATGGACCTCTATGAGCAAACCGTCTGCTCCTACAGCCACAGCTGCCTTTGCAAGGGGCAGGACAAACCTCCACTGGCCTATGGCGTGGCTGGGATCGACAATAACCGGCAGGTGTGTCTTGTCCTTCAGGACCGGCACTGCGCTGATATCAAGGGTGTTTCGCATGGCTGTTTCAAAGGTGCGAATTCCCCGCTCACACAGTATAATGTTGTCATTGCCAGAGGACATGACATATTCAGCAGACATAAGTAGCTCGTCCAGGGTAGTCATCATTCCCCTTTTTAGCAGTATCGGCTTTTTCGCAAGGCCAACAGCCTTCAAGAGAGCAAAATTCTGCACGTTTCTGGCTCCCACCTGAAGCACGTCAGCATAACTTTCAACCAGTTCTACATCTGAGGAGCTCATGACCTCGGTAACCACCGGCAGCCCGGTCTTCTCCCGCGCTTTGGCCAGGATTTTCAAACCCTGCTCACCTAACCCCTGGAAACTGTATGGTGAGGTCCTCGGTTTGAATGCTCCCCCTCTAAGCATGGAGGCGCCGGCCTTTTTGACCGCATAAGCAGATTCCATGAGCTGCTCCTCGCTTTCTACAGCGCAGGGCCCTGCTATGATGACACACTTAGGCCCGCCTATTTCCACCTCGCCCACTCTAATGACGGTATTGCCATCTTTGGTCTCCCGGCTTGCAAGTTTATAGGGCTGCAAAATGGGCATCACCCTATCGACGCCCGGCATGTCTTCCGCAGCTCTCAATCGGACCTTTTCCCGCTCGTCTCCAACAGCACCGATAATGGTTCTTTCCACCCCCTTGGACAAGTGGGCCTTGTAGCCAATCGATTCTATCCACTGAATCACATTGTCAATCTGTTCTTGCCTGGCTTTCTTCTTCATGACGATAATCATTTCCTCAATTTCCTCCCTTCTGAAAAATAGAAAGGGTCACGGCGATGCTTACCTCCGCGACCCTTTGCCTTTAAACAAAAAAAGCCGCGAACTGGCTGGCCGGCCTGCCCGCGGCTTAAGGTTTCTTGTGGATTAGCTACTGCTTGTCCAACCCCCTCCCAGCCGTGGACCGACCGGCCCAGAGTAGCAATAATAGCAATAGTAGCTAAAATAAAATATCCCACTCTGCAAATGGCGTTGGAATCTCATGATTTCTGCTCCGTAAATAACATTTACACTTTGCCACGCCTTGAACGCAATGTCAAGCAGAAAGATGCGGTTCTGCGGTACCAGAGATGGGTTCTTGGCTGGGGGAGGAGGATTCGAACCCCCGCTAATGGATCCAGAGT
>CAZCWQ010000165.1:0-4288 GCA_964502365.1 uncultured Desulfobacterales bacterium | reverse complement strand
GTCACCATTCTCATGAAAGATATCATACTAAAAACATTAGAAGAAAGCCTTCGCGTCAAGGAGTCTTTCATCAAGGAAAACGCGGACGGGCTTATCACAGCAGCGAAGCGTCTTGCGACCTGCTTTGCAGGCGGCCACAAGGTCCTCATCTTTGGCAACGGAGGCAGCGCCGCTGATGCCCAACACATTGCAGCCGAATTCGTCAATCGATTTGCTGTGGAACGCAGGCCGCTGCCGGCAGTTGCCCTTACCACAGATACCTCTGTCCTGACCAGTATCTCCAACGATTATTCTTTTGAAGAGGTCTTCTCCAAACAGATCAAGGCCTTTGGCAAAAAGCACGATATCGCCTGGGGGATCAGTACAAGTGGAAACTCAAAAAACGTGCTTGTTGCCGTCAAGACTGCCGGTGACATCGGTCTTTACACTTTGGGCTTAACAGGATGCGGTGGAGGTTTGCTGGCTGGGTGTTGTGACCTCGCCTTAAATGTTGACTCACTGGCAACGCCGCGTATTCAAGAAGCCCATATCACAGCAGGCCATATCTTATGCGAACTCGTTGATCGGATCCTCTTCCCTGATAGTTTCATGGCAAGCTGATTACATCATAAATGAGTAAACCGATTACGCCCATAGACCCGGCTTCCCTAAAAACCTATGCCCTGGAGTCTCGGAAGAGCAAGGTGGACCGGTCTGATTTCGCCCGCCCCTGGAAGCCACAAGGCAGTCTTGAACAATTCTTAGAGAGTCTGCCTGGTGTTCTTGGCGCCGAGGATTTTAAGGCGATTGTCTCAGCCATTGCAAAGGCCCATCGGGCAGAAAAGAGCGTGGTCGTGGCCATGGGTGCCCACGTCATCAAGGTGGGCTTGAGCCCTGTCGTGACTGATATGATGGAGCGAGGTATCATAACCGCCATTGCCATGAACGGAGCGGGTATCATTCATGACCTTGAGCTCGCCATAATTGGAAGAACATCTGAAGAGGTATTGGAGGGACTGGAACAGGGCGCTTTTGGCATGGCAAAGGAGTCGGCCGAGTTTTTAAATCGTGCCATCTTCGAGGGGGCAGAGGCCGGTGTGGGACTGGGCCAAGCCGTGGGACGGCGCATAATGCGAAAGAATCTCCCTTTTGCCGAAGAGAGTATTCTGGCAACTGCCGCAAGGCTTGAGATTCCAGCCACGGTCCATGTTGCAATAGGAACCGACACTATCCACATCCATCCTGAGTTCGATCCTGAAGCCGCAGGCAAAACAAGCCATCTTGATTTCAGGCTTTTTGCCTCCGTGGTGGCCGGCCTGGAAGGAGGTGTTTATATGAATGTCGGCTCTGCGGTGATACTTCCCGAGGTCTTTTTAAAGGCGCTGACGCTGGTTCGAAACTTGGGACACAAAGTGGAGCGATTTACGAGTGTGAATATGGACTTCATCCGGCACTACAGGCCCACGACCAACGTAGTCAGCCGTCCTACCAGCAGAGGCGGGGCGGGTTTCACCCTGATCGGCCATCATGAAATTATGTTTCCCCTCCTCGCCGCCGCAGTAATTGAGAAGATCACCCTGCCTGGTCCCTAAAAAAGACCATAGGATCTGGGATGATGGATAAATTTATTAAGGAGACGTATTGATGCCAATCTTCGAGTACCATTGCACAAAATGCGACAAGGATTTCGAAGTCCTGGTCTTTGGTAACCAGAAAGTCACTTGTCCTCACTGTAACGGCAAAAAGATCAAAAAGCTTCTCTCCACCGTCAGCCACAAGAGCGATGGAGAATTTACAAGTTCACAAGGATCTGCCTGCACCTCATGCAGTGCTACCAGTTGCAGCACCTGTGGCCACTCGTGATGAATGTCATAAGAATCGGCACAAGAGGAAGTGCCCTTGCGGTTTGGCAGTCAGAATGGGTCCGCTCCCAGCTCTTGGGCCTTTATCCTGACTGGGAAGTCGAGCTGGTAAAGATCAAGACCACCGGGGACAAGATCTTGGACGTTCCCCTTGCCCAAGTCGGGGGAAAGGGGCTCTTTGTCAAGGAGATTGAAACAGCGCTTCTGGAAAAACGGGTTGACCTTGCCGTCCACAGCATGAAGGACATGCCGGCCGAGGTGCCGCCAGGTCTTTGTATCGGCGTTGTGCCTGAACGGGAAAATCCCCTGGACATCTTGATCTCAAGAAATGGTGAGACATTCAAAGAACTGCCAGAGGGCGCCCGTGTTGGAAGCAGCAGCCTCAGGCGTTGTGCCCAGGTACTGCATGTCCGGCCCGACATTACCGTACATCCGCTGAGAGGAAACCTGGACACACGGATCAGAAAATTGGAGACCAAAGACTTTGATGCCATCATCCTGGCGGCCGCCGGGGTGAGCAGATTAGGCCTGAAACATCGCATCACGGAATATATCCCTGACTCCATCATGCTTCCTGCTATAGGACAGGGAGCGCTGTGTATTGAAATAAGGGAAGACGATGACGCCATTCGCAGTCTGACTGGACCCATGGATCACAGGGACACGCGCCTGGCTGTTGAAAGTGAACGGGCCTTTTTGGCTCGACTTGAAGGCGGATGTCAGGTTCCGATTGCCGGTCATGGTAAAGTCACTGAAGATCGGCTTGAACTTACAGGGCTTATAGCAGAACTCGACGGCTCTTCGCTTCTTCGCGAGACGATCACGGGTCCTGTGGCCCGACATGAAGAGTTCGGTGTGGAACTTGCGGAGCGCCTTCTTGAAAAGGGCGGAAGGGAAATCTTGAAAAAGGTTTATGGCAAGATTGTTAAGGACCTGAAGACGTGAGGGCAGGCAAAGTCTATCTGGTCGGTGCCGGGCCCGGAGACCCCGATCTTATCACAGTCAAGGGGATGGAGTATCTCAAACAGGCTGATGTGATCATCTATGACCACCTAGTCTCTGCAAAGCTGTTGAAACATGCAAAACAAGACGCCGAAACCATCTATGTGGGCAAGGTGCAAGGGAGTCATACACTGCCTCAACATGAAATGAACAAGCTTCTTGTGGAAAAGGCAAAACAAGGCAGCATTGTTGTCCGCCTCAAGGGAGGACATCCTTTCATCTTCGGCAGGGGGGGTGAGGAGGCTGAAGCCCTGGCCGAGGCAAAGATTGCCTTTGAGATCGTACCCGGTATAACCTCAGCCATTGGGGCGCCGGCCTATGCAGGCATCCCACTAACGCACCGCAGATACAGTGCCAGTGTGGGCATTGTCACCGGTCATGAAGACCCCACGAAACCCCACTCCACAGTGGATTGGTCCAGGCTGGCTGTTGGGGTAGGCACACTGGTCATCCTGATGGGTGTGAAGAACCTGGCCAAGATTACGGAAGAACTCATATCAGCCGGCCGTGACCCAAAGACCCCGGTTGCCTTGGTCAGATGGGGCACCACTCCTCACCAAACCACGGTAGTAGGGACCCTTGAAACGATCGTGGCCCAGGCAGAGGCGGCCGAACTGACACCACCGGTCGCTATCGTTGTCGGCGAGGTCGTGAGGCTCAGGGACACCCTCAACTGGTTTGAAAAAAGGCCACTCTTTGGAAAGACCGTGGTAGTCACAAGGACCCGGGAGCAGGCAAGCGAATTTGCGGCACAGCTTTACGCCCTGGGAGCAGACTGCCTGGAATGCCCCACCATCCGGGTGGTACCGCCTCATGACTGGGCACCCCTGGATGAGGCCATTGACCGCCTGGACACTTACGATTGGCTCGTTTTGACTAGTGTTAACGGCGCGGACTTCTTCTTTGATCGGCTCTATCAAAGGGATAAGGACGTACGGGCCCTCGGAAATCTGCGTACGGCCGTGATCGGCCCTGCCACGGCAAGACGACTGCGCGATTTCGGTCTAAAGAGCGACATCGTTCCGAAAACCTACCGAGCCGAGTCGATCATAGAAGCCTTTAAGAACGAGTCTATGGAGGGGAAAAGGGTACTCTTGCCCCGGGCCAAGGAAGCCAGACCTGTTCTGCCTGTAGAAGTTCGAAAAATGGGCGCTATGGTCGATGAAATCGCTGCTTATGAGACAGAACAGGCCCGGGATAATGTGGACGTGCTGATAAAGCGCTTGGAGGAACGCTCCATTGACATTGTAACCTTTACGAGTTCTTCCACGGTGAGGAATTTCAAGGCCCTTCTTCCCCCTGATAGGTTTGAAAACCTGACAAAAGGGGTTGTGGTGGCCAGCATCGGCCCTATAACAGCTGATACAGCAAGAGAACTCGGGTTCAAAGTTGATATTCAAGCCAAGGAGTACACTATCAGCGGGCTGTGCCAGGCCATTGTCGAG
>CAZCWQ010000164.1:0-4327 GCA_964502365.1 uncultured Desulfobacterales bacterium | reverse complement strand
TTAGCTTTGCATTACCACAACAGGGGTGGACAAGTGCTGCACGATTTCCTTGGCCACCTCTGTATCTTCGGCGGAAACGTCAGAACCCGGGTTTTCCCCTAGACCTGCATCATAAATGGTCAACACCACACCCCGGTGCTCATTGACATAGTTGATAATCTCTTTGCTGGGACTCTCTGACGTCATGGTCAGATGATACGCAATGCGTGCCCGCTGTGACTCGGGCATGAGTTGATCCATGTTCTTTCTTGCCTGAGCCATGATGTCCTTTGCCGTTTCATGTTCTCCTGCCTCTGCAAAGGTCGCCGCCACCATGGATTCTTCTATAAGGCGTTTTGCCCGTTGACCGCTTCTTTGGACTTTCTTGAGACGTTGGCCCCACTGTCTTGACCTGACTACTTGTAGCACGCGGAGTTCTGTCTTCAAGCGCTGGCAAAGCTGCATCGCATACTGAAATACCTTCTGACTGGGTTTGACCCCATCTATAGCCAACAAGACCTTTTCCATGATCTTATCCTCTACGCCCGGAGCCTGGGACGATGATCCACTCCTGTGCGGATGCTTCGGCGATTTTGTTTCCGACTTACCTTCCTGGGCTGGTCATTGATAATCTCTCGAGCAATATCGGATTCCCCAGCCTCTGCAAAAGTTGCTGCCATCATCAGTCTGTCGAACCAGTTGATCCGATTTTGTTTCCGACTTACCTTCCTGGGCTGCTCATTGATGATCTCTCGAGCCGTATCGCATTCCCCAGCCTCTGCAAAGGTTGCTGCCATCATCAGTTTGTCAAATTTGTTGAGGTAAGTTTTCGTCTTCATGTCGGCTTCTCCTTTCTTTGTGTTCTGACGCTCTCTTGTCTTTCGTTAATAGCACATTCCGTGCCACAGGCACATAATATGGCGTTTGTATTTGATATCACTCATTTTTTTGCATATTGGATGCATGCACAATAAAGGATTAAAAAGGTTGCAATACGCAACAGCGTAAACCTTTTCATAAATATTGACTTACATTACGAGCAGTTATGCGTTGTTCCATGCGAAGCAGATAGATGTTTCAGATTGTAACAAATCCACATCCTTAGCAGGCGCGTAAAAAACATTGCGTTTTTCCAAGATTCACGTTAGCTTACAGCCTTGGTAGGGCAATAGATGCCTTGCCAGTGGGGGGTTATGAATAGGCGCCGTCATCAGTACATTAGTAACGCTTTAGCGCTTTGAAAAAGGCCGCTTCGTGAACAACATTGAGCAAAATCGAGCTTTTTTCAAAAGGCTAACCTCTTACGTACATTATTAAATGAGGTTGGGAGCGATACGTGTGGATTTTCAAGAAGAGTGAACGCTCCGAGTATGAGGAGTGTCCCGCTGAATTGGATAAACTGCGGGAAACCGTGCTTGAGGCCAGGATGCCGTCTCAGGTAGAAAGGGTAGCCCTTAGAGAGCTTGAAATGCTCTGCAAGACTAGCCCTTCCACTGCCGAATATACCATCGGCGTCAATTATATCGACTATATCGTCAGTCTACCATGGAACAAGACAACCGAAGACAACCTCGATATGAAAAGAGCTGAGGCTATCTTGGAGGAGGAGCATTACGGACTCAGGGAGATCAAGGATCGGATATTAGAGTACCTGGCGGTAAGGATCTTGAAGCTATCCCGCAGGCATCGGATATTGATCGCAGAAGACGAGAAGGTGACTCGGACGAACCTGGAACATGTCCTTTCCAAAGAAGGGTATGAGGTTGAGACAGCCGTCAACGGGCTTCAGGCTTTGCAAATACTGGAAAAGGGTACGTTTGACCTTGTGATCACCGACCTCAAAATGGAAAAAGTGGACGGTATGGGGGTACTGGAAAGGGTCAAGGCTGGGAACCCTGCTACGCAAGTTATTGTGATCACAGGTTATGCCACGGTGCCCACGGCCGTTGAAGCTATGCAGAAAGGCTCCTGCCAATTCTTGGCAAAGCCCTTGAAACTAGATGAGATCAGGTCAATCGTACGAGATGCCTTGGTGAAGAAAAGGGTCCGGTTGGAATCCAAAGGGCTGGTCCTGTGTTTCGTAGGACCCCCGGGCACAGGAAAGACCTCGCTGGGGATGTCGATTGCCAGAAGCCTTCAGAGGAAATTTATCCGCATGTCGGTAGCCGGCGTGAAAGACGAAGCTCAGATCAGGGGGCATCGCAGGAGTTATGTGGGAGCTTTACCCGGCCGAATTGTACAAGAGATCCGGCGGGCCGAATCAAAGAACCCGGTGTTCATGCTTGATGAACTGGACAAGATTGGACAGGATCTTAAGGGTGACCCCGCATCAGCGCTATTGGAAGTGCTGGACCCCGAGCAAAATACCGACTTTATCGATCACTATCTAGATGTGCCCTTTGATCTTTCACAGGTCATGTTTATTGCAACAGCGAACAGCACGGATCTGATCCCCCGGCCACTTCTCGACCGCCTGGAAGTTCTCTATCTGTCGGGATATACTGAGGCCGAGAAGGAAAAAATCGCCTTTAAATATCTGATCCCTCAGGCGATCGATGAAGCCGGCCTATCTGATCACCCTCCAGAGTTCACCAGTGAGGCTGTCCATAAGATCATCGGGGAATACACCCGAGAGGCGGGTCTCAGGAACTTACAGCGAGAGATCGCCTGTGTCTGTCGGAAGACTGCCAGGGACACGTTGAAGAATGGCGGGGGTACGCCCTCAGGAAAGATCACCCCTGAACTGGTGGAGCAAATGCTCGGTCCCAGGAGATTCTACCTTGAAGTGGCTGAGGCCAAGGAGAGGGTGGGGGTGTCCACCGGCCTAGTGTGGACCGAGGCCGGAGGAGAGATCATCTTCATCGAAGCAATCAGGATGAGGGGAAAGAGCCGCCTCCTGCTGACCGGTTCCCTTGGAGACGTGATGAAGGAGTCGGCGCAGGCGGGCCTGAGCTACATTCGAAGCTATTGCCACAAGTTGAATATCCCTGAGGATTTTTTCGACGATCATGACATCCATGTTCACGTTCCTGCCGGGGCCATACCCAAGGACGGGCCTTCAGCAGGTCTCACCATGGCAATCGCTATTATTTCACTGCTTACTGACCGGCCCTGTAAAAGAGATGTGGCATTGACAGGGGAATTGACCCTGAGCGGTAGGATACTGCCGGTGGGGGGCGTCAAAGAAAAGGCCTTGGCTGCTCACAGGGCCGGGGTAAAACGCGTGGTTTTCCCGGCTAAGAACTTTGCAGACCTAAGAAGTATTCCGGATGACGTAAGAAGCAGTCTGGAGATCATCACGATAGATGACCTGACGGAGATTGTAGATCAGGTATTGAAGTAATTAGGGTTAATGGGCCCGCTTTGCTTTTTCGGTATCCACCCTTTTCTGCGGTAAAACACCCCCCGCACATGCCGCTGCGGTTGATGCTGCTTGAATATCCTCTTTTTGTTTCAAGAATAATATTGGCGCGAGGAACAGGAAGGCGATCATGCACACCCAGTCAACGATACCCGCAGTGCCGGGCATTATCCTGAAAAAGAGAATAAGAAAAGCCGCAACAAAATCGAGCATCGCAGTAGACTTAGGCTGAGATTTTCCCGCGGCAATAGATACTGCCAATAACGCTAGAATCAGCAAGCTGATCACGGCTCCCCCTCTATCCTAACAAGCCTGCCCACTCGCAATACGCGCCTCGTAAGATCACAGTGTTTTGACAACGAGACAAGTTCCGAGGTTCTGATAAAGCTCTCAAGTACACCGGCGCCTGATACACAACCATTCGTGTAATCGGCACGATTGGCGAGAATCTTTAACCAGCCATGCGGCCTCATAATGACATCGCCACAACATTGCGAAATTCGAGTTGAATAGATTGTAACAGTTTAGCCTTATGAAAATGTTCTAAATCGCCACGAAGGGTACTGACACCTTTTCTGAGTGACTGCCGAAAGGGCACCGTCTTTTCGCGACTTATCTCTGGGGGAGACCGCAGCCCCGAGCTTGTCGAGGGGAATGCGGAGGGGGCAAAGCATCCCCCGGAGATAAGTCACAGAAAAGACCAGCCCGGGAGGCTCGGAACGAAAGAAAAGGTGTCAGTACCCCGGAGGTTTTTCATACACCTAAAGTGTTACAATAGATTTGATATTTGGTTGGAGCGAATCTATTGATCGCTATGAATTGTCAGGGCAGGTGTTGCTGTGCTCTAATGTTCACCCAAGGTGTATGTCCGCATGAAATATTCCAGGCAGGCTTTCTGGGCCGGAGTCAATTCCCTAAGCTGTTTTGCTGAAAACCCATTTGTCGAGCATCTCAAACACAAGCTCCCTTTTGACCGGCTTTGGAATA
>CAZCWQ010000163.1:0-4434 GCA_964502365.1 uncultured Desulfobacterales bacterium | reverse complement strand
TTGGCACAAACAGACCGTGAGCAACGTCGCATTTGATCCACCATGGAATACTTCTCTTCAGGAGGGAACTCCTTCGTCAGCTCAAAAACCCTCATGGCAGCATCCATGGCATTCTGAAACACACGCAACTCTCGATAGCTCTCTATCCTATCTCCCACTCACCGCTTCCCCGATTCTCCCACTCGGCGATTCACCCCTTCTCCATATCTCCCAACACTGGCACCAAGCTCCTCTAGGACAGCCTGACGAAGGTGCTCCGGCTCTATGTCTCAGCCTTCCGTCCAAAACCTAGAGTTTGCCTACAATGTGAGTCATGAAATGTCTCTTTCAGATTCCTCTTGTCGTTTCGCTCATCGGCGGTCTTTTCAGGAGAATTCTGTAAACCGGAAAATGCAGCATTAGAGTTGATGTGACTCACTCACCATACCGTGCTCCTTTTTCAGCCACAGCAAATTTGTTAGGACCGGTCTTCCTCTGGATCTTCACCTGAACGGTTGCACCGAGCACTTCGGCAACGCGACGCAACATGCTTAGGGAATGGCCTTCGTAAGATGGTGATTCCAGGCGGCTGATCTGCTGCTGCGATGTTCCCAGACGCTGGGCCAGTTCCTTCTGAGACAAACCGGCCTCTTTACGCAGTGCCGCGATCTGCAACGCAATATCCCATGCATCGCCTGCCTTTTTAAAGCGTTCGACAAAATCCCTGTCTTTGAGCTGGTCTTCCAGATATTTGTCGAAATTCGTTCGTCTTTTCATCCCTTAAACCTTTTCAACCAATCACGTCTTCGTTCCTTGGAGACCTGGCGATCCTGTTTGAGGATTCTTGTCGACTTGGTTCGAATGCCATGCACGGCGACAATCCGGCGACCTTTGAAAAAGAAATAAAGCACCCGTGTATTCAGCTTGCCTACATGCCGAAGCTCAAACAAATCATCCCCAATGGCCTTGGATAGGGGCGGGCATCTGCCCGAGCTTGTTTCATAAAATTCTATAGTAAATTCCACGGGAAATCAACATCAATATTGATGTAATAAATTTTTGCGCTTTGAGGTCACAATGTGGAAAGATACTTGGCGTCCATGAAATATTGACATTCTCCTCCAGTCAATAATCGCCCTTCCAGAAACAAATACAGATGAAGCGGAGATGGGGAGAATCGGCGAAGTGGAGATCTCACTTGCGACGTTTATCCCTCTCAACGTTTCTCCAGTTCCCCGGTTCTCGCTCTCTCTGCTTCTTCGGCTGCCGCGGAGCAGCGGGCCTATGGAATATCCCGTCTGGGGCTCCCGCACATCGTCCTCCATCGACTGTGGTTGGGCGAGAATTGAATGCTGAATTGTTTTGGGAACTTACACTGGTTCTTTATCACAAACGAAAGCCAAAGTAAAGCCTGACATACAACAGACGAAAAAGGGGCCAGCAGTGTTTTGCTGACCCTTCAAGACGTTTTGCAGTCTTTTTGGCAAACGAGCCTTCTCTGTGGAGCAGTCGTCTATTGCTTTATGCCGGATCTGATGACAGGAAGAGTGGACGATACAGGCTTTCTGGTCTGCTCACGCGTCTTTTGGATAACCCTTCGATGGCACTGAGGCTCAAGACCTCTTGAGAGGTCGAACTTCAATGTGAGGCAGAAAAATCGAACTGCACATCCAAATGGGGTATCTTTCTTCAAGAAATACAGTGTTCAGCCCATTGACCGTGGACAACTCCACCTGTTAGAGGTGCTGTGCACCTGAACTGGCCTGTTGAAAGGGTTGGAAAGGATACCGTACACTTGCAACGGAAAAAGGTACACATGAGGCTCTTTTCTGCTTGCCAATCGATAGGGGAAGCAGGTATGCAGACCGGCGGTTTTCCAGATCACGCACGAGGTCCCATACATGGATCGTTGAAGGGGGTGATGGCTCGGCTAGTTATTGGCGGAAGAGGTGGTGACCAGCAGAATGGTCACTAATGAGTTCCAGGTCGTGTCCGGGGACCGCAAGCCATGCAGGGTGAAAGGCTACATGGTCAGGCGGCCCTGTCTAGGAGTGAATGAATAGTGTCTCTTGGTAACGATAGGGCAATAAAAGGAGGAAGAGATGTCAAAGATGAATAGCATGAGCATGAAGGCAGCGCTTATAGCGGCAGTCTTTTTGATGAGTGCGTGTGCACCAACCAGGACGTTGGATGTGGAGCCCATTGCCGAGGCGGAAAGCCCTGGAAACGTTGTGAACAGCTTGAACGACGAAATCGCCACTGCACGGAAGGACCGGCTCAATGTCCTGTCACCAACATGGTTCTCCAGGGCAGAGGCTTCCCTCGAGGATGCCAAGAAAGGGTTGGACAGTGGACATGAGATTTCGAAAATTCTTCAGAACGTCGCCAAGGGACGAGCCCAACTCCAGACTGCGGAGGAAATGGCTAAGCTGGCAAGAGCCGCTTTACCCGATGTCATAAAGAGCCGTGACCTGGCTCGCGCGGCAGGCGCCACGAGCCTGGATGACTATGCTGAAGCGGAAGGAGAGTTTCTGGAACTTACACGGGCTATTGAGGATAACAACATGCGGTATGCCCAGAGGAACAGGGAAAAGGTGAGTGAGGCATTCCAACGGCTCGAGTTACGTGCCATTAAAGTGCAGACCATTGGTGAGGTCCACAAGGTAATCGCGGAGGCAGAAGGAGAGGGTGCCAACAAGTTCGCTCCGGAGTCTTTGGCGGTGGCCCGGCAGAAGCTGAACGCGGCAGATGCCTTTATCACGGAAAATCCGTACGACACAAAAAAAATGGCGGAGATGGCCGGCGATGCACTATTTAACGCCCAGCGGGCTTTACAGATAACACGGCAGAGCAAAAGAGTACGTTCGATGAATTCGGAGCAGATTGCCTCATGGGTGGAAGGCATCCTGCACAAAACGGCAAAGCAGCTTAATACGCCGGACATGCGGAACGAACCCTTTGAGGTACAGGTTGAAAACATCTTGGGGTCAATCAACGCACTGCAGGAAGACCGGACATTCATGGTTGCCAAAGTGAAAGACCTCCAAGCAGAGAAGGAGAGCTTGAACAAACAGATCGCCACGCTGGAGGCGAAAACCCGGGAAGAAGAGACAGCGAAAGAACGCCTGGCAGGTGAAAGACGGATTGCTGAAGAACGCTTGGCAGCTGAACGCCAATTCAATCAGAAGTATACCGAAATTCAGCAGTACTTTGAGCCGGATGAGGCAGAAGTCTACAAACAGGGCAATCAGCTGATCATTCGTCTCAGGGGCATTCAATTCCCCGTCGGCAAGGAAATTATCATGCCAGCCAACTACCCACTGCTCAGTAAAGTTCAGCGTGCCATCCGCACGTTTGATAAGCCAAGTGTTATCATAGAAGGCCATACGGATAGCACCGGTTCAGACGAAGTGAACCAACATTTGTCCCAAAAAAGAGCAGAATCGGTACGAGAGTACTTGACTGCCAATAGGACGTTACCGGCTGAGGATATAGTGGCTGTCGGTTACGGATCTATGCGACCCCTGGCGTCTAATGAAACGCCAGAAGGCCGAGCCATAAATCGAAGGATCGACGTCATGGTTAAGCCTCAAGTTCCTGCGGGCCAGTAGAGCTTTCAAAACTCCTTACGGGCAGCGTCATTGCCGGCGCTGCCCGTCTCTTTAGAGGCATTCCATTGGGGTCGACCAAGGTGACTTGCTGGACATGCGATATATAAAGTAATGATTGGTGTGTATTGAGGGCTTAGAACCTCTTTTTTGTAGCCAGAAAAGGGGGTCTAAGGTTTTGGCAATCCCAAAGACCATCTGGAAGATATCCGCGTGGAAGAAGGCAACCTTTCCATCAAGCTGAAAGAGTGAGTCCAGCTTGCTCTAGAGAAGTCTCAAAGGTCTCAACGCACTGTTGCCCAAACAGTGGAGGCTTGCCCCATGCCTCACATTACCTGCCAGGCAGAATAATGCGTGAATCATCCTGCTGCGGTGCACGACTCTGTTCGGCTTGCATTCTTCTTGCCCTTTCCATCATCTCTTCCATGGCCTGTTGCATCGCCTCAGGGAATTTCTTCATGGCTTCTTCCAACTGAGCTGCCTGTATCGGGGCTTGCAGCGGTACCGTGCCCTGGGGTGACATGAGCTGGGTATGACCGACGAACAGGGTCTCACGGCTTTCATCTTTGGCTCCATCTGGTTTGATAGGTATAAAACACCTTATCGACCCCACTTTGAGATCTGTTACAGCCTCTTCACGATACAGATTGTTTATGTTGATTGCAAAATCGAGCTGCTGATTTGGGTCAGTCATTGAAAGCCTCCTTTTCGTAAAATTCAATTAACTTGATAATCGGGCAAAAAGTCATCAATTCGACGGCAGAGAAAAAAAGCTCCAGATGCATGGCGGGCGAATTTCTACAAATGGAGCGTACATAGACGTACGCCGCAGTGACTAGAGCTGAAC
>CAZCWQ010000162.1:0-4443 GCA_964502365.1 uncultured Desulfobacterales bacterium | reverse complement strand
ATTTTTTTGCTTGGAAGGCGCCTTTTTTCTTGTTGTGTAGAAAGGTTACGCCAAACAGCTCGGAAAGTTCTTAAAATTGTAACCTTTTGTTACAGCAAGAGACCATCCCCAGAGCTCAGCCAAAGATTGTGTTGGTATTACAAGTAGTTATGCATCGTTTCAAGTAGACCTTCTGTGGTATGGTTCTTGCGCAGATAATAGGTCTACAATATTGCAGCATATTATCTTGACGGAATTGACTACACGCCGGGTACGGTGCCCAGTCTGCTGGAAACGGGAACAATCGAAGACGGTTTTTGGTTTCAGGAGTCATTATTGAAAATGTAAGCCGCGACGTTAAAAAACGATCCAGCCTCAGGCGTTCTTCTGATTGCGATGACAGACGGGGAAGTGAATATTGACTGTGGGAGTGAAAAGGGATGTGATTGAGCCGATTGAGATTGATCCAAGAACATTTCTTCGTCAGCACTGCACACTGCCGGCGTTGCCAGAGGTAGTCACACAGATTCAGAGGGAAATCCACCGCAGTGATGGGGACATGCGCAAGGTGGCCGAACTGATAAGCGGCGAGCCTGCGCTCCTTGCCCAGGTTCTCAAAGTTGTTAATTCCGCTTACTACGGCCTGCCTGGAGAAATAAGAAACGTACGGGGTGCGATTGCTTATCTGGGGCTAAACGAGATTTACCGCATGGTCCTTTCCCTGTCTGTCATCACTACCATGGAGATCTCAGAAAAGGAAGCTCTGGATGAGTTCTGGTTTCACTCCTTTTATTCGGCCCTTTGTACGAAGTACCTGGCAAAGAAGTACGAGCCTCTCCTATCCCTTGAAGAATTATGGTCGCCATCCATGCTTTATGACATCGGCAAACTCGTTTACCTGAAGTTTTTTCCTGACCATTACAAAGCACTCAGGAGTTTTTCCAAAGAACATGGTTGTCTGTTTAGCGAAGCAGAGAGGCATTTTTCACTGCCCTCAAGCTCTTATCTGGGTACCCTGTTGTGTGACCACTGGAGGCTGCCGGATAATGTGAGACAGGCATGTGAGTTTCATACCCTCAGAGATCTGTTGGCAGCACAAGGAGGCAGTCCGTTGAGACCTTTCCAGCGTATGATATGCCTCGGGAATGTGCTTGCTGTTCTGTCTACAAACCAGCTGAGCAATTCCACTAAAAGAGAGATAGCTGATGCGGTAAGGAGAGCCCTGGCTTGTATAGAGGATGAGTTCTTGACGATGATGGCGGACATTTACGATTTAAGGATAGAAGTGGAAAGCTTTATGCGGCAATTCTGTTAGCGTCTCACTAACGGATCGCGACAAGGGGCCAACGCGTTCTTTCCCCGAACTCTCCTTGTAAAGATATACGAATATGTGGTAAAAGACTTCACTGGGCATAACGCTTATGTTTGAAATTCGGCTTTGTTAAGACTCCTATTTCAAACTCTAACCGGATGGTACACGAGGAGGACTTTTGGGGACCCGTATGAAAACGCTGGATGAACATGTCTTAAAGGTGACCAAGGAGCTTGTGGCCAAGTTCATAGAAGTAGGCCGCGTCTCCCCCGCCACTTTTGACGAGACTTTTAAGAGCGTTTACAAGACCATAAAAGAAGCCATATTAGAATACGACATCGAAGAAGACGAGCCCTAATGTGCGTCCGCCCAATTTTGCCCCGACTTCATGTCCACTTTAAGTGGTACTCTTAGTTCGTAGACTCCCTCCATGATAGACCTAACAACTTGTTCCAGACTCTTCAGCTCCTCAGGAGGAGCCTCAAACACCAATTCGTCATGGACCTGAAGAAGCATCTTGGCTTGTAAGCCTTTCTCGGCAAGGGCATGGTGAATCCGTATCATGGCCACTTTTATCAGATCTGCCGCCGTGCCCTGAAGGGGCGTATTGACCGCTGTGCGCTCGGCAAACTCACGGGCCACGCGGTTTGTGCTCTTTATGTCGGGCAGCCAGCGGTGGCGGCCCAGCAAAGTGGTTACTTTGCCCGCCTTACGGGCCTCCTTGATGGTATCTTCTATGAAACGTTTGACTCCTTCGTATCTGGCAAAATAGTGTTCAATATAGGTCTTTGCCATTTTCTGGCTGATGCCCAGCTCCCTGGCAAGCCTGAATGGACCCATCCCGTAAATAATGCCGAAATTGATAATCTTGGCCTGACGCCGCATCTTCGGTGTAATCATGGACGGAAAGAGTTGAAACACCTCGGCCGCAGTGCGGGCGTGGATATCTTGGTCTTTTTGGAAGGCCTCAACAAGGATGGGATCCTGTGAATAGTGGGCTAGGAGTCGAAGCTCTATCTGGGAATAATCGGCAGAGAATATGATCCAGCCCTTCTGGGGAACAAAGGTCGCCCGAATCTTGCGCCCCTCTTCCGTTCGTACGGGGATGTTTTGCAGGTTGGGATTACTGCTGCTCAAACGTCCAGTGGCCGTGACAGTCTGATTGTATGAAGTATGGATACGGTGTGTTTCTGGATTAACCAGATCAACAAGGGCATCTGTATAGGTAGACTTTAGCTTCGCCAGTGACCGATATTGCAAGACGAGAGCCGGCAGTTCATGCTCCGCTGACAACACAGTGAGAACTTCCACATCCGTTGAATAACCTTTTTTCTTTTTTGTCTTTTTCTGCATCGGAAGCTTGAGCTTCTCAAACAGAATATGGCCCAACTGCTGGTGGGACTGAATGTTGAATTCTTCTCCGGAAATCGCATATATTTGACCTTCTATCTTATGAAGCTCATGCTCAAAATCTTTTGATATGGATTGCAGGCGGGCCTTGTCGACACACACCCCTGACATTTCCATGTCCACAAGGACTGCTATCAGGGGTATCTCCACTTCTGTGAAAAGGTTCCCAAAGCCGCCTTCTTGTAATCTGGATTCCAAGATCTTATAAGCCATGAAAGTGATATCAGCGTCTTCACACGCATAGGTCACAGCATCTTCAATCGAAACCTTGTCAAAGCCCTTCTTGCCTTTCTTGTCACCAGTTACCTCTTTGTAGGATATCATTTTATGATCCAGGTATTCTGCGGCTATGGTCTCCAAGTTGTGTGCCCGGCGGGTGGGGTTCAGCAGATAAGAAGCCACCATCGTATCAAAGACAACTCCTTTGAGTTCAATTCCCAATCTCTTCAGTACGATCCAGTCATACTTGATATTCTGGCCTACCTTAGCCAGATGTGGGTCTTCAAGGAGGGGCTGCAACTGCGCAAGGGTCGACCCGGGGTCGAGCTGTTTGCCCGCAACGCCCCCTGTGTGGCCAAAAGGGATGTAGATTGCTTCGTTGGGCCGGTGCGCAAAGGATATGCCCACAATTGAAGCCTCCATAGGGTCCTTAGCAGTGGTCTCAAGATCAAGGGCAAAAACGCTCGACTTTTTCAGCTCATGGATCACGGACTTCAGGTCCTTTTCGTCCACAATGGCGGTGTATTTCTTTTGACTGAGGTCCCCCTTGATTTGAAACTGTTGCTGAAGCTTGCGGAATTCAAGGGTATCGAAGAGACTGGTCAGCCTTTTTCTGTCAGGAGGTGAAACCTTGAACGAAGTAATCTCCACGGAAAGCGGCACTTTGGTATCGATGGTCACGAGTCGGCGACTTAGCATAGCCTGCTTGCGAAAACTGACGAGATTTTCTCGGAGTTTCTTCTTCGTTACCTTGTCAAGATTCTGAAAAAGTGCCTCCACGGTTCCAAACGTTTTGATCAACTGCACGGCCGTCTTTTGCCCGACGCCAGGCACCCCTGGAATATTGTCAGAGCTGTCACCGGCAAGGGCCATGACATCGACCCACTGGGAAGGCTCCAGGCCAAAGTCCTTTCTCAGGCCCTCATAATCGATGGTGAGATCCCTCATGGGGTCCCAGATGCTTGCATCCGGAGAAACTAACTGCCTGAAATCCTT
The DNA here is from genome assembly GCA_964502365.1 of uncultured Desulfobacterales bacterium. Taxonomy (GTDB): domain Bacteria; phylum Desulfobacterota; class Desulfobacteria; order Desulfobacterales. Next base: position 527 of record CAZCWQ010000162.1, on the reverse strand, counting down.
GTCCCCGGTGACCATTATTACCTTGAATCCTTTTTTCCTTGCGACGCGGACAATACTTCCGATTATATCGTCAGCTTCATAGCCGGCAAGCTCCAATGAACGGATGTTCATTCCCTCAACCACTTGCTTGATGTACGGTATCTGTACAACAAGATTTTCAGGCATCGGCGGACGGTTTGCCTTGTATGCATCGTACATTTCGTGGCGGAATGTGGGGCCCTTGGCGTCAAAGGCCATAGCCATATACTCAGGGTTTTGATCAGAAAGGAGTTTCAAGAGCATGATCGTAAAGCCGAAGGTGGCGTTGGTGGGGAGCCCCTGGCTTGTGGAAAGGTGACGCACAGCATGAAAGGCACGATGTATGTACCCGCTTCCGTCAATGAGATAGATGGTGTTATTTGAGGCACTCATGATTCACGGTTTCGTAAAAAGTCAATTTTGCTCACTCCTTTGATAGCATAACTGTTACCACGAATTGCAGGCCAAGACAACGGCCCCAAATGAGTTCCTGGATGGCGGCATGGACA
>CAZCWQ010000161.1:1390-4524 GCA_964502365.1 uncultured Desulfobacterales bacterium | reverse complement strand
GCAACCGCCACTTCCACGAACAGTTTTTCAGGGGCAGACAACGCTTGATTCCCTTGTAATAGTTTAGCCTTTTGAAAAAAGCTCTTTTTCAAAAATTGCTCAGAGAGACCTGTGCAGAACCTCGCCTCGCTCTTTGATATGTAGTTCACAAAACGGGTCTTCTTAAAACACGTAAAGTGTTACATCCGCTTTTTTCCTTGATCTGACGTGGCGAATTTCATATCAGTGTAACCGGTATATTGCTAGACAAAAACTCAGACAGCAGTTAATAGGAGCTTATGGCCATGCAAGAATATACCATTCATCCCCTGGTGGTCGGGGCCAATGAAACCGATCAGGGGGTCATGACATACCTTCGTGATTATGGAAAAAGGATCTGGATTCCCATCTATGTCTTTTGCGTAAAGGGCAGCGAGAAGAATATCCTGGTGGATACTGGTCTTGAACAGTTTATGGTGCCTGATGAGGTAGGCAAAACCTACGGTTTTGATGTCCTGGAATTTGAGGATGCACTTGCTACTGTGGGGCTTAAGCCCGAGGGCGTCGACGTTATTATTCACACCCACCTTCACAACGATCACTGCGAAAACGATTACAAGTGCCCTAATGCAAAGGTATATGTTCAGAAGGCAGAAATGGATTTCTTCAGGGATCCCCACCCCATTGACCACAGGTATTACCCTGACGTACTGGACGGGGTCAATGTGATGGAGGTACAAGGGGATGTGAACATACTAGAGGGCATTGATGTGATTTTTAGTCCCGGTCATACGGTTGGCGGGCAATCCGTGGCGATCAATACAAGAGAGGGCAAGGCCATCATTACGGGGTTTTGTTGCAACGACAAGAACTTCCCCGATACGGGTCCTGCCATAACACCCGGGGTGCATATCAATGCCGTGCAGGCTTACGACAGCGCACAAAAAATCAAAGAGATGGCCGACATCCTCATCCCCCTTCATGATCTGTCCATAGGGAGGATGAAAAGAATCCCTTAACAGCTCAGATGGAAACCTGCCACAACCTTCTTGCCTTCTTGAGAAAGCCGATTATAGGTCTTGCAGGCCGATTCGGTTTTCTCAACCAGTACCCCCAACCCACGGTTTTTAAAAGCAGATATCACCGCCTCGGATACCCGCAGGGCCCCGTAGGCCCCGGTGCCAAATATACAAACCTCCGCGTCCGCATGCAAAAGGTCGTCTATGTCTCTCGGTTCCACAAGGTGACCGCTTGAACGCCACCAACTCGGCACGACCTTGTTACCAACGAGCTTGATGTCATCGTGGTACACCTTTCCGTCGATCTCGATGTGACCAAAGCGATACGATTGAATCTTCATGGCAGGAAGAAAATTAGCTCATGGGGAGCTGCAAGACTTTTTCCAAAGGTTGCTACATGTTGTACAGCCTCTCGTCGTAGAGATTGATCCAATTGTTTTTCAAGACATTGACGGCATCTTCGGTCTTGTCGACTTCCAGAATCAAAACCGCATCTTTGGTTTCGAGGCAGGGGTAGATGTGAAGAATGTTGATGTCTGCGGACTCGAGTATCTTCAGGATTGTGTTCAACCCGCCTGGGTGGTCGGGGACTTGGACAGCAATTACATCGACGGTCGTGGTTTTCAGGCCCAGGCCGACCAAAACCGAAACAGCTGACTCCGGATCGCTCGTGATGAATCGCAGAATCGCTTTCTTGTTTTCTGTACCCACCCAGAATGCGGAAACGTTCACGTCATTTTCGTAAAGATGGCCGACGATGCGGACAAGCTCTCCTGGCCTGTTCTTGACTGTTGAGACAACCTCCTTGATAGTCATGACCAATCCACCTTCTACATCCCCTTTACAAGGGCAGCCCCCTCCTTAATGGCAAGGGTGTTTATCTTATTGACCTTTGAACCCTTTGTTGCAAAGATATCTTTTATACTCTTGATCACAGATCTTAGGGAAACCGAACCCGTTTTTTGGGCAAAAGCCCCGATCATCACCATGTTGGCGCTTCGTATACTGCCCAACCTTTCAGCCGTTGTGTTAGCCGGTATCGCTACCACTTCTATGTCGCTACGCTTAGGCCGGAGTTCTACCAGATCGTCGTTCAGAAAGACTGTTCCTCCCAACTTGACCTTGCCCTCAAACCTTGCAACAGAAGGTGCATTCATGAGTACGGCCAAATCAGGAAAAGATGCCACCGGAGAGGCAATCGGTTCGTCGCTGATGGTGATCGTGCAGTTGGCCGTTCCTCCCCGCACTTCCGCCCCGTAGGCCGGCAGATAGGTCACATGCTTGTCTTCGTACATGCCCGCCGTTGCCAGCACGTACCCCATCATCAGGACCCCTTGTCCTCCAAAACCGGAAAATATGGTCTTAGTCATGCTCATTGTGCCAACCGATTCAATTGTCCGATTGAGTTGTGTCCTTGATCACCATGAGGGGGTAAATTTTCATAACCTCATCCTCAACCCGTTTGCAGGCTTCCACAGGCGAAAGCTTCCAGTTTGTGGGGCATGACGACAAGATCTCGACTAGTGAAAAACCGAGACCATTCATCTGCACCTGGAACGCCTTCTTGATGGCCTTCTTGGTTTTGATGATATTCTTCGGTGATGTAACAGATGTCCTTTCTATGTAAACACTGCCGCCTGCTATAGCCAACATCTGACTCAGGTCTATCGGGTATCCGTCACGCAGCTGAGTTCTGCCTCCAGGCGTTGTTGTTGTGGTTTGCCCTAGAAGCGTGGTAGGGGCCATCTGTCCGCCTGTCATGCCGTAAACCCCGTTGTTCACGAAAATAACAGTTATGCGTTCCCCTCTATTGGCTGCATGAACTGTCTCAGCCGTGCCGATTGCGGCAATGTCACCGTCACCTTGATATGTGAAAACCACCAGGCTGGGACGGGCCCGCTTGATTCCAGTGGCTACAGCAACGGCACGGCCGTGAGGTGCTTCACCCATGTCAACATCAATATAATTGTAGGCCAGGACGGCACATCCGGCCGGTGGAACGCCGACTGTGTTTTCACGGATACCGAGTTCATCAATCACCTCGGCGAGCACCCTATGAATAATGCTATGTCCGCATCCCGGACAGTAATGAAAGATGTTCTCCTTTAGTGCATCCGGTCTTTTGAATATCTGTTT
>CAZCWQ010000161.1:0-1290 GCA_964502365.1 uncultured Desulfobacterales bacterium | reverse complement strand
CAGTTGATGCCTGTAAATAAGCTTGGTTATGACATCTGCAATCTCATGGGGTGTGGATATGATCCCGCCGGGCCTGCCGTGGAAGTGAACCGAAGCTTGTTCCGCAACACTCATTCTCACATCATCAACCATCTGACCAGAGTTCATTTCAAAGACTAGGATATGCTTGACAGTGCCGGCCAAGGCCCTGAGTTCCTTTTCTGGAAATGGCCACAGTGTGATGGGACGAAAAAGGCCTGCCTTCAAACCCGCTTTGCGCACCCTGTTGACTGCCCCCTTTGCGATACGGGCTGCGGTGCCAAATGCTACAACCACCACCACGGCATCGTCGAGCAGATACGCTTCGTAGTCGGTCTCCTGCTCGCAAATGGTTGCATGCTTTCTGGCGAGTTTCCAGTTGTGTTGCTCCATCTTGACAGGGTCCAGCAACAATGAGGCGATGAGATGGCTGTCGCGCCCCTGGGCACCGGTTAGGGCCCAATCTTTTTTGGGCAGGGTATTCGGATCGATGGGATCCGGAAACGTCACCGGCTCCATCATCTGGCCCATTAGGCCATCTCCCAGCACGATAACGGGCATACGATAGGTGTCTGCCAAGTCGAAAGCCTTTATGGTGAGGGTGACCAGTTCTTCCCCCGAGTATGGGGCCAGGACTATGGTTCGATAATCCCCATGCCCGCCGCCTCTGGTGGCCTGAAAATAATCCTGCTGCGTTGGGGCAATATTGCCCAGCCCAGGTCCTCCCCGCATAATGTTTACCACTACGGCAGGCAGTTCCATACCTGCCATATAGGAGATCCCTTCCTGCTTTAAGCTGATTCCAGGGCTGGAGGACGACGTCATGGCCCGCACGCCGGCCATGCTCGCTCCCATAACCATGTTAATGGCGGCCAACTCACTTTCGGCCTGAATAAAGGTGGCATCTTCCATGTTAGCAAAACGCCCAGACATATACTCCGGCAGCTCATTTTGGGGCGTGATGGGGTAGCCGGCATAGAAACGGCACCCTGCCCGGGTTGCCGCCTCTGCAATCACATGACTCCCACACATTAGTCTCTTTTTACCCACGGAACACCTCAATAGCCACGTCCGGGCATGTTATGGCGCATAAGGCACACGCAGTGCACTTGCGTTTCTTGCGTCTTTTGCTTTCCACATACTCGGCAGGGTGGTAACCTTTGATGTTAAGCTTGCTGCTTATCTTCACGACCCCCTTGGGGCACGCTACAATGCAAAGGCCACACCCCTTACACAAGTCTGTGTTTATTCTTATGAAGCCCTTGTTCAAAC
>CAZCWQ010000160.1:0-4528 GCA_964502365.1 uncultured Desulfobacterales bacterium | reverse complement strand
TGACCTGACCTCAAAAAAGATGTCCCCTGACGGCTTTTCAACATGCAAACAATATGGTGCTCCCCTTAGTAATTAGTGTCTCTGACCGATTAACCTTTCAATCCTCTTTTCAACCGCCGGGTGGGTACTGAAAAGACTCATGAGACTCTTTGCCGACAAAGGGTTCATAATAAACATGTGAGCCGTTGCGGGTTCGGCTTTCATGGGCATGTGCCGGGAGGAGACCGCGATCTTTTGCAACGCACTAGCAAGCCCTCTGGGACTTCCCGCAAAAGACGCGCCTGCGGCATCTGCCGCATATTCTCTGGATCTGGATATGGCCATTTGGATCAACATGGCCGCCAGGGGTGCAAAGATCGACATGGCAATAAGACCGATCATGCCCCCACCATCATCATCCCTGTCACCAAAACCACCAAACATGGCGGCCCATCGGGCCATGCTTGCAACCATCATGATTGCACCAGCCAGCGTGGCCGCAACAGAGCCGATGAGGATGTCCCGATGCTTCACGTGGGCCAGTTCATGGGCCAGCACCCCCCTCAGCTCGTTCTCGTCCAATAGCCTTAAAATTCCCTGCGTAACTGCTACCACCGCATGTTGTGGGTTTCGGCCAGTAGCAAATGCGTTGGGGGACTCAGAAGGCATAATACAAATCTTGGGCATAGGAAGGCCGGCCTCTTGGACAAGCTGTCTGACAATCCGGTATAACTCAGGGGCCTGTGCCTCGGAAACCGGTCTGGCCCGGTACATGCGCAGGACTATCTTGTCCGAAAACCAGTAGCTGCCAAAATTCATGACCACTGCAAAGAAAAATGCAATGACCATCCCATGCTGCCCACCAAAGTAACGACCTATGACCATGATCAGAGCGGTCAAGGTTCCCAAGAGAATAGCAGTCTTTACGGAATTGCCCATAGTTCCTCCTGTCAGGCTGTAGATGGTTGGCTTCATTCACGTTGTTGGACTCTGGTTTTTCATCTCTTATCAGGCATCACGCAGCTGACTTGAACACAATCTTTCCATCCTCTATGTCTGCTAAGACGCGACCTCCTTCACCAAACCTTCCCTGGAGTATCTCCAGGGCCAGTACATTCTCAACATGTTTTTGGATTGCCCGCTTCAACGGACGAGCCCCGTATGTGGGATCAAAACCCTCCCGGGCCAAGAGAGTCTTGGCCGCATCCGTAAGTTCGAGGGTGATGTGTTGACCTTCGAGTCGCTTGCGGACTCGCTGGAGCTGAATGTCTACAATGGTAGTAAGCTGATCGGACGTCAAGTTGTGAAAGATAATGATATCATCGATCCGATTCAAAAACTCTGGCTTGAAACTGGCCCGCAATGCCTCCGTGATACGTTTTTCCATCTCACCGCGATCATTTGCACCCAACTCCTGAATCCAATGACTTCCGACATTAGAGGTCATAATGATGATGGTGTTCTTGAAATCAACTGTCCGACCATGCCCATCAGTCATACGGCCGTCATCCAGTATCTGCAAAAGTACATTGAAGACTTCGGAGTGGGCCTTTTCAATCTCGTCGAACAGGACCACGGAGTAAGGCCGACGCCTCACTGACTCGGTAAGATATCCCCCTTCTTCGTAACCTACGTACCCAGGAGGGGCTCCAATGAGTCTGGATACCGAATGCCTTTCCATGTACTCGGACATGTCCACGCGAACCATGGCCTGTTCATCGTCAAAGATGAACTCCGCCAGGGCTTTGGCCAGTTCCGTCTTTCCCACGCCAGTGGGTCCCATGAAGATGAACGAGCCGATAGGTCGGTTGGGGTCTTGCAGACCCGAACGTGCACGCCTCACTGCGTCTGACACGGCCACGATGGCCTCATTCTGACCGATAACCCGTTTTGAGAGCCGCTCCTCCATGTGAACGAGTTTTTCCCGCTCCCCTTCCATCATCCTAGAGACCGGTATACCCGTCCATCTGGAGACCACCTCAGCCACGTCCTCCGCATCGACCTCCTCCTTGAGCATCTTATTACCTGCCTGAAGTTCGGAAAGCCTTGCATTGGCTTCCTCCAGACGCTTCCGCAGTTCACTTGCCACTCCGTAACGAAGTTCCGCAGCCCGGGCCAGATTGCCCTCGCGTTCGGCCTGCTGTGCCTCAACGCCAGCTTGCTCAAGTTCTTCCTTCACCTTGCGAATGGTCTGGATAGCGCCTTTTTCATTTTGCCAGTGTGCCTTCATCTCGCGGCTCTTTTCCTGCATTGCAGCAAGCTCTTTTTCGAGCTTGATCAATCGTTCTTTTGAAGCATTATCCGTTTCCTTCCTCAGGGCCTCACGTTCGATTTCAGTCTGGATGATCTTTCGCTCCACCTCATCGATCTCAGCCGGCATGCTGTCTATCTCAATGCGGAGCCTTGAGGCAGACTCATCAACAAGGTCGATGGCCTTGTCCGGAAGGAATCGATCCGATATGTAACGGTGTGAAAGGGTGGCTGCGGCAACAATGGCTGAATCCTTGATCCGCACCCCGTGATGAACCTCGTACTTCTCTTTCAAACCTCGCAATATCGAGATGGTCTCTTCCACCGTAGGTTCCGTAACAAGTACAGGCTGGAATCGCCGCTCCAGTGCGGCATCCTTTTCCACGTATTTTCGGTATTCGTTTATTGTCGTGGCCCCCACACACCGAAGGGTGCCTCGAGCTAGAGCCGGCTTTAACATGTTCGACGCATCCACTGAGCCCTCAGCAGCCCCTGCCCCAACCATGGTGTGAAGCTCGTCAATAAACATGATGATCTCGCCTTCTGCCGCTTCCACCTCTTTTAGCACGGCCTTTAGGCGGTCTTCAAATTCACCCCGGTATTTCGCCCCCGCTACCAGGGTACCCATGTCAAGGGCAACCAGTCGCCGGTTCTTTAAGGTCTCGGGCACGTCACCATTAACAATACGCTGTGCAAGTCCCTCCACAATGGCTGTTTTGCCAACCCCCGGTTCGCCAATAAGAACCGGGTTATTCTTGGTGCGGCGAGAAAGGACCTGCACGATACGGCGAATCTCCTCATCTCGGCCGATCACCGGATCTATCTTGCCGAGGCGGGCAAGATCCGTCAGGTCCCGTCCAAATTTCTCCAGAGCTTGATATTTTTCCTCTGGGTTCGGGTCGGTAATTCTCTGGCTTCCCCGAATATCGACCAGCACCTTTAAGATAGTCTCGCGAGTCACACCGCTACCGACCAAAACATGAGCTGCATCAGTCTCTTTCTGGTCGGTTATAGCCACCAGTATATGCTCTACACTTACGTACTCATCCTTCATCTTTGCTGCTTCGGCAAAGGCCCCGTCAAGGACTCTTTTCGTTGCAGGAGAGATATGGACCTCTCCCATGCCGGCCCCGCTCACCTTGGGCTTCTTGTCGAGGGTTTGAGAAACCTGCTTAAGGACCGAGTCCGGAGATGCTCCCAGCTTTTGAAGAATGGCGCGGGCAATCCCTTCGCTCTCGTGGAGCATGGTGTGCAGCAGATGCTCCGGCTCTATTTGTTGATGCCCCAACTGACTCGCCAGTGCCTGGCTGCCTTGAATCAGTTCCTGGGACTTTATGGTAAATTTATCAAAACGCATGTTTGTCTCCTTTGCCGTCTGGCAAGAAACCGGTGGTAAAGGGTCCGGTCATTTTCCATTTTTTGAAAAAATAAGCATTGGGCATACATTGTCAAACGCCATGACAACCCAGCACCAATGTATCATCAGATCAAACCTGTCACGGTAGCGTGACTACAACCAACAAAACTGATTCAACCAATCCAACAAACGCAACTGGTTTTTTTCTGGACATCTGGACCCGCTTTTATTAGAAAAAACTTGTCGTATGGCATTTATCCAAGCGAAACCAACACAAATTCACCTAGGAGGATAAAACAAAATGAAAAAAGCAGCTCTTCTTCTCGCACTCTGTTTAATCTTGGTTCCCGTAGTAGCTGGAGCAACTGATTATAAAGACTGGCTTCCCCTGCTTCCTCGAACCCTGGACGGCATGGCCCCATCCGGAGAACCTGACGGCATGAACATGGAAATGGGCGGTCAGAAGTGGTCATCTCTAACTCAAGATTACGCCTCACGAGACGGGAAAAGATCTGTTGAATTATCAATCTGGGCCGGTAAAGGGGCCCCCATGGTCCAAACTTACCAAGGTATGCCTAGCATGAACATGGAAACCGAAGACGAAATCATAAAAACCGTAACAGTGTCCGGCCACAAGAGCGTGATGTCTCTGGAAAAGAAGGACAAGACAGGAAACCTTGCCATCTTCTTGAAAAACTACATGGTCGTTGTTGTTCAGGCCGAGCCGGTCACCCAGCAATCAGACTTGACTCGGCTTGCCGAACAAATCCCGCTGGCCCAATTAGCGGCAAAGGTCAGATAAATTTTAGTAAATATCAATCCCCAAGCCGAAGAAACCGAAACCAGGACGGGGGGGGTCCCTTTAGACTCCCCTTTAAAGTCCTAGAAACCTCTTGGGGTTGTCCTCGGTCAAGCTTTTTATTTCTTCCTGGGTAAATTCCA
>CAZCWQ010000159.1:0-4641 GCA_964502365.1 uncultured Desulfobacterales bacterium | reverse complement strand
GTTGATCAGGAAAGACAGGGACATGCGAATCAAGTACGAAAAAATCAAAGCCCGCGCAGGGGCCAAGCGGGCCATCGTAGCTGTCGCTAGGATTCTGATATTGCGGATTAGACGGATGATCCTTGACGGTCAAGGCTACAGTTTTGCAGAAGCATGTTGCTAACCTAAACCGTTAGAATAAGCTCTGGGGCATGGCGATAGATTGATGTGCGTGTCTGTAATAGATGACCACGTTGGCAAGTTTGTCAGCCCAATTGGATACCCCGGATACCTTACTTGCGGTCCCGATACAGGGAACCACGAATAGGAGGCTGGTTGGGTTCTGTTCAGCTATTTTACCCCTTTATTGACTTTGCACATAGGAGCACTCTATAATTCGGCTTCATGCAGTTGATCCACCACATCTTGTAGGCTTCCCACCTCTTCCTAGTGCCCATAAGCACCCCTCCTTTCCGTTATGCTGATTTAATACCACATGCTCTTAATGCTCTTACATTCTTTGAAGAATGTGACTTTGAACTTGACTTTTCATATCCGATAGCCTATCGAGCTATCGGAAAATGGAAGAGTGTGCGCGGAGGACATCAGCTGTTTTTATACACTCATTGACTCCATTATAACTTACCAATTAGTGGAAAAACACCTCAAACTGGCGCCTATCCAGCTCCTGACAGGGCGTGGTGCTCTGTTGGAAGTCTAAAGTATCATATTGATCACTCCCAGACGTAGGTGAGGCAAAGGCGACTTGTGGCCCGCCCCCAGTAAAAGCGTGGTACAGAATCGTTTAGATCTAGTTGTGAAAATCAAAAATACTTATTTTGGGAAGGAGGCTAGTAATGAAAATAAGGAATTTCTACATACCTTTGATGGTATTTGGACTTTTGTTCTTGTCTTCGGAGAGCACACAAGCACAGGTGTGCGGTGCACTGGGCTTGGGACCTGGCTGTGTAGGGAACGCAGATTTGGCAAATGATGCGGTGGGCACTCGGACGATAAGAAATAGATTTGTAGCAGGCGTGGATCTGAGGCGCTTTAACGGCCGTGCTGCTACACTCGTCGTGGACAATCTGCCTGGTTTCGCAGACTTTGCGAATATCCAGCAGGCCATAAATTTTCTCCCTGCAGTGGGAGGCTCAGTCTATATTCGGGAGGGAATCTATACTGTAGATACAAGCATAGTGGTTCCCAGCCGGGTCTCCCTGATAGGGACTGGATTTGCCACTTCTATTGAACTAGCCAACGGTGTCAACCTCCCTGCCATAGTCAATGCCGATCCTGTGAATGGAAACAGCCAAATCATCATCTCAAATCTGCGGTTGGATGGAAATAAAGCTCAAAACAACGCTGGGAGCGGAATTGACTTCCAGAAGGTGGATAATTCTCGAATAGAAGGTTGCTACATTTTTAACTTTCCAGGCGATGGCATCTCCATGTCGAATCAGTGCGTGGCCAACGCTCTGGTCGCCAACCATTGTCACTTCAATAATCAATCTGGCATATGCTTGAGTGGTGGCTCGTACGTAAATACAGTCTGGGGCAATCATCTCACTGAGAATGTTCAGTACGCACTCTACCTCCTCGGCCCCGATACCCGCCTCAACTATGTATTCGGCAACCTATGCGGCGTGAGTGGTCTCTCTGGCATTTACCTTGAGGGCAGCAATTCGAATACCCTTTCAGCCAACCACTGTGCTGCCAATACTCAAAACGGCATTTACCTTCATATGAGCGATGCCAATTCCATTACTGGTAACCAATGCCGCATAAACAACATTGACGGCGTCCATCTGGAGGAAGGCAACAAAAACACCCTCAGTGCCAACCAATGCGAGGCTAATGCTGATAACGGTATCTATCTGTTTTACAGCAATGACAATGCCCTGAGTGGCAACCAGTGCAACGACAATACTAATGATGGGATAATACTAATCAACTCCAGTACCAACGTGCTGGGAGACTCCCGCTGCTTGGGAAATGGCAGTAACGGGATAGATATTAGCAACGCTGCTTGTAGCCAGAATCTTGTCGACGGTAACATCTACCAAGGCAACATCGCTGTGGGACTAGCTAACGGCGGCACGGCGACCGTGATCGGAGACAACATAGGGCCATAGATTGTCAACATCAGCGCAGAAAGGCAGGGTCGATTATCTGGCCCTGCCTTCGTTGGCTAAAGTCCTTATGTAGTATGTCTGTGGCTACCAAAAACCTAATCCAGAGTTGTGCACATCTTTCCAGTCCTGTGATTGGAGACGAGGAAGCAATAAAACCCTTGCACAAGGATAAAAAATGGGAACTAAGAAGGCGATGCAATTTAGAAAAAGTGGTCTTGTTTTCCTGAGACAAGCGAGGTCACGAAAAGTGGTCAGCTTGCCGTAGTGCGCTGGGGTCAGGAAATTGTCGTCGGTTCTCAGGCTGCGGGTCGGTACTCGTGATGTAGGCCGCCGAGGTGTGGGAAAGCAACGACCCGCTGTCGGGAGGCTCAACTATCCGTGGTTCAGGGCACTGCTTGTATAAGCTGAGATGTGTTCTCGCTGTGTGATAATATGAAAAATAGGCATGAAGAAGCCGCTTGAGATGAAGTTCGTTGAAGATGATGACATGGTTGAGGCACTCGCGCCGTATTGAACCGATAAGTCGTTCAACATAGGGGTGTATAATATCGCACAGTTACGCATGCTGTCGGTACAAAAGGGAAGATGGAATGCGTGCATTATGCAGGCTGGGATACGTATATGGTCAGCAAAAAAGGATACAAATGGGATGCAAAAAACGCTACGATTGGAAAGCCATCCACACTTTCACTTTCATACAGGAGCTGTTAGCAATGGATAACACGCCGCAGAAGACCAATTTAGGATGAAGAGATTCAAAATCACATCGCACAAGCAAGAAAGAACCCGTATTTGGGAAGAACATGAACGCCTTATTCTTCACGGGCTCGCCTGTGAATGGGAAGAGGCACTGTTGATTCTGGACTCGTCGTACAAGGAGTCGATGCGCAAGCCTTTGTTTAGCCTGAAGGACATGACAGGCAATCTCGGGTACTGGTCGCGTGAAAGACGCGAGATTTGTCTAAGTCGGGACTTGGTAATTAATCAACCATGGGACTCTGTTATAGAGGTCCTTGTGCATGAAATGGCCCATCAGTTCGCAGACGAAATGTTAGGTGCCTATGGAGAACCTCCGCACGGGCCGACGTTCAAGCGCGCCTGTTATCTGCTTCGAGCCAATCCAAAGGCTTCCGGGGAGTATGAACCTTTGCACGACCGTGTTTTTCGAGAATCGTCAAAGTTGGAAGATAAGATCATGGTTCGGATCAGGAAGTTGATGGCACTGGCACAAAGCCACAATAAGCATGAGGCCGAAGCTGCCATGGCCAAAGCTCATCAACTCATCGCCAAATATAACGTAGACCTTATAGATCGCGATGAACATCGCAATTTTCTCAGTGTCTTTGTTGGCAAACCAGCTCTTCGGCATTTTCGTGAAGAGTATGGTCTGGCTGCTTTATTACAGGATTTTTATTTTGTGTATGGAATCTGGATACCAGCATATGTCTTAGACAAAGGGAAAATGGGTCGTGTGTTGGAAATCAGTGGCACTGCACAAAACGTAAGGATAGCCCATTATGTCCACGACTTTGTCCAGCAGTTTATTAACTCGCATTGGGAAGAGTACAACAAAGACAAAGGACTGAATCGGTATCGTAAGACTGACTTCGCAGTGGGTATCATCGACGGATTTCGCTCAAAACTGGAATCACAGAAGCACAGAAAGAAAAAGGCTGGAGACAAGCGCGCACTCATCAAATTTGAAGAGCCCCTGATGAAAGAATACGTTCAGTACAAATATCCACGTCTCATGACTGTGGGAATGAAGGCTTTGAGACGGAATCGCAAAGTCCTAACTGACGGGATGAATGCCGGGAAGAAGCTCATAATCTCAAAAGGGATCACCGAGAAAGGAAGCAGAAGACTTCTGATAGAAAACAATAAAGGCTGAATCCGGCTGAATAAGAGCAGACGGAAAGACTGATGAAGGCGGTTGACAAGCTTGAAAAGGCTCAGGCCGCTGCTAAGAAATCGAAACATAAAGAGAACTGGACGGGGGGTTTATGTGGGGGCGTAGTGACTGACCAGCCTGTTTTACAATATGCCAAATAGGGCCATGGGCAGATCAATCCTTGGCCCTATTTCACTTCCTCTACCGTCACCTCCATTCGATCCAGGAGTCTATTATAGCGAACCTTCCCAGTTCTTCGTCCATCAGTGCTTTTGAAGATGTCAATACGGTCCAGGAACGGATTCTCCCTGAGATACAAGAGATTCCGACCACTTTTGTCCATGATTTCCACCCGATCCAGATATCTATTGCGACGGATCTCACCGGTCTTTCGTCCATCCGTGGTCCTGATTTCAGTCCTGCCGGTAATGCTGTTATCATGTAAGTACCACTCGGTTTTCCTGGACTGACCCTTGGGCCGTTTGAATTGTAAAGGTCAAAGATCTTCCCCCTGCTCCTCTTAGAAACTGGACAACTAAAGAGCGTCCCCAAGTTCACCACTTCCGAAACCTTAAAAAATAAACATTGTCCCCAGCCCCAGCAACTGGATCAGCCCGTCCTCTTAATTCCCAGTCT
>CAZCWQ010000158.1:0-4779 GCA_964502365.1 uncultured Desulfobacterales bacterium | reverse complement strand
TTGGAGATAACCCATTTATTTTGCCCCAGCTACAACTAATCGGGAGATGATACTTTTGTTGAGACTTCCCAGCATTGGCGTCTAGCAAACGGCCATGGTCAAGTCAAGGCCTTTCTATTTGCCTTAAAGAGGCCGTAGTTTCATCTAGTTATTGCAGTTTGCAAAAGCGAGAGAACCTGTGGTATAAAAAATGCGATATGGCAATACCCTCAACACATATTGATCCCACGGATCATGACCGACCAACCCTTACGATAACATTTGAGGATAACCTCTTGGCAAGGAGTCTATTTGGGGAACAAAATCAGCATCTTCAGCAGATTGCCAATGCGTTGGACATGCAGATCCATGCCAGGGGCAGCACAGTGAGCCTACACGGAGATGGCATTGTCACAACACTGGCCGAAAAGCTCCTCAAGGATCTGTATGGCCTAATTGAAGAGGGATACCCGCTGTACCCAAGTGATATCGACTATGCTATTCGTATTTTAAGCAGTGACGACCATATCTCATTGAAGGATATTTTTCTGGACACTGTATATATTACGTCCCTAAAAAGGCCCATTGCACCCAAGAGCGTTACTCAAAAGGAATATATTGAAGCCATCCGTAAGTTCGACATAGTCTTTGGGATAGGACCGGCGGGTACTGGCAAGACGTACCTTGCCATGGCCATGGCTGTGTCTTTTCTGACAAAGGGTGAAGTCAACAGAATTATTTTGGCACGGCCTGCTGTAGAAGCCGGGGAAAGGCTTGGCTTTTTGCCCGGAGACCTTTACGAAAAGGTTAATCCCTATCTTAGACCGCTATATGATGCGCTGCACGATATGATGCGTTACGAAAAGGCCACTCGGTTGATCCAGCAGGGTGCCATAGAAGTGGCTCCTCTAGCCTTCATGAGAGGCCGAACCCTCAACGATTCTTTTGTAATCTTGGATGAAGCCCAAAACACCACCTCAGAACAAATGAAAATGTTCTTGACACGCCTCGGATTCAGTTCTAAGGCGGTTATCACTGGCGATGTGACCCAGATCGATCTTCCAAATGGCAAGGTATCAGGTCTTGTGGAGACAACGCATATATTGCAGGAAATTAAGGGAATACGGTTCGTGCTGTTTTCCAAGAAAGATGTAGTCAGACATCAATTGGTCCAGGACATCATTGAGGCGTACGAGCGCCTTGAACAAAGAAAAGAATAAGATCGCGTAGCGATCTTATACACATATGAGGCACACCGAGACCATTAGAAAACGCAGCAAAACCCTTCTTGTATCTCTTAACGAGGACCCCCGGCTGCATTGGTTTATCCTGTTCGGAACAATACTCCTTATTGCTGTTTTGCTGTTTCCGAGTCTTTGGAGAGCCACTCCAAGATACCACGTAGGTGACGTAGTAAAGCAAGACATCAAATCGCCTAAGGATTTCCTGATCGAAGATAAGGAGGCCACTGAACGGAAGCGGGAGGAGGCCGCTCTTTCTGTCTTGACGATTTACGATTCTCACGACACTTTGGCGTCCGAGTTGGCCGAGCGAGTCACCCACGCCTTTCAGCATGTTCGAACACTGGGACAAGCAAGTCCTGACGAGATTAACCCAAACATAGACGGTCCTAAGTCACAAGGAGACACGGAGACCAGCCAGCCGGGTCCGGCCCCTTCACGTCATGATCTGATATGGAAGGAAAAGCAGACCGTTGAAGATATACTTGGTATCCGTTTGAGCGACAAGGCTTACGAAACTTTAGAAAAGGAAGGGTTTGCTGAGTCCATTTCTGAAGAAATTAGCAGGATGTTCAATAGTGTGTTTCGACATGGTATCGTGGGAAACAAACAACTCCTCGTTCAACAAAGACATAATGGTATCATAGTTCGCAAATTGTCTTCCAAGAAAGAGTATCGCGAAAGTGACCTCCAGAAGTTCTACAGCCTGGATGAGGCAAGAATCGCCTTGGCGAATACTGGCAGAACCTACCTGAAAGATTTTGATTACCGTCTTCGTGGCGTGATGATAGACTTGGCTCAACGTCTGATCCAACCCAACTTGACCCTTAACAGAGGCGCCACCGAAGAGCTCAGGGATAAGACAGTTGCTGAAGTGAAAGCAGTGCTAACTCAAATCAAGAAAGGAGAGATGCTTGTACGGGAAGGCGAAAAGCTATCGCCCTTGCACATGGCCAGGATTCAAGCACTTGAGTCTGAAATGAAAAGAGCACCCTTATTCACTATCACTATCGGCTTTATGCTTCTTGCCGCTTCCTTTCTTGTCATCTCATATACAACCAATTTCAAGACAGACACAGGTCCAGTGCTGACAAACAAGGACCTACTCTTTCTCTGTATCATGCTGGTCATACTGTTCCTGTTGAGTAAAGTGTCAGCCTATTTGGTAAAAGGGCTTGCAAGTAACATCCCTTATTCCACAGAAACTGCTTCTGCCTTTTATGCCATACCGATAGCGTCTGGTGCAATGACTGTATGTCTGTTCATGGGTATGGGCGTGGCGCTCCCCTTCGCGTTAACAACTGCATTTATCACCGGGTTTCTATTTGAAAATCAGTTCGAGATGTTCCTATTCTTCCTTTTAAGCAGTATGGTGGGCGCATACTCTGTGCGTAATTGTAGAGAACGAGGTGTGCTGATCAAGGCTGGCTTGAAGGTGGCTCTTGCCAACGTTCTGGTCATTACCTCTTTCCACATGTTCGGGGGGGCTGGACTGGACCTGAAGCTGGTTTGGGACTGGGCCTTCGGCCTTTTTGGTGGGATGAGCTCCGGGATTCTGACTACGGGATTTGCGCCTGTCGTGGAAATGACGTTGGCCTATACCACAGACATTAAACTGCTTGAACTTTCAAACCTGGATCGGCCCATACTGCGCAAGCTCATGCTTGAAGCCCCTGGAACCTATCACCATTCTGTGATTGTGGGCTCCTTGGGGGAGGCTGCAGCCGCCGCTATTGGGGCCAATCCTCTGTTGGCCAAGGTAAGCGGTTACTATCATGACATCGGCAAGATTGAAAAACCGCTCTATTTCATCGAAAATCAGGGAACAGGGAAGAATCGACACGACAAGTTGGCTCCATCAATGTCGAGCTTAATCATTACATCTCATGTGAGAGACGGTGTGGAAACGGCTAAGCGTAATAGGCTTGGAAAGGCAATTGTTGATATTATACAGCAGCATCACGGGACAGGCTTGATTTCTTATTTTTACGAAAAGGCCAAAAGACTGAAGGGCGAAGGCGCAGTCAATGTGGAGCATTTTAGGTATCCAGGGCCTAAGCCTCAGACCAAAGAGGCCGGATTAGTACTGCTTGCAGATTCGGCAGAAGCCAGTTCAAGGAGTCTGGAAAATCCCACACCTGCCAGAATCAAGGGCCTTGTGCAAACAATTATCAACAATATGCTCTTGGATGGGCAACTCGATGAATGCGAGTTGACACTAAAAGATCTTAATAGAATTGCTACAATTTTTAACAAAATACTCAATGGCATTTACCACAATCGAATCGAGTACCCCAATGGCAGTAACGGTGTGGCCACTGTGGATAGTGCAACCAGCAAGGCTCATGGAAATTCTGATAGACGACAGACAAGATCGTCACGTGATAGACCATGACAAGGTAAAGACAAAGGCAGAAATCATATTAAAGGCCTTAGGATCTTCTGACGGAGAATTATCTATCCTTATCGTAGGCGATCAAGAAATCGCGAATCTAAACAAGAGATACCTAGGCCGGGCCGGGCCCACCAACGTCATTGCTTTCCCGATGCAAGAAGGGCCTTTCAACGACATCTCTGAAGAACTGTTGGGAGACGTTGTCATTTCTGTTGATACGGCGACACGGGAAGCACAAGATGTGGGCATGTCGCTGGAGTCCAGGTTCGATCAACTCTTGGTTCACGGTGTCCTGCACTTGTTCGGGTTTCATCACGAAAAAACGTCACAAGAGGCTGAGGCAATGAGGCTCAAGGAGGAACAGTTGCTTAAACTGCTTTAGATGTATCAAGAGGAAAAAGGGCCATTTATGGATGGAAACTAGTAGAGGAGATGCGCTTCAATGGCAGGCCTGGCAGTCAATGTTGATCATGTGGCGACTCTTAGGGAAGCACGAAAAATTAATATTCCGGATCCGGTTGCAGCAGCAGCTATTGTTGAACTGGCCGGCGCCGATGGCGTTGTTGTCCATCTTAGAGAAGACCGACGACACATCCAAGACAGAGATGTGAGGATTCTACGAGAAACAGTTACAACCAAGTTGATATTGGAGATGGCAGCAACACCTGAAATGATCGCCATTGCCTTGAAAACCAAACCTGATTTGGTGACATTGGTTCCGGAAAAAAGGCAGGAGTTGACTACTGAAGGCGGCCTCGATCTTGATGTTAATGAAGATGTTGTCTCTGATGCCGTCCACGCCCTTCAGAAAGGAGGGGTGCCCGTAAGCATATTCATCGACCCGGAGCCAGATCAGATCAAGATCGCCCATCGGATCAATGCTGATTTTGTAGAAATTCATACAGGAACCTTCTGTGACGCGTTGGGGCAAAGGGAGCGAACCGAGGCTTTCGCTCGGATAGTTGACAGTGTGGGATTCGCCCAAAAATTGAAACTCGGTATTAACGCGGGCCATGGTTTGGGATATCAAACCATAAAGGCCTTTAAGGGAATTCCTGACATCGACGAGTTCAGCATCGGTCACAGCATAATCGCCAGGGCAGTTATCGTAGGTCTGGAGCGAGCAGTAAGAGAGATGGTTGTCTTGATTAAGGAATTGACCAG
>CAZCWQ010000157.1:0-4827 GCA_964502365.1 uncultured Desulfobacterales bacterium | reverse complement strand
ATACGTACCACATCAAAACAGAATGCATTCCTTGTTTTGAATGATGTATATTATCCAGGGTGGAAATGTTATGTAGACGGTAAGACCCAGGAAATTGTCAGGGGCAATTATCTGTTTAGAACGATCCGTCTTGCCAAAGGTTGTCATGAAGTGCGATTTCTGTTTGAACCACTGCTGGTCGAGCTGGGCATTGGGATAACCCTATCAACTTTGTTCTTGTCTCTGCTTGTTTTGCGGCTAAGCAGATGGTTGCGCAAAATGAGCTAGGTTCCATCCAGAAATGTCCCTTTTGCGCAGTCTCAGCGTCAGAAACCTGTAGCTGGCACCAACCAAGATGACGCAAGAAGGAAAAGAAATAAGTAAAGGACATACAATTGAAAGGAAACCAGTATCTATTTTTATACCCATCTTTAACGAAGAGGAAATTATAGAAAAGCATGCAATCCTGGTTTATGATTTCTTGAAACAGCATTTTATCTCCTTTGAATTAATCATTGTAGATGATGCTTCAAGCGATAATACACGCAGGATAAGCAGGGAGTTGTCTACAAAATATAATGAGCTAACGTACATTAGATATGACCATGGACCAAGTAGAAGAGAAAATCTTGCCGAAGCAATGAAAACGGCCAAATACGATACCATCGCTTACATGGATATTGATTTGGCGGTTCCGCTCGGATTTGCAATCCCACTGGTGGAAGCCATTTGGGAAGGTTTTGATATGGCAATTGGCAGCCGGTATTTGAGGGGAGCAAGGTTCAAAAGAGGTACCTTCAGACTACTAATAAGCTGGATTTATCACAATTGTGTGCGTTTCTTGTTTGACTCAAAAATAACCGATTATCAATGTGGCTTCAAGGCATTCGATAAGGAGAGACTTCTCGCATTATTAGATGATCTGGGATACGAGAAAGAATTTGTCAGAGGATGGTTCTGGGACGCAGAATTGCTCCTGAGAGCGGAGAGGAAGAAATACAAGATAAAACATATCCCGGTATTTTGGAGGTCAGGTGTGAAGTCCACATTCAACATAGGGCGGGAACTGAGAGCTGTGCCCTATATTTTGAAGATGTATCTAGAATGGAAAAAATAGTCAACATGATATGCTCAAATGCTTGTGGCTTTGACCTTTCGAGGAAGATTCTTCAAAGGGGGTTCCGGTCAGAAAAGGCCGTTGTCAAGAGGTACCTCCGAAATGACAGAAGGACATTAGACTTTGGCTGTGGCACAGGGGGTTTTTGTGTCCTATTTGAACCGGCAAAGTACCTTGGCATTGACATAGACAAGTCGTGTATAGATTATGCCAATAGGAAGTACGCAGACTATGAGTTTAAGGTATTTCAAGACACCATTCCTTCAACGGAAGGAGAATTTGAAAACGTTCTGATTTGTGAAGTCTTGCACCATATTGATGACTGTCAAATGGATAAAGTTTTTGCTGAGGTAAGAAGGGTATCCGCAGAGAAGGCAAAAGTACTTATTATGGATCAGGTGCCGGTCAAATCTCAGAGAAAACTGATGGGCAGATTTTTGTTTAAATACGACCGCGGGAAGTTAGCAAAAAGCCCGGAAAGAATGAGACGGTTCTTAAGAAAATATTTTGAGATAAAGGTGTTTAATATCATCTGCTCCGGGCCTTATACGCTTCAGGCTTGGGAACTGGAAACCTAGAGTAATATGTTGCGGTGTAATGGCTTGTCAATTTGAGTGCTTATTGCCGGGTTTGTCCGCAATTCCCAGAGCAAGTCTTAGATTATGACTTGCCTCTGCACAGTCGGACTTGATCTTAATGGCCGCGGAAAAACAGACGATGGCTTCGTCGATCCTTCCTTTCCGCACGAGAGCAACTCCCATATCATTACGCGCCTTAAAAGAGTCAGGCTGGATCCGCAGCGCTTCGGAATAATGGGCTATTGCATCATCCAGCTTTCCCTGTTTTGCCAAAGCATTTCCGAGGTTGTCATGAATGTTCGCGCTATCAGGCTTAAGCCTTAGTGCCTTTGAATAGTTTGCTATTGCCTCATCTAGTTTCCCCATACGAAACAAGGCAATTCCTATGTTATTGTAAGCATTGAAGGCGTCCGGGTGATGCGGCTTAATGCGGATAGCCTCCGAGTAATGTGCTATGGCTTCGTCGAATTTCCCCCGTTCAGCGAAAGCCTGTCCGAGATTGTAGTGGGCTAGATTGTTGTCAACAGTAACATCGAGAGCGTGTTCAAAAACCGTTATGCTGTTGCGCCAGTGTCGTAATTGCAAATAAGTGCACATCATTGATGCCACAAGAATTACCCCGGCCGATGTTGCAAGCACGAATCTTCGATAGGTACACCTCAGCGTAAGGTCAGCCCCGCCCCAGGCAATAATGATAAGCAGACCGATGAGAGGCACATATGTGTATCGGTCTGCCATTGACTGTGTTCCAACCTGTACCACTCCAATGACCGGCACAAGTGTTCCAAGGTACCACAGCCATCCGGTTGCCAAATACGGGTGCCTATATCTTTCCCGGATCACAAGCAGCGAGACGGTCAACAACAAGACAACACACACCGCTACCAGCCAGATGGGCCTCATTCCCGGATGGGGATAGAACACGGCAAGATTCGATGGCCAGATAAATTTCCAGACGTAGATGATATAGGAAACAATGGCGTTTGCGAGACGGACGTGCAACGGAAACGCATCCAAAGATTTGACAGCGCCCCCGGCTCGCTGAACAAGAAAAGTCACAGCGCTTGATAATGCAACAAGTACAAAAAAGGGGGCTTTTTCAAGGACCAAGAGACTAAGAGACCGCGGACAGACGGGATTTAGATACCTGCTGGATTGTGAGCTTTCGATATGATCCGATTGAAAGCTCTTAAAGCGTTCAAGGGGCCAATAGTCCATGAGAAGTAGCACAAATGGCAGGGTGACAAGCATGGGTTTGGCCATAAGCCCAAGGGCAAGGAACAAAAGAACCAACAGATATCTACTTAATCGAGGAAGCTCAACGTAAAGGACGTAAGCCCACATCGTCATCATCCAGAAAAAGGTGCTCAGAACATCCTTTCGTTCCGCCACCCAGGCAACAGATTCCACATGAAGGGGATGTAAGGCAAACAAGGCGGCAACAAAAGCGCTTTGCCAAAGTGCCCTGGTCATTCGGTTAAAGACCACAAACATCAACAGGGCATTAACTATGTGAAACAGTAAACTAGTCAGATGATGCCCGCCTGCGTTCAAGCCGTACATCTGACAGTCCAGCATGTGTGATAGCCATGTCAAGGGGTGCCAATTGTTTGCATGACTGCTGGTAAAAGCCCAAATGATGCCTTCACGGGTCAGTCCAGCCTGAACATGAGGGTTTTTGGTAACATACTTGGGGTCGTCGTAGTTAACAAAATCGTGATTTCGCAGCTGCCCGAAAGCGGAAATGGTTACCCCGATCAGAAATAGGCAAACCATAAGCTCTAACCGACGAACCCGCATATCAAAGAGCGAGGCAAGCTTCTGCAAAGTTCCCAAACTATTTGATGCTCTCACCATATGTACTGCCATCTATCGTAAACCAGTGTCAGGAAACAGACATGATGATATGATTTTCATCTTTGTCAAACGAAATATCAGGGCTGTAAGCAGACACCCAAAACCGTACTTGGTGCTTCGAACCAAGTTTATCGACGAGGCTTCAGGAAAATACTTCGTAGGGCAACTGATCTCGGCAATAGTGTAACCAAGCCACACAATTTGGGCGAGCATCTGATTGTCAAAGAGAAAATCGTCGGAATTAGCATCGAAAGGTAACTGTTCGAGCAGTATTCTAGAGAAGGCCCTGTATCCTGTGTGGTATTCGGAAAGCTTGGCTCCCAGAAAGATATTTTCCACAAAAGTCAGAAAACGGTTCGAGATGAATTTCCAAATTGGCATTCCTCCTTTCAGGGCATATCCCCCAAGAATTCTGGACCCCAGTACACAATGGTAAAGGCCGTTGCCAATCAGGGAGGTCATGGCGGGAATCAGTTTAGGCGTGTACTGATAATCGGGATGAACCATTATGATGATATCAGCTCCTTCCTTCAGCGCCAGGTTGTAACATGTTTTTTGATTTCCGCCATATCCTTGGTTCCTTTCATGGGTATACACTTTTGTGTTTGGCAAGGCTTTAGCCATGGCTAGTGTGTCATCCTGGCTGGCATCATCGACCACAATAACTAGATCAACAACACCCTGAGACATGACTTCATGATGGGTCATTCGCAGTGTCTTGGCGGCATTGTAAGCCGGCATGACTACTATTACTTTGTTGTTCTTATACATTTAATTCAAGATATTGTTCGTGTTCGCAGCAATAAGTAGTCTTTCCATTTCTTTGTCTCAAGAGGCATCCAAGCAATATCATATAGGCAATGACTGCTCCGACCGATATCCACTTTCCTATCTGAAATGCCGGTGGCCGGTACTCAACACGAATCCGGTGATGTCCTTTCGAAAGAGGGATGGCCCGCAGTATGTAGTTCGCAGGCAGGATGCTATATTCTTGCTGGCTGCTTCCTGGCAGAGCCCTGGCGTGCCAGCCCTTGCTGTATGCATCTGTAATTAACAAAATAGCAGGATCCGTCAAGTCGGCTTCGATGGTAAGATGATTGGTGGAAGAATCAACAACAGATGCGGTCCCCCCTTTTTCAGAAACAAGAGGTTCAGGCTGAGGGTATGTTTCAAGAATCACTTTTTTGCGTGGATCAAAAGAAGGATCTTCCATCATGTCGAAAATCTGATCCCGATCCTGCATGACGGTGTAATCTTGAATTAATTGCAATCGCGGCATGACATTCTTGTCTTCAA
>CAZCWQ010000156.1:0-4850 GCA_964502365.1 uncultured Desulfobacterales bacterium | reverse complement strand
GGCCCGGTGGGGATGTTCTCTTAAGGTACAGGATGAAGGTGGTCCCTTGGCCCTCTCGACTCCAAACGTCTATACGTCCACCGCAGGATTCCAATAATCTGTGGACAATAGAAAGGCCTAGCCCTGTGCCATGAGCCTTTGATGTGAAAAAAGGATCAAAGATCTTTTTGAGATTTTCTTCGGGCATGCCACAGCCGTCGTCCTTGACAGCCACCTCAACCAAGTCTTCTACAATTTTCGTCGTAACTTCAATACTGCCACTGCCGTCAATCGCCTCAGCAGCATTTAGAATCAGGTTCCATAAGATCTGGCGCATATGCTTGGGATCCATCTCTGTCCAAAGATCAGGTGCAAGATGTTTCACCACTCGAACTCTGTTTTGGCGCACGGCATCCTGCTCGAACAACTCCAAGGTCTCCTCAATGGCAGAACTCAGCTCCACAGCCTCTGTGTTCCCGGAACTGGGGCGAGCAAACAGGAGAAAATCATTGGCCAACCCATTAAGCCTGTCAGCCTCCCGCAGGACAATCTGCATCAGTTTCTGCGTCACTGATGTAATGCTGATCTCGTCTTTCAACAGTTGGATCGAGCCAGTCATGGATGCCAGTGGATTCTTGATTTCATGAGCGATGCCGGCAGCCATCTCTCCAACAGCTGCCAGTTTATCTACCCTCTTGATATGTGCCTCCATGATCTTCAAAGCCGTCAGGTCCTGAAAAATGAGCAGCTTGCCTATGGCCCTTCCATCAGGTTCCACCAGCGAAGACACAGAAAAACCCAGATAACCGATGGTTCCACCCTTTTTCTTGAACTCCACGTCGTAACGTTGCGGTCTCCTTTGCAAGAACCCGCCGGGTGCTACAAGATGCGCGACCGCCCCTGGAAATATGGCTGCCAGTGGTTTGTCCACAACCTCTTTGCGCTTAAATCCTGTTATTTCTTCGGCTGCACGATTAAGATAAGTAATGGTATTCTGAGAATCCAATGTCAAGAGCCCACTATCCATGCTGTGTACAATATTCGCGTTAAAGGCCTCCAACTGTTTAAGGTCTTCTTGC
The DNA here is from genome assembly GCA_964502365.1 of uncultured Desulfobacterales bacterium. Lineage (GTDB taxonomy): Bacteria > Desulfobacterota > Desulfobacteria > Desulfobacterales. The sequence goes on along the minus strand of CAZCWQ010000156.1, from coordinate 3,792 downwards.
CTAGCCTTAAGTTCCTTCTCGGTCCTGAGGGCCTGTTGCGCAAGGTGACTGCTCAAAAAGGCAACCAGGAAGCAGGCCACCATCGTCATAATGATCTTGTAAAGTAGAAACGAAGCCTCGTATGCCTGAGCACTGAAGCCTGCCTGGGTATAAAATGGTTCTAAAATGCCATAGTACTCCAGGTCTAATATGACCCCATACTGAATGGAGCATGCGGTGGCCATAATAAAGCTTCCCTTCTTGTAGAGAAGAATACTGGCGTAGACAATGACCACGAGATAGAGGAAAGAAAAAACACTGGCAATACCGCCTGTTATATAGATGAGCAAGGTTACGAGCGCGGTGTCCAGGCCGACTTGTATATAGGCAAATGCAAGCGCCGGCCCAAATCGTTTGAAGACGACAATATAGATAAAGGTAAGGAGATAGACCGTTCCGATCAGACCATAGAGCAACAATAGGGGGGGAGTCATGAGGGATTCATGACCCTGAAATTGGACAAAGACGGTGGAGCCTAAAAGAACGGTGGTAAATACAACGCGAAAAAACATCAGCCACTGGAGCCTCCCAGACATATATTCCTTTGACATCAATGCCTTAAAAGTGACTCCAGTCACTGTGCTAGTCGCCAACCATGCCCGCCATTTTGAAGATAGGTAAATACATGGAAATAACCAGCCCTCCGATGGTAACACCCAAGAAAACCATCATAAAAGGCTCAATCATTGAGGTCAGACTGTCAACAGCGGCATCAACTTCATCATCATAGTAATCAGCTATTTTTGAGAGCATGGAATCCAAGGCTCCTGTAGATTCTCCCACTGCCACCATCTGACACACCATCGACGGGAACACCCCGCTCTCAGCCATGGGGTCTGCCATTGTACGCCCCTCGCTAATTGCGGATCGGACCTTGTAAACGGCTCTCTCTATGGTCTTGTTGCCTGCAGTCCTTGCCACGATATCGAGTGCATCCAAGATAGGCACTCCGCTGCTGACCATAGTGCCCAAAGTTCGCGTAAATTTGGCCACAGCCACTTTGCGCAGGAGTACGCCAAAGACGGGTAACTTGAGCAAATTGTCATCCATCAGAGCACGCCCCTTCTCAGTTGAGTAAAACTTCTTGAATGCAAAGACAAAAACTACGACAGCTCCAACCATGTAGAGAATATTACCTTTGACAAACCGGCTTATGTTCACCACAACCTGGGTCGGTGCCGGCAGGGCACCGCCGAAGTCTGCAAACATCTTCTCAAAAACCGGAATCACGAATACCAAGATCACCCCGATTACCAACACGGCAATAATGAGGACGATAATAGGATAAGTCATGGCCGACTTCACCTGTTTCTTGAGCTTCATTGCCTTTTCCATGTATGCGGAAAGCCGTTCTAAAATCGTATCCAAGATACCACCCGTCTCACCTGCTGAAACCATGTTGATAAAAAGATCGTCGAATGTCCCACTGTGTTTGCCTAGTGCATCTGCGAGCGTGGAACCACCCTCCACGTCTTCCTTGATATCCTTCAAAATTGTCTTGAAAGTCTTGTTTTGCTGCTGCGATTGGAGAATATCGAGGCACTGAATCAGAGGAAGCCCTGCACCGATCATAGTCGCAAACTGCCTTGCAAACACCACCACATCGGCAGTTTGCACCTTAGGTTGGAAGAATGAGACGTTTTCAAATAAATCTTTGGGTTTCTTCTTTATTTTCCCAGACCTGATCTGCATACGACGCAGCTGCGTCCGGACGCTTGCCTCGTCACTGGCCTCTATTTCACCCTTTTGGACCGTGCCCTTCCTGTCTTGTCCTTGCCAAAGATAGACTGGCATGATGTGCACCTCTTCTAGCCGTTAAATATTTTCAGAACACAAGAACCCACGGTTTTCCTCAGATATGGTCAGCAGGTAAGGTATGCAAGAGGCGTTCCAACCTCACCTCTCAAAAACCTGCCCCAGCATACCACAGGGGTTGCATCTCAACAAACGGACGCAAGGAATTTCAAAGTAAGAACTCTTACTTTGATGTGTAATAGTTCGATATTCCACAGTTTCAAAGAATGGTTGAGTTAACGACATCGACTTCGATATTTGGATTTCGAATTTATGAAAGCTGTAACTTGTTGTAATTTATAAAAACTTGATGTGTCTTAGCCGCCTCGCCTTGGGAACATGAAAAACGATATTGACAGACGGATGATAAAATTGATATTATAGAATGTTTAAGGATTGCCACAGCATCAATCTCCACAATACTAGGGAAAGGGGGTGATTCCGATGGACTGTACAATTGCAAAACCGGGTGTGGAATGTGCGTTTATGACCAAAAAAGGTTGTTCCTTCAATGGCGGCACTTGCCATCATATTGTGGAACAATGCGATGGGTGTGATCGCACGTCCCAGTTTCATTCGGGATGGTACTGCACTGCTTGTCCCGATCCTTCCATGAAATGGAAAAACGGCAAATGTAACCTTGCCACCCATGTGACAAATACGACCAAGACCGCAACTGCCAAACTCAATCCGCTCAAGGCATCCAAGCGATATGCCCACTAGAACCGGTCATCAGTCACTGGTCAGTGGTTCAAACTAATTCTCGTAACCAATGACCATTGATCAGTGACTACATCAGTTCGGCCAGTGCCGCCTGTATCCTGTCAATCCCTTCCTTAATTACCTCAAGGTTTGTTGCATAGGAAAATCTGACAAAACCCTCTGCGCCAAAGGCTATCCCAGGCACGAGGGCAACCCGTGCCCGGGTCAAGAAGAAGTCACATATACCGCTAGACCCCTCCATGCCACTGCCATCTCCAGTTGCCTTTAGATAATGGCCAAAATTGGCAAAGGCGTAAAATGCACCGCCAGGCAACTTACAATGGGTGCCGGGCACGGCATTGAGTCTTTCTACAATGTATTTGCGCCGCTCGTCAAAGGTTCGAACCATATCTTCAACCGAATCCTGTGGGCCGTTCAATGCAGCTATGGCAGCCCTCTGAGCTATGGAATTGGGGTTTGATGTGCTCTGACTCTGGATTTTTGTCATCCCTGCAACAACGTCTCGACTTCCCGCTACATATCCGATACGCCACCCTGTCATGGCATATGTCTTGGACACCCCGTTAGCTACAAAAGTCCTCGCTTTGAGTTCCTCGCCAACTTGGGCAATACTGCAAAAAGGCCTGCCGTCAAAAATAAACCTTTCGTAAATCTCATCCGAGACTACCAAGATGTCGTGCCTCAGTACAACCTCGGCCAAGGCCTCCAACTCGGCTTTGCCGTAAACCGATCCAGTAGGATTGGATGGACTGTTAAGAATCAAAAACTTGGTTCGTGGGGTAATGGCCTCCTCAAAGACATCAGGGGACAACTTGAACCCCTCGGCTTCAGTTGTTTCCACTATCACAGGCTTGGCTCCTGCTAAAAGTACAATGGGGGGGTAGGAAACCCAGTAAGGCGACGGAATGATCACTTCGTCGCCAGGGTTCAAGGTTGCCTGGGCCAAGTTATAAAGAACGTGCTTGCCTCCACATGAGACCATGACTTCGTTAGGCTCATAGCACAGGTTGTTCTCCTGTCGGAATTTTTCTATGATGGCATCCTTAAGCTCGGGCATACCCCCTGCGGCCGTGTACCGCGTAAATCCTTGCTCCATGGCAAGGACGGCCTCATGTCGTATGTGCTCCGGTGTGTCGAAATCGGGCTCTCCAACACCGAAGCTTATCACATCGATACCCGCCTTCCGCATGGACACGGCCTTTGCGTTTATGGCAAGTGTTGCAGACGGCTTAATTG
>CAZCWQ010000155.1:0-4869 GCA_964502365.1 uncultured Desulfobacterales bacterium | reverse complement strand
CTCCTTTATGCCGGCTCTCTGGTGGGGATTTTTGTTGGAGCAATAGGCACAGCCTTGGTGAAGGAGCTTTACATCCGATTGATAACCGCAATATTGATCCTTTTGTGCTGTCTTTCCCGCGCACTAGCCGTTCCAGAGTATTTAAGACAACTCGACCTCCTCCATTTCTCCGATCTGGCCTTTAAATGGTTGGAGCTTGGGAGCAAGATTTTCCTGTTTGGCAGCGGCATAGTGGCAACGGGTCTCATTATCTACTATACCTTCAAGGCCCACTATATGAAGGAGAAACTGATTAGACGGTATCATGTTTCTGAAACTGCCATCGAGGCCTGACCACGGATACAGCGCGAAACATACACATTCTGGGGGCCTTTGTTCTTGAGATAGTCTCCGCATATTTGCCGGGTATAGGCTCACAGCTTTTGGACAGGTCAACCCGGTTCATCGGTTGAGTTGCCTTCCAACCCCCAGCGTTTCAGCTTGCGCCACAACGAAACCCTATCTATCTTAAGAATCTGGGAGGCCTTGCTCTTGTTGCCACTGACGTGCTTTAGCACCCACCTAACGTATTCACGTTCATTTTCCTCAAGCGTGGGCAGGTGAGGACCAGAATCACGATAGACTCTAAAGGAGATTTGCGCAAGCTCCTCGGGCAAATCTTTGGCAACGATTATCGGCCCGTCACTCAGGGCTACGGCCCTCTCAATGATATTTTCCAGTTCCCGGATGTTGCCGGGGAATTCGTAATTCATGAGGGTGCTCATTGCCTCGTCAGAAAAGGCCTCAACAGACTTTTCCTGCAACTTGCCATATCGTTTCAAAAAATGATGCGCCAACAAAGGGATATCCTCCCGGCGCTCTGCCAGGGGAGGAATATGCAGGCTGACCACATTTAGACGATAGAGCAGGTCTTTGCGAAACCTGCCTGCTTCCACTTCATTTCCTAAGTCCCTGTGAGTGGCAGCTACAACACGTATATCCACAGGAATAGGCTTGGTGCCGCCAACCCGCAACAAGGACCTCTCCTCGAATACCCGCAGCAGTTTGACCTGCATATTCAAAGGCATATCGCCAATTTCATCAAGGAATACGGTGCCGTCGCTTGCGGACTCCAGCAAGCCGATCTTGGTAGAGGTGGCACCGGTAAAGGCGTCCTTCTCGTGACCGAAAAGCTCATTGGCAATCAGCTCCTCACTAAATGCCCCACAGTTGAAAGCCAGAAAACGTTTTTCGGAGCGATTGCTGTAATAGTGAATGGTCCGAGCCATCAACTCCTTGCCCGCACCGGTTTCGCCAAAGATTAGGACGCTGCAGTCACTGGACGCAATCCGAATCGCCATCTCGATCACTTCCCGCATCTTAGGGCTCTTGCCTATCATAAAGGGTGCCCCGGCAAGTGACTTGAAATTCTGTCTGAGCTCTTTGAGTTCATCCTTTAGCTGTTTTTTTTCCAAGGCTTTTTTTACCAGGATCCGCACCTCGTCGATCTTGTATGGCTTGGGCAAATAGTGGTATGCGCCGTTCTGCATCGCCTCAATAGCCGTTGATACGGTTGCATAGGCCGTGATCATGATCACCTCGGTGTCGGGGTACCGCTCTTTGGTTCTTGTCAGAACCTCCATGCCGTCTACCTGTTTCATTTTTAGGTCTGTCAGAACAAGATCAAACTCCGAATCTTCAAGTTTTCTGAGGGCCTTTACGCCACTGTCGACTGAGATGACCATGTAGTTCTCTTTGCGCAATATGTGTTCCAGGTTGTCCCTGGCAATTGCCTCGTCATCAACAACGAGAATCTTGGGTGTGCTCATAAACTCTGTTTTCCTGCGTCGCCGTTACTTCTTACCCAAAGCGTGATGGTAAAGACCGTGCCCTTGCCGATTTGGCTGTCTGCCGTGATCGTGCCCCCGTGTCGCTTAATAATTCCGTAGACAACCGAAAGCCCCAGGCCGTTGCCGATGCCCGTCTCTTTGGTACTGAAAAACGGATCGAATATCTGGGGGAGTATTTCCGGGTCTATACCCGTGCCGTCGTCTTCCACCCTGATCTCTACGACCTCCGGCACCGATGGCTTTTTTTCCGCTGAAATGTGTATGTGCCCCTTGCCCTCTGGCATGGCCTGTGCCGCGTTTATCACAAGATTAAGGAAGACCTCTATCATTTGCTGACTGTCAGCATAAATGTCCAACTGTTCCGGTATGTCAGTGGTGACATTCACAGCAGAAGGCAGCTCACTGGACACCAACTGGATCGTTCGCATAATGAGGTTTTCCAGATTGGCCCAGCTGAGCTGAAAGTCGCGCTCACGAGAAAACTCCAGCAGTCCCCTGACAATGTCGCGTGCCCGATCCACCTCCTGGTCAATGTTGGCAAGCAGTCTCTTGACATAGGCCGTGTCCCCATCATTTATTTCTTCCATCACGATTTGGCAGGAGGTAGATATATTGTTAAGTGGGTTGTTCAGCTGGTGGGCAATGCCGGAGGTAAGGATACCAAGGGAGGAGAGTTTTCTTGCCTGTACCAGTTGATCCTGGCGCTTTCCCAGCTCTTCGACCATCTTGTTAAAGGCCCCTATCACTGCATCCGCCTCATCCTGACTGCCACTTGCAGGCAGTTGGTTGAAATCCCCCCTGGCAACTTTTACGGTTGTTTCCTCAATCAAGGTAAGGGGTCTCAGGACCTTTCGTGTCACGAGAACGGTTAGGAATATGCCCCAGCAAAAGATCACGATGAGTAGACACACAAGATTTCTTGTCAGCGTATTGAGTATCTGAATGATCCGTTTGTGCTCAAAGTTCACCAGGTGTAAGGAGAGATCGATCAGTTTCTTGCCGGCATCCCTAAGCTGCACTTGCCTTTGCTGTCGCTGATCAGAATTGATAATCCTTGTTTGCCCTCGGGTTGCCAGACCTGTAAACAGCTGCCCATAGCGGGACATCTCCTGGTCGAGTTCACCTATTTGTCCGATACCCTTTAAACCCCTCGTGTCGATCTCAATCTTTTGAAAGATCGCTCTGCTTTGCTCCAAATACTCCAGGGCCTGCTCGTGGTCTGCCTCCATCCCATAAAGCAGGTAGTTCTTTTCATATCGCCTGACCTCAAGAATTGTGTTGTGAAGATTATTCGCCACCTCTACAAACCGTACCTTCTTTTTGATTGTGAGCAAATCCTCATATGCTACCACGCCAATGAGGTTAAAGGCCACAAGCGAAAGGACAAAGGCGGTTATAATCTTCTGTCGGATGCCGAGGTGAAGATGTGGGGAAAATCTAATCATAATCTGTTAGACGAAAAACGTTTTCCCGAAATGATTACACTTATAGCACAAGAACCTCTAGGAAGCCACCTGTAGATTTTTTGGAAGCTTCAAACGACAGGGGGGGCAAGACGATCACATGTGGGCGTATATCCGTAATGGATACCCCTTTTTCATTCTAATCATGAACCATATTTAATTCCGTTGTTCTCAGCTCCTTTGAAATAGATATATAAAATGTTGTTCGGCTTTCAGGTCCTGATTCTAGCCAGACTTCCCCCTTGTGAGCTTTCATAATTTGTTTCACAATGGCCAACCCCAAACCGGAGCCTTCTATGCCTTCAGATCCTGGAAGTTTTTGGAACATTTCAAAGATCACTTCAGAGTCCTTCTCTTTCATAGCTATACCGTCGTTGCTGAAGGAAAATATGTGAAAATTCTTATCCTGGTCATAGCCAATTTCAATCCTTGTGAGGTTGTCGCCTGCGTGTTTCAGTGCATTGTCGATCAAGTTTCTAAAGACCCGTATTATTGCCAACTCATTTGTCATGATATCTGGAATGAGATCGGGTTCTGACCAGGTTATGTTTCGCTTTTCCAAGACAGGCGACAGCTCATCTCTTATATGCCTGAGGATTGCCTTGACATTGGTCCGTTTAATACTGAAAGAGACTTTCTTGAACTTGACATATTCATTGATATCTCTAGTAAATCTCTCGATCTGTTCGGCCGCCTTCCTGATCTGGTGGCAGTACTTTTGTCCTTTCTCATCCAGCTCATATTCATACTTTTCAGCCAGTAGTCTAGCAAACCCCGATACACCAATGGCTGGGTTCTTCAAATCGTGTGAGATCGTATAGGCAAAGATTTCCAGCTCCTCCTTTTTCTTCCTGATCTCTTCTGCTTTCTTCCATAAATCATCATGAAGTTTCCCCACATTGACTGCGATAGCGATCTGGTTTCCTATGGCGACCAACAGGTCGATCTTTGCCTCATTCAGTGAAAGCATGCGTTTTGAAGCCAAATTCATGACGCCTACAACTTCGTCTCTAACGATCAAGGGGACGCATATAATCACTTTGAAACCGTGGGCACCTAGAAGGGCAGCCCTAGTCCCATTCTTGAGATCTGAAACCTTTTGAGCAACAAAGCTCTTGGTTCGGGCTGCTTTGCCTGAGAAACCTTCGTTCATACGAATTCTTTTTAACCACTTCACCTTATCCTTTGCAAGACCCGTGTAAGTAACGAGCTCAAGAGACTGTTGGTCTTTATCCATCAGGTAAATCCTGACGGCATCCATTTTGAAATGCTCCTGAACCTTCAGGGTAGCCCTGTCGAGGATCTCTGTAAGATCCAGAGAGCTTGTCAGGTCACTGCCAATGTCATAGAGTACTGCAAGCGCTTTTTGCCTCTTTTTCAGTTTACTTTCACTGAATCTCATGGATATATGTTTTTTGTCGACTAACATTGCTGCATATCATCCTCTCGGTGCGAAGCTATGAAACCACTTTGGGGCTACCGGTAGCCCTCAGAGCTCAGCTCGTGGCTCAGAAACTCCCTAACGTGAGGGTTTCGGTCTGCAATCAAGATCGTAATATTCTTTCTCACGGGTTTCC
>CAZCWQ010000154.1:3528-5057 GCA_964502365.1 uncultured Desulfobacterales bacterium | reverse complement strand
CCGCCGGGAAAAACTTCGATTCTGCTGAAAACCATGCCAAAGTGATAGCAAGTCTGCTCTGACCAACGTGCTCCCTGCCCGCGAAGCACTGCCGTCAGGCAGAACCCTCGCCCTGAAGGGGGGGGAGGCTTTAAACAGAGAGCTTTATTGCATAACCTCGTCTCGCTCTTTTATATGAGGTTTTTGACCCATCTTCGGGTTTGCTCACTAAATCGCAAGAACTCGGCCTAACGGCCTCAAACAGCTTGCGATTTGCCCAGTAGAGTGGGCCGTTCGCTTCGCCCGGATGGGTGCCTCAAAAACCTCATAATTATCGCTTTCCGAGGTTATGCAATGGTCTCTTGTTCTAAAGAGTCTCATTAGGGATATCTGCGTCATGGCCATTCATCGAAAAGTCATTCAAGGTATGTATGATAGGCTGTCTCCAAAGGCTAAGACCGGCCTGAAGCGTGCTGCCGAGTTCATAATAGAGGCCAAGGAGAAGGGCGGTAAGGTGGTTGCAGTCGTGGGCAGTGGCCCGAATCTGCACGAGGGGGTCACGTGCCTGATAGCAGAGCTTATACACAAAGGAATCATCGATGGTGTATCCACAAGTTCCGCAGTGATCAATCATGAGATGGCAGGGACCCTCGAAAAGGTAAAACGATTTGATGGAGTGGCCTTTGGTTTTGAGCGTAACAGGCTCCCGGCAGACGGCTTTTTTGAGGTCAGCATACTTCCGAAGGCGTTACAGGAGGAGTTTGAGCGAGAAAATGTCATAGACATGTCCCTTTACCGAAAGATGCGCCGGGCCAAGGGAGACACCATTATCAAAGTCGCCGGCAACGTTGCCTACCCCACTGGGCTGCGCACAGAAAGGCTGGCTATGGATGTGCTTGGCCTAGCAAAACGCTGTGGTGTGCCTTTTGAAAAGATGGCCGGTTACGGCGCTGACGGCCTCACCATGATCGGCGCCGCAGCCGAAAACGACATTCCAGTGCTGGTGACCGTACCCCAGTTGGTGGGCGGCGGACGGGTAGGGCTTGCCGTGGCGGATTCTTTATCCATTTCAGAACGGTGCCAACGCATCGCAAGGCTTATTGACAGCACAGATGTGATTATCGAATCAGCCTTGGCCATGTGCCAGGAAGTTCACGACGGGCCGTTTGAGACATTCACCGGTCATGGAATATGGGCCGACTGGGAAGGGGGATGGACATACTCTCTTGCGGATAAGAAGATTGTGCGTATCGACTTAGACCCGAATCTCGAAAGGGCGTGGAAATATGAAAGCAAACAGAGAATGGTCAGTGACGCCGTGCACAGAGGCCTTCCCAAGACAAAGTCCATGCGCATGCCTTTTCGTATGGAAATGTCAGGATTTGCCAGGGTTCCGGGCAGCCTGCCCATTGTAGGGGATATCGGTGAGATCTGGCCGTTGTTGGCCACTAAGGTTGCTGATGCCTTAGGTGTGCGACTTGATTTTATGAGCTACAAGCAGTCACTTGCAGAAGGAAAAAGAGTCCGCGAGTGGATCGTAAAGCACGTTC
>CAZCWQ010000154.1:2132-3428 GCA_964502365.1 uncultured Desulfobacterales bacterium | reverse complement strand
AGGGAGAAGCGGCCTTGTGTCTTTTTTAGGTAAACATGCGCGAGCTGCCGGATTGCCCGCCAGCTGTCACGCCGGGTCTGATTTTCTATCGGCGTCAATTCGTCGAGATCGTTCAGGCGACTCCTGTGGAACCTGGAGGCAAGGTATTTCATCAGTATCGTCATCCAAAGAAAGAGGATGACCAGCGCTACAGCTCCCCCGGCGCCTACGAGCATACGATGGTCCATGTTGCCCAACACAGAGGTCGTTACCATCGCAAGGGCCGCTGCCGCACCACACAACAAACTGACGAAAAATCCCATCAGTGCATGCTTGATCCGTAACATCCGAAGCCGCTTACGATAGCTGACGAGCGCTTCAAGAAGATGTGATAGGCGTTCTCCGTGGGTCTCAACAAATGTGGCCAAGTGATCTAAGCGGTGACGGGGGGCTTGCAAAATAGCCTTTTTCAATTCCTCACGCTGGCTTTCGAGATAACTGAGGAAAGCAGTATCGCGGTCGGCTCCATCAGTGGAAGCAGCCTTTGCCCGTGGGGAGTACGTCAGGCGGATTGTGGGGATGTCCTTGCGGCCGGTGATTTGCGACAGGTTCCAACAAAGAGTTCCGTACACCTGGAGGAGGTCAACAAGAGAGGCGCATTCGTCAATACGGTTCAACACAAAAAGAACCCGGTCCTCGAACGTGCGGGACGGCAAGGTCTCCCTGATACTTATATAGGCCTCCCGGATTGTTCCAGCCTTATGGGGGTCAAAGACGACGAGCACGAGGTCGGCGATTTGTGCCAGGTCGCCGATCACTTCTTGGTAGTCATAACCGCGATCGCGCTCAGTAATGCTATCCAGCATTCCCGGTGTGTCGATGATGGTGAGGGTCTCCAGAAACGGTGCGTTGACTTTCTTTAGGCGAAAGTGCGAGGAAAAACGCTGTCCGTGTTTTTTCAGGGCTTCAAAGGGATACTCGGGATCATTGAGCAGAAACTTTCCGTCCCGTTCTTCTGTAACACGGATATGCTCAGTGTCGCCGATTGACCCTGAGTGATCATATGTAATTATCGTGAATGAATCGTCCGTGGGGGCCTGGCCGGTGGCTTGGATATCTGCCCCGAGAAATTCGTTGATCAGGGTTGACTTGCCAGACGAGTAGTTGCCGAGAACCAGGACTTGGGGTCGCCACTTAATATTGGCTTCCAGCGGCACATCGCTGTATCCGTAACGCAGAGCCACAGGCGTCAAGCAATCTGCCACCATATCGACCAGCTCTTTACGGAGCGAATCGATATAGTTCTTGCGGTACATA
>CAZCWQ010000154.1:0-2032 GCA_964502365.1 uncultured Desulfobacterales bacterium | reverse complement strand
TACAACCTTATCCTCGCCTCGGCGTGCAGTCAAGCCATAAGTATGGCGCCACGCTGATCCCCCGCGTGGGCTTTGCATAACCTCGTCTCGCTCTCTAATATGAGGTTTTTGACCCATCCGTGGGCTTGCTCACTAATCTTCCCCCAGCAAATGTATGTTTCCTATATGAACACGTCGGAGCCCTGCCTTGTGGGCTATCTCCTGGCATTGAAAGGCGTGCCTGCGAGAAGTAGTGGGCAGGTCTTTCAGGTAAAAACTGGGATAAAAACCCAAGAGACTGTATGGAATGTCCGGATTCAGTGTGCCGATATACCTTGCAATGGCCTCAACCTCCTGTTCATCCACATATCCGGGTACCAGGAGCGTGCTTGCAATCAAGAATGGGGGATCAGGCCGCTCGGACACCAAGTTAGCCAAGACCTTGAAATTTTCCAGGGTCTTTTTGTTGGTCACCCCGCACAGGGCCTTGTGAAGCCCCTCGTCCCAGGCCTTTAGGTCAAACTTGATGCAGCCACCGGTTTTGAGAGAAAGCTCGGCCATCATGTTCAAGTACGGCTGGTTAATAGATCCATTTGTCTCCCAGCATATCCTGAAGATTTGATTGCCCTTTTTCTTTAGGGCCAGCCTGGAGGCCTTTATTGCATGCAGGATCTGGGGGCCTGGGTCGCCTCCAAAATAGCAAATGCAGCTGGTCCTGTCATCAGCGGCTCGGGCGAGATCCCTTGCATGGAATTTTCCGATGGCCAGGGTTTGTTCCTTAAAGTGGTGGTTCTGACAATATAGGCAATTAAAGGAACAGGCTTGGTAGAAAACAGCAAGGTTCCTGTACCCGTATTCGGGACCTTTCACGTATGAATACCGGGGATGCCCGCACCCTGTTCCTGCGGGACAAACGAAACTGGCCACACAGTTGGTTGGAAGGGGATCATAATAAAAAGAGAGGTTCCCCTCGTGGGGCCGTCCTCCCTTCAACTTTTGGTCCTTTACGTGGCGAAGACCGCAAAAGCCTGCCTGGCCTTCTGAGATCCGGCACCTGTTTACGCAGATATTACAATAGGTTCCAGCGGGATCACGGGGTGGCTCTGTTGGAAGGCCGTAGGCCTTGCGGCTCTTGGCATGAATCTTGGCTATCTCTGGCCAGACCTCATGAAAATGGCCCCGGATGCAATCCGCACAAAAGCCAATGACGTCTGAAATGGTCTTTGCCGACCTTCTGCAATAATGGCACCTGCCCATAGCGTTTCAGCTGTCCCACTTTTATATTCCGCTGTTGACGAGACTGTCCAACACTCATAAACTCGGCTCATGGCAACACACATCAGAGTCGGTACATCAGGGTGGAACTACCCACACTGGAAGGAAATATTTTATCCTGCCGACTGGGCCAAATCAAGATGGCTGGACTACTACGTTCAACATTTTGACACGGTAGAGCTCAATGCAACCTTCTACGGCCTTCCCAAGCCCAAGACCTTTGAGAACTGGAGGCGCAGGACGCCCGATAATTTCCTTTGGGCTGTTAAGGCGAGCAAATATATCACCCACACGAAACGGTTGAACGGAGCACAAGAGCCCCTGAAACGATTCTATTCGGCTAGCAGCGTGCTGGAAGAAAAGCTGGGACCGATCCTGTTCCAATTGCCCCCCAGTTTCTCTTTTGATGAAAGGAAATTTGAGAGTTTTTGTCAATGTCTGAATCCCTCTCAACTCCATGCCTTGGAAGTCCGGCACCCTTCTTGGATCACTGACCGGCTTTTTGCCATCTTAAGAAAGTACAACATTGCTTTCTGCATCGCAGACAGTGCAGGCCGCTATCCCTTTCATGAAGTCGTGACCGCAGATTTTGTCTACGTCCGTCTGCATGGTTCCACGCAGCTTTATGCCTCTGATTATTCAGAAGGAGAGCTTAAATCATGGGCCCAAAAGATCAAAGAATGGCAGAGGGACACTTACCTGTACTTTGACAATGACTTTGAGGGACATGCAGTCAAGAATGCCGTACGACTCAAAGAGATCATGGGGCTGTGTTGAA
>CAZCWQ010000153.1:0-5124 GCA_964502365.1 uncultured Desulfobacterales bacterium | reverse complement strand
AGGCCACACCCCTTACACAAGTCTGTGTTTATTCTTATGAAGCCCTTGTTCAAACTTCGATCTCCTGTCTAACGTTTGAAGCGTCTAAATTAAAAAAATTATGCGTATTTTCCACTCTTGTCAAGAGCAATCTACCGGAAAAGGCTAAGGCACCGGCTCCAATATTGCTGCGCGATTTGGCAAAAGCTATCTGTTCTGGATCATGGAAAGCTTTGTTTGCGACTTCGGTCGAGAACAGAACATTTCAGTGAGTTGCGATAAAGAGGACGGGTTTGTCCGGCTTGGGTCAGAGTGAATCTATTGATCAGGTTCTATGTAAGATCGAGATAGTTATAAGTTGAGAACATCCTTAGTTGCCCCATGAGAAGCTGTGCCAAAAAGCTTTTCTGATTTTGTCACTTCTTCATTGATCTGTTTGATCAGCGTGTCGAAGTCGCAATCTTCGTCCTCTATGAGGATCCGTCCACTAGCATCTCTTTTTACCCTGGCAATGCCCGGATACTCCTCTTCTACATCTTTCAGTATCATGGACTGCTGTCTAGCTATTCTCAGAAGGCGACGACTTTCCATCATCAGATCCTTCTGACGAAGTGCTTGACGAATTGTGACGGCAAGATCAACTTCATTGCAAGGCTTTGTAAAAAAGCCATAAATCCGACCCTCATTGATTGCTCGAATCGCGACATCCAGGCTGGCGTGTCCTGTTACGATAATTCGGATCGTGTCTGGATACTTCATGCACACCTCTGCCAGTAACTCCGAGCCGGACATGCCGGGCATCATCTCGTCTGAAACCACAACATCCACTGGTTCACGTTCCAAGATCTGAAGGGCTTGGTCAGCGGAACCAGCACTCAGGATGTCGTAAGGCTCTCTGCGGAGAGCCCGCTTGAAGGCGTTGGTCACGTTGGGTTCGTCGTCTACGAACAGGACTTTGTGTGGCATTGTTGCCCCCTTCAAAAAAACCGGCGATCAGGATTTCTCTTCGCCAATACGATCCGTTCGTTCGGATGGGCTGGGTCCCCGTAATCATCTTGCGAATGAGGTGCAAGACTACTCAAGGATGCCAGTAACCGCCTCCAGCAGTCCATCTCGCTCAAAGGGTTTGGTCAATGTAAGCCGTGCCCCGAGCTTCCGGGCCATAACAAGATATTCATGCGGTTTCAGATGACCTCCTCCTGAGATGGCTATAAGCTTAACCTCTGGGTACTCGAGGCGAAGATCCATGATGGTTTCCAGGCCCTCCTTTTCAGGCATAAAGATATCTGTAATGACAACATCGGCTGGCTCCTTACGGTAGAGTTCGATGCCGACATTGCCATCAGGGGCTTCTACAACCTCGTGTCCCTCGCGCTCCAATATCATCCGAAGCAGTGTACGCACTTGACCATCATCATCAATTACAAGAATGCGGGCCACAACTTATGCCTCCTTTTATCGGTCCAACACTTCCCGGATCGTCTCGGCTATATCTTCCATGACTATGGGCTTCATAACGTAGCCGTCAATGCCGATCGCCTTGGCCTTGTCCTCGTCTATTAGTTCACTGAATCCAGTACAAAGGACAACAGGTTCGTCCGGGCGAATTTGCCTGAGTTCCTGGGCCAAGCAATCGCCCGTCATATTCGGCATGGCCAGGTCCGTGATCACTAGGTCGAACTTGTCAGGCTGTGCCCTGAAAGCCTCAAGGGCTTCAATGCTGCTCGTTCTGGCAACCACCTCATAGCCAAGGTGCTCCAACATGGGACCCACTGTGTGCACCACAGCGGCCTCATCGTCAACGAGCAGTATCCGCTCATTGCCTTTCGGAATTCTGCCAAGGTAGCACTCAGCTTGTAGTGAAACCTCACTAGCTATCGTGGGAAGAAAGACATTTAAGGTGGTGCCTTTGCCAGGTTCGCTATCAACCGTGATCGTTCCGCCATGGGCTTTGACAATGCCGTGGGCCACGGACAGTCCCATACCGGTTCCTTCGCCCACTGCCTTGGTTGTATAGAACGGGTCGAAGACTCGGTTCATAACCTCACGCTCCATGCCATGACCTGTATCGGCCACGGTTAGTTTCACGTAGGCTCCGGCCTTGAGATCGGGGTATTGGGCTAGTGCCTTAGCATCGAAGTCCATATCCGATAGCCCCACCTCTAGGACGCCCCCTGTCTCGCGCATGGCATGGGCAGCATTGGTGCAAAGATTCATCAATACCTGATGCATCTGGGTCGGTTCAGCGAAGATTGTGTCTGACTCGGCTTTCATGTTTTGCCGAATCTCAATGGTTGCAGGCAGCGTGGATCGCAGCAGCTTGACAACCTCTTTTGCGACCGGAGTCAGCTTCAATGGCATCTGCCGCTGTTCGCGCTGCCGACTGAAAGTGAGAATCTGTTTAACGAGATCCTTGGCTCGATGCCCCGCCTGTACCACCTCCTGCAGACTGAACCTGATGGGACTGTCATCGGCAATATCTAACAAAGCCATCTGAGTTTGACCAATAATCGGAGTCAGGATATTGTTAAAGTCATGGGCAATGCCGCCGGCCAACGTTCCGATGGCCTCCATCTTCTGGGCTTGGCGCAGTTGGGCTTCGAGTTCCTTTTTTTCTTCCTCTGCATACTTGCGCTCGGTGACGTCTTTAAGAATAGCCATATGCGCAATAAGATTCCCTTTATCGTCCACTACTCTGGATGATGATACCGCCATCGGGAAGGATTCACCATCTTTTCTCTTGCCAACCAACTCTCCTGTCCAACCGCCTCTTGTCGTTTGCTTCAATACCTCTTTCAACTTCGGTATGTCATCCCCGACGCAAAAGAAGGCAACCCCCTTCCCCATTGACTCTTCTCTTGAATAGCCCCACATTTTAACAAATGCGTCATTCACATAGATAACCTTATCATCGACATTGCATATGGCTATTCCATCAATCGAACTGTCAACTGCGTGCGAAAATAACCTAAGTTTGTCCTCCGTCCGCTTGCGCTCGGTGATGTCGCAGTTGCTGGCGCGTCTGCCAAGATAACGCCCATCCTCACTGTACACTGGTTGACAGGAGTGACTGATCCACCGTTCGTCACCGTTCCAGGTGATGATGCGGAAGTCATCGTGAATTACTTTCCTACTTTCCAACTCACTGCGCAGGTGTCTGGAAATAATCGCGTGATCGGCAGGATGGGTGATCGACTCCAGAAGCTTGGGATCTTCCATGAATTCATTGAACCCATATCCCGTCATACGCTCGCACGACGGTGAAACATAGATATGCCTCCCATCCGGGTCAATCCAATACTCCCAGTCGTAGTTATAGTCTGCTACCGTACGGAAGCGTGCTTCGCTTGCACGCAATGCCTCCTCTGCCCGCTTGCTATTCAATGCTTCTACAAAGGCTGTAGATAGTGTTTCCACTGCGTGCTGATCGGCCAAGTCATAGCCAGATTCTTTGTTGGCTAAGCCGATCATACCGAGTGTTTTTCCCGCATGTTTCAAAGGGAGGCCTAGAAACGAACTTATCGGTGGATGACCTTCAGGAGTACCGACTCGGTCCGGATGAGATGCTGGTTCGTTGACTATCCGAGGCTTTCCCTCCCCAAGTACCGATCGATCAATACCGCGGATTTCCATATTTTTAATCGCTCTCACAGCGTCGGAATCTGGCATTTTGCAGGCATCCCATCCTGGATTACTGATCGCAATGGTATCGAAAAGACCGGCTGGGTTGAGTTCACCAATAAAGCCGAACTTGCTGCCAGTCAGCTCCTCGGCTACGGCAAGACACGTCTGGGCCACCTCCTCTTCGGTGTCACAGGTCAGCCTCTCTTGAAGGACCTTGTTGATGGCGTTTAGTAGATTGTTTTGTCTGGCGGTTTCCTCTTCTGCCTGCTTGCGCTCGGTGATGTCATACATGACACCTTGTAGACGGAGTGGCTTGCCACTTGGTTCGCAAACGATACTCGCCTCATCGTGAATCCATACCACACGACCATCACGCGAAAACATGCGATACTCTGAAATGAAGGGCGTGTCCTTATCGTGGCTCCTGGCTACCTCTTCCATAACTCTATCTCGGTCATCCGGGTGAAGTTGCTTCCGCCATGTGTCGGGATCTTCATTGTATTCAGGTTGAGAAAAGCCAAGGAATGACTCAACTTGAGGGCTGATGTACAGTGTAGTGCTAGCATCATCAAGAGCAGCGACATAAGTAATAGCTGGGATATGTTCCACTAAAGCTCGATGTCTGGATTCACTCTCCCGCAGTGCGTCCTCGGCCTGCTTGCGCTGGTCGATACTGTATTGGGCATAGATAGCGAATGCGGTGACGACGGCTGTAACAAGCAATCGCATCCAAATTTCGTGTGCTTCAGGGCTGAATATTTGCTGAGTAAGATTACCCTCATGGAACATGAAAACGTGCATAGCGGATTCAACAACCCAAAAGATTGCCCCAAATCCAATTGCGACCAACATCAATTTAATGGACATGAGTGCATCCTTGAAGCCTCGAGCCCCTTGTTCCGATTTCTGATGTGATTTTCCGGCCATCGTGCTCTCCCTTGCGCTTTTAGCTTGTAGCAATGATCTGAATACGGAAACTCTGCATCCCGTTCTTGCCTTGCATCAATCATGCCGGAATATTCCAGGCAGTCTTCATTATAATAGCAAAATGGTTAGACCTTCTTTCTTCCAACGCGTTGACATAAGAGTATGAATGATGTGTCAGATTGTTGACACTTGGTGACCCAAGTCTGAGGATGCCCGAGGGAGTCATGAGAGGAATATGTTTACAGGGTGAAAGGATCAGCAGATGAACGAAGGGACGATATCGCATAAGAAAGACCCGCACGCCGTTGGTCAAGCCGCCTTGACCCTACTTAATCCTTGACTGAAGGAAAAAAGTATGACATTTTATTATAATATAACATACTAATATCAAAGGAGAAGCTGTCATTTGTTATGCATTCCCGCTATTAATGGTATTGTCGAATTGATGGGCACAGCATCGGACAAGAGACGTCCGGTTCTCGGCTGAAAGTCCTGTAGGCAGAGCTAGATGTCTTGGCACAGACTTACAATGGTTTTCGTAGCGCTTTTCCTGGTCGGGTGCAGCCCGAAGATTGCGGTCCGGATTGACTCCAT
>CAZCWQ010000152.1:0-5137 GCA_964502365.1 uncultured Desulfobacterales bacterium | reverse complement strand
AAAACCTCATATAAAAGAGCGAGGCGAGGTTCTGCAAAGGTCTCGACCAGCGACTAATAACTAACAACTAATGGACTAATGACCAAAACGGAGGTTTATTATGATCACGATTATTACAGGTATTGTCCTGCTGCTCTTCTTTTTGGCCTCGGCCTTACGGGTCCTCAACGAATACGAAAGGGGCATCATCTTTCGCTTGGGTAGGGTTATCGCCGCCAAAGGGCCTGGTTTAATAATTCTAATACCCATTGTTGACAAGATGGTGAAGGTGAGCCTGCGCCTGGTTGCCATGGACGTGGATCCTCAGGACGTTATCACCAGGGACAACGTATCAGTGAAGGTCAATGCCGTGATTTACTTCAGGGCCATGGATCCGCAGAAGGCTATCATTGAAGTGGAGAACTATATGTATGCTACCTCCCAGCTCGCCCAGACTACCCTTCGCAGCGTGTGCGGACAGGCCGAACTGGATGAGCTGCTTTCCGAGCGAGAAAAGATCAATTCGCACCTCCAGGAAATCCTGGATGCCCAGACCGATCCGTGGGGTATCAAGGTCTCCACGGTGGAGCTGAAGCATATAGATCTCCCCCAGGAAATGCAGCGGGCCATGGCCAAACAGGCGGAGGCAGAGCGGGAGCGAAGATCCAAGGTAATCAACGCTGAGGGAGAATATCAAGCAGCTACCAAGCTGGCAGAGGCGGCTACCATCATCCGGGACCACCCCATGGCCTTGCAGTTGCGGTATCTTCAAACACTCAGGGAGATTTCGTCCGAGAACAACTCGACAACCGTGTTCCCGATCCCCATCGACCTTTTCAAACCGTTTCTGTCCATGGTTGAGAAGAAGAACTCACAAGAAGACTAATAGGACGAGTGCTGGAAGGAAGTCTGTCCGCTTTTCGAGGCAATTCTTGTCTTCAGTCCGACATTCCTCCCTTGGTTGACAGCCGTTGGTATTTTATTGTACCCTTACGTGCATACTAAGAACCTCAAACAAGTTAGTCGGATTAAGATCTGATCGCCGTTGAAGCTTGTTTGAGCCTCTTTGTTCCACAACCTAAAACGACATACGGAGGGAGAGTTTGGTTATGGCAAAAAAGGAAAAGGAGAAAAAAGAAAAACCTCTGGAGCGAATGACAGCCAAGGAGCTGCGCGAGGTTGCCTTAAAGATTCCGGAGATAGTAGGCGTCCACGCAATGAATAAAGCTGAACTCCTTGGAGCTATTAAGGAGGCCAGGGGTATTGTTGACGACAAGGTCAAGAAGTCTGGCGTGTCCACACGGGAAATCAAGAAAAAGATCCATGAGCTCAGGGTGTTGAAGGCACAAGCCAGTGAGGCTAAGGAGAAGACAAAAGTAAAGATATTAAGGCGGCGTATCGGTCGGCTCAAGAAGAAGACACGCAGAGTTGCATAGGAGCGGGCCGACATGATCGATCCCGAACAGATAGCTTTTGACATAGACGGCGTGTTTGCGAACACAATGGCACTGTTTATAGAAATTGTTCGCAAGGATTACGGAATCAACCATATAAGGTATGAGGACATTACTCAGTACTTTCTGGAAGACTGCCTGGACCTAAGGTCTGAGATTATTAACACTGTGATAAGCAATATACTGGAAGGGGACTTTGACGTGGAGCTCGAGGCAATAGAAGGTTCTGTGGAAGTACTTTCCGAAATAGGGGGCAGAGCGCCACTGCTTTTCGTGACCGCCCGACCCACACTTTCCCCGATCAAGGCCTGGGTGGACAAGAAGCTTCCTCGGTCTCCATTTCCCATCGAAGTGATTGCCACGGGCGAGTTTGGGGCAAAGGTTGACGTACTTAAGAGACGAGGCGTGCGGTATTTTGTGGAGGACTGCCTTGAGATCTGTTTCATGTTGCGCAACGAGGATATTACCCCCATCCTGTTTAACCAACCTTGGAATCGTTCTTCCCATCCCTTTAAGGAGGTCCGCACTTGGAGTGAGCTCAGGGGCCTCATAGATCTCCGCGTCTCATAGTTGGCTCTACTTTTTTGTTGATTAATCAGATAATTGTGATAATTTTAGAATTTTTCGAACAACCGTATCTATCTCCGGGCAGCTCAAATACCTATTTTGGTAGGCTGGGGTAAGCATGAAATTATCGATCGAAACCTTTATTGAAAATCTGTCTGCGGAAAAAGGTTTTTCGCCCCACACCTGCCGGGCCTACCGGAAAGATCTGGAGCAGTTTATTGACTATCTGGACAGAGACTCTCAAGGCGAAACAAGTGCCGATATCCGTCGCGTGGATGGCATGGTGATCCGCTCCTATTTGGGGTTTTTGCACAAGAAACACGAAAAGACGACGATAGCCCGGAAGCTCTCAGCCATAAGATCCTTTTTTCGATTCTTGGTGAAGAAAGGGGCAATTACCAGAAATCCTGCTGAAGCTGTTCTGACGCCTAAGCGGGGACGGACCGTTCCGAATTATTTACCTATTGACGAGACATTTCGTCTGCTGGACAGCCTCAAGGGGAATTCGGTGCTTGCTTTGCGGAACAGAGCGATTCTGGAGACGCTTTACTCAACTGGATTGCGAGTATCCGAACTCGTGGGGATGGACGTAATGGATGTAGATTTTGACAGGGGCTTGGTTCGAGTCCTTGGCAAAGGGAATAAGGAGCGCCTGACCCCTGTGGGCAAGACGGCGTTATGTTCAATCCGCGCTTACCTGGACGGGAGGAGTCGGACAAAGAGAATGTCTCACACGGTGAGTACTGCTTTGTTCTTGAACAGGCTGGGGGGACGTTTGAGTACGCGTTCCGTTGGACGGATCCTCGAGCAGGTGGTTCGACAAATGGGACTGATGCGATCCATAACGCCCCACGGGCTCCGTCACACCTTTGCCACCCACATGCTTGATGCGGGGGCGGATCTTCGGATGGTACAAGAATTATTAGGTCATGCCAGCCTGTCAACCACGCAAAGGTATACCCATGTAAGTATCGACCGGTTGATGGAGGTCTATGACAAGACACACCCGAGGCGATAGGGCCGCGGGCGAGTTGGATTTGAAATACTTTTTTGCGATTCTATTAAGCTTGGTGAGGCGAAATGCACGCAATGAATGTAAGCCTTCACGGCACCACGATTTTGGCTGTCCGGCGTGGCCGTTGTGTGGCTTTGGCAGGTGACGGTCAGGTGACCATGAAAGAGACTATTATGAAACACCATGCCAAGAAGGTCCGCAAGATATATGAGGACAGGATTATCGTGGGGTTTGCTGGCGCTACGGCCGACGCCCTGAATCTTTATGAACGCTTTGAGGCAAAACTTGAGCAGTTCAATGGGAATCTGACTCGCTCGGCTGTGGAGCTGGCAAAGGACTGGAGGACTGACAAGTATTTAAGGCGTCTGGAGGCGCTGCTTGTGGCTGTGGATTCTGAGCATTTGTTTCTGATATCGGGGAGCGGCGATGTGATCGAACCGGATGAAGGGGTTTTGGGAATCGGCTCCGGAGGGGCATTAGCTCAGGCAGCTGCAATGGCCCTGATCCGCCACACGGAGTTGGATGCCAGATCCATTGCAGATGCTGCCATGAAGATTGCTGCCTCCCTTTGCATCTACACAAACGAAGACGTCACAATTGAAGAGATCAGATGAGTTGTCGGCCACGTCGCTATTTTCCGAGTTGGAGCAGAGAGGCAAAATGCACTGGAATGAGTACCAGCAGCGGGCAACGTAGCGACAAAGAGGCAGGGTCCAAGGAGTATCGATGAAAAAGCTGACACCACGGGAAATCGTATCAGCTCTAGACAGATATATTATAAGCCAGAACGATGCCAAGCGCTCAGTAGCGATTGCTCTCAGGAACCGATGGCGGCGCCGGCAGGTTCCAGAAGACTTGCGAGATGAGATAGCCCCCAAGAATATTATTCTGATTGGCCCCACAGGGGTTGGCAAGACCGAAATTGCACGGCGTCTGGCTAATTTGGCCGATTCTCCGTTCTTGAAAATTGAGGCATCTAAGTTCACCGAGGTCGGATATGTTGGCCGCGACGTAGAGTCCATGATCCGCGATCTGACTGAGCTGGCCGTCAACATGGTAAAATCGAACCAACAGGAGGCTGTGAAGGTAAAAGCTCAGACTATAGCCGAAGAGCGATTGCTCGATATCTTGCTTCCCCCTAAGAAGGAGTCAGAGGCCCCTGAAGAGATTGAAGGTGAGGAGAAGACGTTGGAACTGGTCAAGAAAGGTGCCGCGGAGCCCCCATCAACCAGAGAGAAAATCCGAAAAATGCTGCGCGACGGAAAACTTGACAATCGTTATGTAGATTTAGAAGTAGCTGAACGGGCGATGCCTGTGGTGGAGATATTTTCCAGCGTGGGGCTTGAGGAGATGGACATCAATCTCAAGGACATGTTTGGCAGCATGTTCCCGAAGAAAACAAAAAAACGAAAAGTGAAGGTCCCGGAGGCG
This sequence comes from uncultured Desulfobacterales bacterium, assembly GCA_964502365.1. Lineage (GTDB taxonomy): Bacteria > Desulfobacterota > Desulfobacteria > Desulfobacterales. Next base: position 691 of record CAZCWQ010000152.1, on the reverse strand, counting down.
ATTGAGATTCTCACAAACGAAGAGGCCCAACGTCTGGTGGACATGGAAAAGGTTATAAAAAAGGCCGTTACCAAAGTGGAACAGACCGGCATCATCTTCCTTGACGAGATTGACAAGATTACCGGAAGAGAGGGACGGCACGGGCCGGATGTCTCCAGGGAAGGCGTACAGCGCGATCTCCTTCCCATTGTGGAGGGATGTACGGTGGCTACAAAGTACGGCATGGTCAAAACAGACCATATCCTTTTCATAGCTTCCGGAGCCTTTCATAATACCAAGCCCTCGGACCTGGTCCCGGAACTGCAAGGCCGGTTTCCGATAAGGGTGGAACTAAAATCCCTGGGCAAAGAAGAATTTGTCAGGATCTTGACCGAGCCGAGAAATGCCCTCGTGCTTCAGTATACGGCCCTGCTCAAAACCGAGGGCATTGATTTGGTTTTTAAAGACAACGCAGTTTCCGCCATCGCAGAGATTGCCACGGAGGTCAATGCCCGCACTGAAAACATAGGGGCGCGGAGGCTCCACACGGTTATGGAACGGCTCCTTGATGAGATACTATTTGACGCGCCAGATATGGCCGAACAGCAGATTGCCATTGACGCCGAATACGTGTACGAAAAACTCAGAGACATCAAGGATGATGTGGATTTAAGCCGGTATATCTTGTAGCAATTGATGCCGGATGATAGAT
>CAZCWQ010000151.1:0-5240 GCA_964502365.1 uncultured Desulfobacterales bacterium | reverse complement strand
AACTGGTCGGTGTCCATCATGCCACTCAAAATGCTGGATGCTAATGGCAATGGTTCCGTCGCCGATGAGATTGAAGCCATCGATTATGCGATAGATAACAAGGCAAAGATCATCAATGCCAGCTTTACAGGTTCCACTTATTCTGTGCTGGAATATGAGGCCATAGGAACGGCAAGGGATGCAGGGATACTATTTTTGGCGGCAGCAGGAAATGATGCCCTGGACAATGGTGACACCGCTGCCTATCCAGCAAGCTATGACCTGAATAACATAATCGCAGTAGCGGCAACGGATCAAAATGATGCACTGGCTTCGTTTTCTAACTACGGAGCGACCTCTGTAGATATTGTTGCTCCTGGGGTGGATATCTATTCAACCTTTGTCCCGTTTGGTCATCTCTCCGGCACGTGTCATGATGATGACGGTGACGGTTACGGTCCTTGCAGCGGAACCTCCATGGCCACACCCCATGTATCAGGCCTTGCCGCCTTGATCTGGGCAGAAGACTTAGCACAAAACGGCCATTTCACTCTCGCATACGATGAGGTAAAAGACCGCATCCTAAACGCGGTGGATGTCATACCAGCGCTCACAGGACAAATGCTCATGGCCGGCAGAATCAATGCCGACAAGAGCGTGAATCCTGACATCCCGTTGCTTGATCCAAGACCATATAATCTTGATGCGGTTTCAGTCTCGGCCAGCAGGGTTGGTCTGAGCTGGACCGATAATGCCGCTGATGAATCAGGCTTCAAAATCGTTAGGGCCACCACCGCAGGAGGTCCTTACACACATGTCGGAACAGCTGCTCAAGATGCGGTGTCGTACTTGGACATGACCGTTGATGATGGCACGACCTACTATTTCCGCGTCCGTGCCTTTAACTCAGCTGGTGATTCAGCTGCTTCGAATGAGGAGCATGCCACAACTCCCCTTGCCGCTCCCACGCGTCTGTCGGCCAAGGCCATTTCCAGCAGCCGTATTGATCTTTCATGGGCTGACAATTCTTCTGTAGAATGGGGCTACAAGATAGAGAGAAAGACCGGATTGGAGGGGATGTATTCAGAGATAGCTATTGTTAATGCAGACATTACAACATACAGCAGTACCGGCCTGAATGAATCTACCGATTACTACTTCCGGGTGAGGACCTTTAACGGTAGTGGCAATTCTGAGTATTCTAACGTAGCGACTGTCGGGACACTCGACACCTCAAGCCACAGCAGCAGCGCTACTGCCACCTCCAGCGGTAGCGGTGGTGGAGGCGGTGGCTGCTTTATTGCCACCGCAGCGCACGGGTCAATGATAGGCGTGGAATAAAATTTCAGACAGAAAAATGGGGCAGCAATTTCTTTGGCCCAGATCAGAAAGGGAAGCGCAGCAACAAGACAGCACTTGTCTTGTCTACCCAAATTAGTGGGGCAAAGTTGGCATCCGGGTTCATGACCCTGTAAGTGTTAAGGAGCGATTTTGCCGCGACTACTGACAGCAAGGCCCCCTTGCTCAAGCCTATCTCTTCACGGATAAGGTTTGGGTCATACATGTTTGCATCCGTATTGACATAGTTTCCAAGCAGGGTGTAGACGAAAAAATCTACGCAGCTGAAAAACATGAGGGCCTTGTTATATGTAGTTGGTTTGCCACGATAAGATTGCAGGGCGTATTCAAAGGTAAAACCTGCCATCCGTTCACCGCCCACCGCATAGGGCAGTTTTGATTCCTCGGGGATGTTCTCATAGGTGGACAGCCCAGGATAGAATGAGCCGCCCTGCTTGGTAAAGAAGTTCATTCTTGGAGATTCAGCACCTACCTCTTGAGCTACAACTTGATGGCCGGTTTCATGGAGGAACAGATGGGTCGTGTACGCGGCACCAACAGAGATAACATCTTTGAAATTAAACGCACGGGCACTATTGGCAGGGGCCATAAGAAATAGCCATACGACAAGGCTTGCTCCCATCGCCATGGGACGAATCTTATGCGTGGTCTTCATGTAGGTCGTTCTCCCAAGTCCACCCACGGTTTTTTTCGGCAGAATTGGTTCCGGACTTGAGCGGATATTTTCTTTTCCGGTGAAAACCTTCGTGGAAACCGGAGATGACCCCAAGCCGAATTCGATTGAAAAGTCCCAGGAGCTCTGCTATACGATCCGCATGAAGCGTTGTACCTTACCTATACCTTTTGCTTGTATCATTTTGGGGTTGGCCTCGGTTGCCAGCGCCTACATTCTTCCCGCGAGACAGATTCTGACCTTGATGATCGGCGGCTTTAGCTCCGGCCGCACCCTGATAGTGTCCCAAAAGACCGTCCTGTATGATCCCAGTCTTGATGGGGGCATGCAGGAACTCGATGAGACCCTCTATTACAAGTATCCGGATCGGTTCCGGTCGGAGATGAGTACATCCGGGCTGGAGCAGGTCCGGGTGGTCAGCCCAGAGGGTGTCGTGAGTGTCATTAACGGAAAGATTGTTGGGGAGACAGAAAGCCAATTTGACCACTTCAAAGGGTTGCTGCTTTACACAGAAACAGATCTGTTGCTGAGTCGGCTCTCCGAGTTGGGGGTCAATCCTGACATTGTGAGCCTTGGAAGGTTCAAAGAGAGAATTTGCTATGTAATTGGGGCAAAATACCCTGATGAATCCGTCCCTCAGGTGTGGATTGACAAGAACACCCTCAGGCCAATCAGGTTTGTTCTAAGCCGCAAGGGAGAAGAGGTCACCCCTTTGAAAGAAATCGAGTACACAGATTACAGGCCGTTGGACAAGCATAAGACGTACCCTGGCCGTATACTGTTTTTGGAAAATGGGACGCTTGTGAGGATGCAGGTAATGGAGACCTTTGAGGTCGATCCAAAGGTCCCTGAGCAACTATTTGACGTGGCTCATCTCAAAGAGATTTACGAGCCTATTGCATCTGCTGAGTCGGCCCCTTCACCCTCATCCGAACTAGACGAGGTGAAAAAGAGCATCCAGGACTTCAGGAGGATCTTTGAGTAGGTCAACGGGCCAACGGGCTCACCCATGGATAGCTAGTGGAAGGCTCCGACAAGCCTGGCTATGACGATGCGTAAGATCTCCGAGGTCCCTTCACCGATTTCCAGGAGTTTTTGATCCCTGTAGAACCGTTCAATGTCATATTCCTTCATGAGGCCGTAGCCACCGTGGAGTTGGACTGCGTGATTGGCCACGCGGCCCATTACTTCGGAACAGTAAAGTTTTGCCATGGCAGCCTCTTTGGTGTAAGGTTTATTGGTGTCCTTGAGCCAGCAAGCTCTGTAAAGGAGCAACCTGGCAGACTCAATTTCCATGGCCATATCAGCCAGTTTGAAGGCATTGGCCTGGAAGGTGGATATGGGCCTGCCGAACTGGGTTCGTTCTTTGCCATATTTCAGCGCCATGTCATAACAGCCTTGGGCGCCACCAAGCCCCATGGCACCTATACTGAGACGACCACCGTCCAGTGTTGCAAGCATCTGATGAAAACCTTTGCCCCGTTGTCCGAGTAAGTTTTTTTGGGGGACCCGACAATCTTCAAAATACAGGACGCTAGTGTTTGAAGCTCGCCACATCATCTTTCCGTGCATTGGCTGTGCGGTGTAGCCTGGCGTGCCGGATTCTACCAGAAAACAGCTGAGTTCATTGCGACCGTCACTCTGCTTGCCGGTGGCAGCCATCACCGTGACGCCTCCGGAGATATCCGTGGAAGCATTGGTGATAAAAATCTTGCTACCATTGATGACCCACGTGTCACCATCTAAGACAGCATGGGTCCGACATGCCCCGGCATCAGATCCGGCGTCTGGCTCTGTGAGGCCGAAACCCCACAGCATTTCGCCGGTACACAGCTTGGGGAGGTATTTCTTTTTCTGATCTTCGGTACCAAAATAGTAGAGGGGGCCGATGCCGAGCGAGTTCGCAGCAGCCACCGTTGCGGCTTGGGACGCATCCACGCGGGCAAGTTCTTCCACTGCAATGACATAAGAAAGATAGTCGAGTTCCTGTCCATTGTATTGTTCAGTTACGAATATGCCAAATAAGCCGAGTTCTCCCATCGCGTTGGTGATGTCATAAGAAAAGGTTTCAGTTTCATCCAATTGCCTGGCTACAGGCTTGATCTCCTTTTCTGCAAAAGTTCGTACCGATTCTCTTAGAATATTTTGTTCCATGGAGAGAGAAAAGTCCATCAGCTACCTCGTAATAATGTTTCGGATTGTAGTCGCAGACAGTATTTTAGAAAAGTCCACCTTTACGCAATAGTTTTAGCCTTTAGAAAAGGTCGATTTTGTTCACTCCCGTGAGCAATTTTGGGATTCATACCATACTCCGTAACTACTTTGGGCGCACTTGACGGGATTTGGTAGCGTCTCTGTTGTTTGTCGTGTGTCTTTTTACATGAGAGACTGCTGTTTTGCCTGTGGCTATATGCTTCTTGAACGGATGAGGCGGATTGAACTCTTTTTCGATTAACAGAATGACGAAGGGTCGTCAACTGTTGAGTGAAGATACGTGGGCACGGACCTTCGTGAGAGAATATCAGGGACATTGGAAGCTTTTTAAAGAAAATTAGAGAAAAACATGAATCTTTACAACTTACGGTTTGGCATATCCCTTAACTCGACGTATTTATGTTTGCTTTTGTGCTCAAATGGCATTAAATAAGTGAGTTTATATGTTGGCCCATACAGACGCGCCTTTTTAGAAGAACCATCGTCAAACAGGATTGACGATCTTGCTTCTTCGCGCCTTCGAGGGGGGCCAGCGTAGCTCAGATGGTAGAGCTGCTGATTTGTAATCAGTCGGTCGGGGGTTCGAGTCCCTCCGCTGGCTCCAATGAGATGGACTGAGATATCCACGGAGGGGTTCCCGAGCGGCCAAAGGGAACAGACTGTAAATCTGTCGGCGATGCCTTCGGAGGTTCGAATCCTCCCCCCTCCACCAAGCCCCATGGTAAGTTGTATGTAGGAGATGGCCAAGTGTTTGGAACGGCATCGTGTGGACTACATGCACTCTCCTCATTCCTCTTACTGTGTCTTTGCCGAGGGGCCATAACCCGAACCCAGGGGACTTTGCACGAAAAATATTCAAGGCCTTCATCATTTGACGGACTTGATTGGCACAGAATCTGTTTTCCGCCAAGACCAAGTCATTGAGAGAAAAAGCGGCTGTATCGACGATTTCAGTGCGGGAATAGCTCAGTTGGCTAGAGCATCAGCCTTCCAAGCTGAGGGTCGCGGGTTCGAG
>CAZCWQ010000150.1:0-5501 GCA_964502365.1 uncultured Desulfobacterales bacterium | reverse complement strand
AGGCGCCTTCTGCAGGGTAAAATGGAACGTTGCACCCTTCCCCTTTTCAGACTCCACCCAAACCTTCCCATTATGGTTTTTCACGATCCTGTCAACAATTGCAAGTCCTAATCCTGTTCCTTCCTGATCTTCTATTTGCTTTAGCCTCTCGAACATCTCAAATACTTTTCGGTGATATTTCGGATCAATCCCGACGCCGTTATCCCGTACATAAAACTGATGGAAATTCCCCCTATCTTCATACCCAATTTCGATCTTAGGGGCCTTAGTAACCCGAGTAAACTTGATAGCGTTTACAAGCAGGTTCTCAAAAACCTGATACATCCTTTCCCCGTCACAACAGATGGTGGGAAGGTTGTCCGTCACAACAAGCTCTATTTCGTTCTCCTTCAATCTGTCTCCGAGGGCTGAGGTTACGTTTCTTACTATCTCAAGGGAGGGAACATCCTTAAAAGCAGAAACCACCCGGCCGATTTTTGACAACTCCAAGAGGTCAAAGACCAAGACCTCCATTCGGCGGGAACTGGCTTTGATCTGCTCAACGTAACTTCCGCCCCTCTTCCCCAGTTTTTCTTTATAATGCTTGAGCAGACGAGAAGAAAAACCCTGGATAGCAATGATAGGAGTCTTCAGGTCATGGGAGACAACACGGACAAAGTTGTTAAGCTCTACGTTTATGTTTCGGCATTCTTTCTCTGCCTGCTTGCGCTCGGCAATCTCCTGTTTTAGCAGTGCGTTGGATTTTGAAAGCTCGGCAGTTCGCTGCTCAACCAGAATTTCCAGGTCGTCGCGAGCACTTTGCAGCGCTTCCTCCGCCCGCTTGCGCTCGGTAATTTCTGTGGACACACTTTCAATCATCTGGTTTGTTACTTTCTTCAGAGATTCCAATAGGTCCACTTCCGAAGTGCCCGATACCCGGGCAGCGAGATCACCTTTTGACACCCTATCGAGTGCATCGAAGTGTTCAGCAAGACCCATCGCAAACTCATGAGACAGATTAACGATTTCTGCTAGATTTTCAGCGGTCAGGTTGACCATATGTTTTAATTTGGCAATCAACTCGAGTTTCGAGCTCTCGGCTATCCTTACTGAAGGGTCTCCTGAAGATATCTGCTGTAGGGCTTCAAAAGCCTCAGACAAGCCAAGGGCCAACTCCATGCTGGTGTCTTCCAATTCCCCGTCTCGCTCCTCAACCATCCTGCTAAATTCTTTGAGTTGTCTATTCACCGCCCTGAGCGTGTCTTCCATGGAACTGACATCCATGTTTGCCCTAAAAGGCTCACATTCAAGGCACATCTCCATCTTTTCCAAAAATTTTCCCTGGATCTCGTTTCGACAATGGGTCCCCGGGATTAGCCAACACCTCGGCTCCTGTGATTTGTAGACTGGGCAGTCCTTGTCGTTACATTCAAAAAACTGCCAGCATTTCACCTTATTTTTCATCTCTCAAGCTCCTTTTCGAGAGTAGAGCTTTGAATAGATTCCGTTGCCACCCGCTGAGCGGAGGCAAGCTGTAGGCATCTCCTTGATCGTCGGAGCGTTTTGCCCGGATCTTGTCATTGTAGGCCCATTAGAACTGTATCTCGATGCTCTTCTTGTCTCCGCCTTCATCCTCTGTGGAAAGAACGTATGGATCATAGACTTAAAATGCCAGCTGCACCGCACAGAGCGATCGAATGTCTTCCTCGTCATCCACAATAATGACTATCTTGCACATGACGTCAGCCCTCAAAACGCGGTTTACTAAGTCCTTGTTATTGCATGCGTCTTAACGCGCCACGTGCAATATCTTCTCACTGTGACTGGATTCGTGTAATTTCAGACAGTTTGCTTTCCATGGTCATCACCTCATCAACTATCATTTGAAGGTATTTCTTGTTCGGATCGTCGGCAGGCGCCCTTTTATTGATTCTTCGAGCGAATCCACCAACTGCTGTCAGTGGATTCCTGAGTTCATGGGCTACCCTGTTTGTGATTTTGCCAATTGCAGCAAGCCTTTCAGCTTGGACTAATTGTTCGTTCTTCTGCCTCAACTCCTCGGTCCTTTCCTGAACCTTTTGTTCGAGCTCCAAATTGAACCTTTCCAATGCATCGTGGGCCTTGCGCAAGGCCTCCTGTGCCTGCTTGCGCTCCGTGACGTCCTGTACTAGCCCATCATAGGATAGTAGCCGTCCCTGGCTGTCAAAGTTTAGAACAGGCGTATTCCTCACCCAACGTGTGGCACCATCTTTCCGGATGATCCGGTGTTCTGGAGCTGGAACTCTCTCCCCCGACAGGGTTCGCGCGGCCAGTTCTTCCACCGCTGCACGGTCTTCTTCATGTACCATCTGTATCCACAGGTAAGGGTTCTCCTTGAAATGCTCAGCCGTGTAGCCTGTAACTGCTACACAGGCAGGTCCGTGAATTGTTTGGACGGGACGCCCATCTTCTACGGTTACAGTGTAAATGTAGTCTGTGATGGCTTCTGTGATGCGCCGGTACCTGTCCTCACTCTCTCGAAGCTCCTTCTCCGCCTTCTTGCGCTCGGTGATGTCGAGTGCGAGGGACATCGCCCCGACTATGTTTCCGTCGTCGTCATGGAGTGGGGAGTTATTCCATTCACAGGTGATTGTTTGCCCGTGTTTGGTGAGATTATCATTGATGGAATGACTCGGAAGGTCACTCTTGATAAGCCTGTCCACCAGACGTTCGACATGAGGTCGGTCCTTTTCCGGAATAAGAAAATCAAGAAAGTTGCGGTGAAAAGCCTCCTCCTTGGACCAGCCAAACACTTCTTCTGCTTTCTTATTCCAGTCAGTAACGCGGGTATCTACATCCCAAACGACAAAAGCCAACGGTGCAGTGCCGTAAACGTTGCGGAAGAGTTCTTCGCTCTCGCGCAAGGTCTCCTCAGTCCGCTTGCGCTCGTCGATGTCGCTAATCAGACCATTGTACGAAAGGAGTTTGCCGTGTGAGTCATAATTGGGAACTAGTGTATTTCTTACCCAACGCATCAAGCCACCCTTTCGAAAGATACGATGTTCCAGAGGCTTAACGTCCTGTTTCGAAAGCACTTGCCTGGTCCGCTCCTGGACGGCTTCGCGATCCTCTTCATGCACAATCCGAAACCATAAGTGGGGATCGGAAGCAAAGTCCTCGGGCGTGTATCCGGTTACAGCAAAACATGCAGGACTATGAACTGTTTCTACAGGATGTCCATCCTCGATGCGAACCGTAAAAATGTAGTCCGTCACCGCCTCGGTGATGCGCCGGTAGCGCTCTTCACTCTGAAGAAGCGCCTGCTCGGCCCGCCTCCTGTCACTTACGTCGCGGAAGACCAAAATGACGCCGATGATGTCCCCTTCTTCATTCCTGATGGGAGCCCCGCTGTCATCAATGGCTATTTCCTTTCCGTCCTTAGCAATAAGTATGGTGTGATTCGCTAGACCAACGACCATTCCATCTCGAATTACCTTGGTTACGGGGTTCTCAACGGGTTTCCTGGTTTCCTCATTTATGATGTTGAAGACATGTTCTAATGGCTTACCGATGGCTTTTTCCTGGTCCCAGCTGGTCAGTGAGTGGGCAACAGGATTCATGAAAGCCACACACCCGTTCGTATCAGTTGCCATTACGGCATCCCCGATGGAATCAAGTGTTGCGGAAAGCCAAACCTCACTTTCCCTCATGGCCCTCTGCGCCCGCTCGCGCTGCCTAATGACGACTTGGGCATACATGCCGAATGCAATGAGGATAAACACAACCAGGAACCGCATCCAGAGTTCATTCGGATCTCGGGAGAATATTTCGCTCACGAAGTTACCCGTGCGGAATACATAAACATGTATAACGGACTCAAGAATCCAAAAGAGTGCCCCCAGACCGGTTCCGATCAAAACCATCTTATCCGTAAACCTTATACGATTTGTACCCTTCGGTTTCATCTTGCATCTCCTCGGATCAAATATCCGACAGTTCCTCAGAGCCGAGGAACAGCATTCATCTATTGAGTATCTAACCCTTTGTTCCCATTAATCTTGTCGCCTGGTCAATGCAACTCCCACTCATTGGCGCTGAACACAAAAAAGGCCCAAAGCACGCATATCTTGCATACGATGCAAAGAGCCTTTGTCATTCCCATGGGATTTTCCCCAGCTGAAGTTTGTTACGCTCTGAAAGGGAACGGCATGATTTGGGAGAACTATATCAAATCCAAAAAATAGCTCAAGATAAAACCATGGTGTCAGTCACAAGCAGATTTAAGAGATCATACAACATGCTGTGCGCGTCCTCAGGCAGGCGGGATTGCAGATACCGTTACCCGATCTCTACACGGAAAGTAAACGTTTGATATGTATATCAGAAGAATGGCCGCCAGTCCACATCAGTCTGGCGACGCCACTAGCTTCTGGACTATTACGCGGAGAAAACGCCCTTGGAATCCACGATCTCTGCCAAAGCCATACTCGGGGTATAGGGACACAGGAGAAAGGCCATCCTGTGGGGCTGAAACCACATCTTTTATCGACATTGTGGGAGCACGTAGCGGGGCTTTCAGGGGCCAAAAACAGGCTTAGATGGGCATAGAGTAACGAACATTTCACAGGGCATGGTTGAGTATGGGGAAAGAGAGAGGATTACCTGTTCATTTTCGATATTACCACTACTACAAGAAGACCTACCAGGCCCTCAATAATCACAGCACCCGCAACGGCTACTAAGGAATAAACATCCATGTGGTTCCTCCGGCCTTAGACATAGGTAGGCTAACTCCCCGACCTTGATGAAAAGCAATGACGCTGAGCAATGCCTTTAAGGTTAGAACTAGCAACAATCAGGCCAAAAGGAGTATCTTAATATTTCCATGTAGTTAGCGAAACTTCGGGGCAACAGACACGGCGAAAATGTGAAAACAATATCACTTGGACTGAAAAAACTTACACAGTTGACAGAGGAGGGATTCAGTCAAGGGTCAACGGGTAGGCACAAAAGAAAGCCCCCGGTTGGGCGACAACACCAGGGGCCTTCATGAAAGTCCGTACATAAGATTATAAGATCTGTTCCTTCAAATACGCATCTTCCTGACACAAAATAGACTTGTATCGGTTTTGAAACAGATGGCCGTGCCGTTTGCGTCTTCTATTAAAACTCACTGCATAGCCCGTCAGCAAACGCCTCATCACCGTCGATAATCCCACATCGCCCGTGCGAAACAAAAAATGAGCATGATTTGACATCAGTGCCCACGCATAACAGGCCATACTTGCCTCCGGCAACATCATACTCAACGGGTCAATAAAATCGTCCCGATCCTTACTGTCCCAAAATATCTTGCGACGCTCGATACCACGGATGATTACGTGATGTAACACCCCCGAGACGTGCTCTCCTGGGCATGACCTGGTATGTAGCATACACCTCGCGCCATCTCAACTTACTTGATTACTTAACAACGTCCCTAGCTACCCATAGATAACAGGTAGGTTCTAAGGTTTGTTTTTCTATTCTTGAGATCAAGTTTC
>CAZCWQ010000149.1:0-5894 GCA_964502365.1 uncultured Desulfobacterales bacterium | reverse complement strand
AAATCGCTTTTGGCACGATTGGCTGCTTCGGCAGCTTCTTTGGCTCTGACCACTTCCATCTCCGCCTGCTTGCTCTCGGTTATGTCGCGGAATATCCCCTGGAGAACTTTCTTGCCATTGAGTTCAAACATATTGGCCTTTATTGCAACATCTTTTATCTCTCCGTTCTTGGTAACAACTTTGGCTTCCAGAGCTTGTCCTTCTTTTTCTCTCAAATGCTGTTTGAAAGTGCAGCTAAATTCTGCTCCAGCTTCTTCCGGAGGATGGAGAATCCGCTGGTGCTCACCGACCAGCTCCGATCTTGCTCTTCCAACCAAGTCTGACCCTGCCTGGTTGCAGTCAAGTATTATCCCTGTTTCCGCATCAGCTACAAACATGGCATCGAGTGCTTCTTCAAACTGTGTTCTGTATTTGTCTTCAGATTCCCTCGCGGCCTCCTCCGCCCGCTTGCGCTCCGTGATTTCTGTGGATACACTCTCGATCATCTGGTTTGTTACTTTACTTAGTGATTGCAATAGAACTTCTTGCGAGGTCCCGGATATTCGGGCAGTGAGATCGCCCTTTGAGACCTTGTGCAATGTATCGAAGTGTTCAGCAAGGCCTATGGCAAACTCATGAGACATATTAACCAGTTCTGCTAGGTTTTCAGCAGTGAGGTTTACCATCCGTTTCAATTTGGCGATCAACTCAAGGTCTGAGCTTTCGGCTATCCTAACCTCAGGGTTTCCTGAAGATATTCCTTTCAACGCCTCAAAGACCTCCGACAAGCCCAGGGCCAACTCCATACTGATATTCCGGGATTCTTTTTCGCTCTCACGCAGCGCGTCCTCGGCCTGCTTACGATCGGACATGTCCCTGAAGTCTTCAACAATGCCAATGACTTGTCCACCAGGCGTCACAAAGGGAGTTGCGACTACAAGGCAAGGGACTGTGGTGCCATCGTTGCACACCTTTTCTGCATAGTGTTCAACACGCTCATCACCACCAAGAATTCGGGTCAGTGGACACTCTGCAGTATGACAGAAGAGCCCATGAAACACTTCATAACACTTCTTGCCAGCCACTTCTTCGTTGCTTATGCCTGCCAGAGTCAAGAAAGTCTCGTTAACCCGAAGCATGTTGAATTCTTTGTCGACGACACGCATTGCGTCCGCTGCGGTGTTGAATATTTGACTGAGCTCTGCAGAAGTGTGTTTGGCTGTTAGCTCGCTCTGCCTGCGCTGGTTGATACTGAATTGGGCGTAAATAGCGAATGCGGTGACGACGGCTGTAACAAGCAATCGCATCCAAATTTCGTGTGCTTCAGGGCTGAATATTTGCTGAGTAAGATTACCCTCATGGAACATGAAAACGTGCATAGCGGATTCAACAACCCAAAAGATTGCCCCAAATCCAATTGCGACCAACATCAATTTAATGGACATGAGTGCATCCTTGAAGCCTCGAGCCCCTTGTTCCGATTTCTGATGTGATTTTCCGGCCATCGTGCTCTCCCTTGCGCTTTTAGCTTGTAGCAATGATCTGAATACGGAAACTCTGCATCCCGTTCTTGCCCTGCATCAATCATGCCGGAACATTCCAGGCAGTCTTCATTACAATAGCAAAATGGTTAAAGCTTCTTTCTTCCAACGCGTTGACATAAGACTATGAATGATATGTCAGATTGTTAACAGTTGCTGACCCAAGTTTGAGCTTGGCCGAAGTTAGTGTTCAAGCGGTTTATCGGGAGGGTAATAAGAGGCTCACTGATGAATCGAGATGGCTTGAAGCGGTCATGGCATTTGCCTCCTTTCTCTTGTTCGGCTGGGACCAGAGGCCTTACCGTGACGAATGTTAAGGTGTTCTTCTAAAATCATCAAGAAATCCGCACGGTTGATATTTGACGGTCTGGGGCTGACATCGCAAGAGATTCCTTGAGGTCGGAATCCGAAGTTCACTGGAAATCTATTGCAAAATCAACAAATACTCATGTATACACAATGGCAAGGGAGGTTGACAGTTTAGCCATGTTGTGTTTCTATCAAATAAGGACGGTAGTCAATTGCCAAATGATGAAAGTCTTTGGGGATAGCAAGGGGTGCGCATTCTTATCCAAGACCTGTAACACAATATCGATAAAGATAAGACCTGCAAAATAATCTGGACTGTTATTCTAGTAAACAAGCGTAGCTTGATCCGAACGGGCAAAGGAGGTGTCTTTAATGGCAACTCCGCAGAAATCGAGAGCCTCCAATTGTCAGCCTGAATGGATTCACTGGACTCCCCTCTCTGGCGAGAAGATACACAGCTCCAGGTACAATCTGCATAACTTCGCCAGGGCATATAGAAGCTGGCTTCTCCCCTACATAAAATCACGGATTCACTCACAAGAATTCAGACCACTTGTTGCTTTCCTGTACACAGATCTAAATTGTAATCTGGACTGCCACTATTGCTACAGCAGGGGCAAGAAAATACGTGGTATGACCATGCAGGTCGCAAAGGATGCTGTGCACTGGCTAAAATCGGTGGGATGTAGGGTAGTGGCTTACATGGGAGGAGAACCACTGGTGCGTAAGCAGTTCATCATTGACCTAACCCGCTATGCTACCACAAGAGGCTTTTTTGTGTACCTGCCCACCAATGGCATTCTCATGGATGAGTCTTTTATCGATCAGATCGGAGAAGCCGGTGTCTCCACTGTCAATTTGGCTGTGGACGCTGTCGAGGCCTATGAGGGCATTCCAAAATGCATCACTCGTATAAAACCGCAACTTGAATATCTGGTGGCACAGGAAAAAGAATATGGTTACATTACCTTTTTAAATATCAATGTTACTCGGAAGAATGCAAAAGATGTCAGGGCGCTTACAGAAATTGCTCATAGGTATGGAATCGCTACCGATTATCATATCAATGAACCACCGCTGATCAAATATGACACTTACCGTCACCCAGAGGATGGCGCTTGGATCACTGAGAAGGAGGTTCGGGCGGTGGATGAACTCATAGATTGGTTGATTCAGAAGAACCTACGAGGCTACACCATGGTAAACTCGGTTGAACACTTACGGACAATGAAGCTTTTTATCCGACATCAATTGCCCCCTTGGCCCTGTCGGGCCGGACAGCTCTCCATCATTATTCGGCTGGATGGAACTTTTGCCCCTTGCTTCGAGCTTTACGGCTCGATGGAGGATTGGGGGAATATCTATAATGGTCCTAAGTTTGATCCCATCAAGTTAGGCAAGCAAAAGCAAGCGTGCAGCCCGCACTGCCTCTCGACTTGCAACTTTCAGGTCAGCCACTATAGCCATTCCGTCCCCTATGTCCTGCAGTGGGTGGCCAAACATGCCTATGCCCATTTTTTTGGAATCTCTTAAAGGTTGGCCGTGGTGGAAATGACCTGCCAGCTTCTGTTACTAGGATCTCCACTGCTTTTGGCAGCGATCACCCATGGTCTTTGCATCAGATATGACTGGTTAACCCAGCTCAAAAGACCACTTGATCTTCGTCTGACCTTTAAGGGAAGAAGGGTCTTTGGTGATCATAAGACCTGGAGAGGGCTATTGGTCAATGTGATTTCTTGTACCCTGGT
Source organism: uncultured Desulfobacterales bacterium (assembly GCA_964502365.1). Lineage (GTDB taxonomy): Bacteria > Desulfobacterota > Desulfobacteria > Desulfobacterales. Next base: position 2,317 of record CAZCWQ010000149.1, on the reverse strand, counting down.
GACAATGATTCAGACTTGGCTTCAGAATAGGGGTTATCTTCCTCCATGGCTCCTTTTGTTGGACTATAGGAAGTATGGCTATGTTGCAGGGATACTGCTTGGTCTGGGTATGACGTTGGGAGAATTGCCCAATAGTTTCATCAAACGTCAACTCGATATTCATCCTGGCAAGAGGGAGAAAGGGCTGCTTGGAGCGGTCTTTTTCTTATTTGATCAGGTGGATCTGACCATAGGCATTTGGATATTTCTGTTCTTTGTTATCAGACCCTCCCCGCTGCTGGTCTTATGGTCCTTCGTGCTCACCATTGCCCTACACCTGACCATATCCAGTGTGGGCTACCTGCTGGGGATGCGAAAAACCATTGTATGAGTATGTGTGAATGTGATTGAGAGGTCACGGCAGGAATGAGGCCTCGTCTTCGTTTCCTTAAGATCAGCTGGCTACTGCTATCACACCCGAAAAATGCCAAGTGCCGTTCACATACCGTTATTGAATCTTGATCGTTGTGAGAGTTGTGGGTGGGGATAGTCTCCAAGCCTGCCACGGGGTTAGATTTGTAAAGATATCGTCATTGCAAGGCCTATGAGGCCAGTTTTCTCCGCTCAAAGATTACCTGCCACGATTACAGCTCAGGAAATGTCTAGCCCCAAGCAAAGTTTCTTTCGAATATCACAAAGATTTTGGGGTTTCAATTAGTTGGGTCGATAGCAGCAAGTTATGCTTTTGCGTTAAGGGTAGAAACACAGAATGTAGTCATTCCAAAAACAACAAGGGCAGGCCTCTTGAGACCTGCCCTTGCTCTTTGACAATTGAATGGGGATCTAGTTTAAAAAGGCTTCTTCCTAAATACTGGAAGAAATGCGAGTCCAGGCTCGGCGCCTGTTAGGACTGGACAGTCTATCCGGGTGCTATGCATCAATGACCACACGCCCTACGTGATGTCTATCAGGCTGACAAAATGCAAAAATGTTCGAATTTAGACTTCAATAATTGAGTTATCACTATCTCCATAAGGACTTTTCACATATTTGTCCGCATTCCAGTCATTTTCCCACTTAGATTCATCGATGAGATAACGAAACTGATGTTCCCTTCCCGGTTGAAGTTCGAGAGTGATGGTGTAGTCTCCGTTTCTCAGCCTTTTCATAGGATTGGCGTAAATATTCCAATCATTGAAATCACCAACGATACATACACTCCTTGCATCAGTCGCAGCAATTTTGGGCAACCGGAATGTCACCTTGCAAGAATTTCTGCCCTTAAGGTATTCTTTCTTGATGCCCACGCTCATCGCAGTCGATGATGCTGGTTTCTTGGTAGTACTCTTTGAAACTGATTTCTTCATTGTCACCTTTCTTGCGGTAGTTTTTGTCTCTCTGGCCTTAACTTCTTCCTTCTGTAATTTCGCCATTTCTTTCTCTCCTCTCGGTGAACCGATACGAAAGGGGTAAAATTCCCTTTCTTGTTAATGGTCTATGGGGAAAATGCACTTTAAATTTTTGACAAAAAAACATGGGCTATAGCTGAGATGTTATGGACCGACCCCTTTGTCGAATGACAAAACTCCTCAAGGTTGTGCAAAGCTCTCCCATTATTATTCAAGCTCAGACAGTCGCTTTTCCACAAACAAGCCATCTCTTGACAATTCTCTACTCTTTTAGTGCCGTAACACTCAATATTGTTTTCTGCCCTTTGTATATCCCGGATTAAATGTGCCTTTTTCATCTTAAGCGATCGAATACCCATACCCTTGGCCATTTTTTGAATTTCCTGAAATCTCATTATTATCCCTTTATCAAACGTTTTGCAGTATGGGGTCGAGAGAACCATGCTGCCTGTCAACCCTGTTCCTTATAGACTTGTTCAAGTAAAAGGGCATCTCATGTCACATCAACGAAATGCCCTATAAAGCCAAATTGCAGCAACCTAGAATCTTCTATCGTGGTCCCAAACCTCGGCCTGGTGGCCTGGCAAGGGAAACTAGCCCTAAGAGCAAAACCCACCGGCGAATGCAGGCGGGCCACAGGTGGACGGAACATAATACGTAGATTTTGAATGTCAAGCGAATTGTGCCCGTCTTCTTAATATATTGATTCAAATATCGATTTGCAGAAATGGCACTTTTCAGGGCCGCACTGAGAACCTCGACAGGTTGATAGTCGACAGAAGGGGTATAGGTGTCAACAACCATTGGAAGGGTTTTGGATCAATGGGGAGAGGCTAAGTCTCGAAAATAGAACGGTGTAAATTCCCACTGGAGATTGTATCACAAGTCGCCAAATTGCCACGTGAGGTTCGTGTCAGACGGTAGGTTAT
>CAZCWQ010000148.1:0-5967 GCA_964502365.1 uncultured Desulfobacterales bacterium | reverse complement strand
CCATTCTTCCCCAACATAACACCTAATTGATGGGGATTATGACAGGAAGCACAAATAACTGTGTTATTGGGGCCAAGGGGTAGAGAAACATCGTGCTCTTTTTCAAACTCCTCCTTTTTTCGAATCATAGCTTCTGTCATACTTTTGCCAAACCCCAACCCTCTTTTTTGACTGGACATCATGTGGCAAACCGAACACAAGTATGTGAGATCATAGCGCATGTGTGCGTTTGTACGAGTCGGATGTTTGTAGTCAGCTACTGTTGTATGGCAAAAGAGACACGCCTTTTCTATAATTTTGCCTTCTGTGTCAAGCTGGATGTGAGGGTTTCTGAATTGCAGTTCTCTTCTGGAACTCCTCAAGCACATCACATTATGGCAACTATGGCATGAGAAATCAGGGTGTTTTGCAAAATAATCGACCATTTCGCGCTTCGTCTTGACCTCGGGCAGCATCCGCCAAAGGTAATCCTCGAGCGTCGAGCCCCTCTTTCCATGACAGTCCAGGCAGGTGGCTTCCACGGTGTTCAGACGAAATTCTGCCTTACCCTGTTCGACCACCTTGGACCTGTGGCAATAGTGGCACATGCCTTCTTTTCCGTGGGGATCAACTTTGGTATCTGAAAGGACATTGGACGGCAAGATAAACAACGACATACACAAGACCAACGAAAAACCTAGGCGAACTGTTCTGTTCATATTGATCCCCCCTTTCCACGGGCTTTAAGGAACAAAAACTCGCCCGAACTGGCATTGCTTCCTTGTAGGCTTATAAGTTAACTTAAGCCTTGGTCTTTGTATTGTCTATGGGGGATTGCCAGTATTTGGCGGTAGGAAAACCCTACTATTTTGGTAGACTTTGTTGTGTCAGCATATACGCAACCCCGAGATGACGTCGGATCGTGCCACAGCTCGGGATTCAGACTCTATGACAGCAGCCCTACTGTCAGAGAAATATATGGAACTCCGCCAGCCCGAATGGTGATATTGTTGTCAGGCCAAGCTCAAATGCAACGCCGGTCGCACCCCTCACAACTCACATTCTCACCACGCAGACCGGATGGCCCTTCAGCAGGAAGGGCGGCTATGTCCGCTCGGGACCTTATGATTTTCGTGACCATGAACTGGCTCTTATCTGACATCCGTTTGTAGACCGATACCCCTACAATAATTCCCAGCAAAAGCCCCACTGCACTTGTAACAACCACTGCTGTCACACCAGCACCAAAACTGCTGGTAAGAACGAGTCCTGCCATAACCCCTGAGATTCCGCCCAGCAGGGGAACGCCCAGAAGCAAGGCAGCGTTCTTCATCGGCCGACCGGAAGCGCGAGCCACTGAGACCACATCGCCTGGACTTGCGCCAACCCCGTTCAGCGTCTCGATCCTTACAGTAGATCCGTCGCTTGCGCAGTGACAGACTCTGCCTGTCAACTCAGGCGCACCTACAATGCCTGGTGTGCCCGGCCTGATTACAACTTCGGCTTTACCATCAGTCGTAAGGCTTGCCACAAGACCTTCATATTGAGCCACGTCAATTCTCCTCTCTTTTACAAGGAAATCCTGAGTGTAAAGCAATGCTCTTTTAGGGTTTGCAGGTCACATGGCAGATCCCTACAGGTGTTTCCACAGTATATGGAAAGTATTTCCTCTTGAACCAAAGGGCCACGTTGACCAAACTGATTAAGACCGGCACTTCCACCAATGGTCCGATGACCGCCGCAAAGGCCTGGCCTGAGTCGATTCCGAAGACAGCCACCGCTACGGCTATGGCCAGCTCGAAGTTGTTTGAGGCGGCCGTAAAACTCAAGGTAGTCGATTGTTCGTATGTGGCACCCACCTTTTTTGACATATAAAAAGATGTAAAGAACATAATCACAAAATAGACAGTAAGCGGGATCGCCACCCGGATAACATCCAAAGGAAGCTGGACGATGTATTCACCCTTAAGAGAGAACATGACCAATATGGTGAAAAGTAGGGCGATAAGGGTGACGGGGCTGATCTTTGGAATGAATTTTTCTTCGTACCAGGTGCGTCCTTTGGTCTTGAGACCGATCACGCGCGTGATGATCCCACCGATAAAGGGAATGCCCAGATAGATAAACACACTTTCTGCGATCTGACCGATGGAGATATCCACTACAGCGCCCTTTAATCCCAGCCACTGGGGAACTATGGTGATAAAGACATAGGCATAGACGGAGTAAAACAGGACCTGAAAAACCGAATTAAAGGCGACCAGCCCGGCACAGTACTCGGTATCCCCGGAGGCCAGATCATTCCAGACAATGACCATGGCAATACAACGGGCAAGGCCGATCATGATCAGTCCGACCATGTACTCATGATGCCCGGAAAGAAAGACAACGGCCAGAACAAACATCAGGATCGGGCCGATGACCCAGTTCTGAATGAGTGACAGTGCTAGGACCTTCAGGTTGCGAAAGACCGGACCCATTTGCTCGTATTTCACCTTGGCCAGGGGCGGGTACATCATGAGTATCAGCCCGATGGCAATCGGGATGTTGGTGGTTCCCACCTGGAACCGGTCGATTACCTGCCGGATGCCGGGATAGAGATAACCACCGCCCACCCCCATAAACATGGCCAGGAAGATCCACAGTGTCAAAAAACGGTCGAGAAACGAAAGCTGTTTGCTGACTGACTCTGACATTGATTCCCCCTTCCGGAAAGTTTTGGCATTTCGATATTGCGGTCTGACCAGGGTGTGGAGTTGATTTAGTGCAATCAAAAATTGATTATTCCAAATATATACTTAAGACAAAAATAACATCCAGTCAGGATAAAGGCCACGCCTGTTATTCGGCGAAGCCATAATTCAACAGCAGTCAGCTTGTTAAAGAACTCGCCAGTCATATGAGCCGCATAGGCCAGTATGACTGCGGAAACAATAACCGGAATCGATGTGCCGGCGCCAAAAAAAATTGGCATAGATATATTGGAATCAAATTTTAGAGCAAGTGGGATAACACTTCCAAAAAAAAGGGCTGCAGATATGGGACAAAAAGATAGAGCGAACAAAACACCCAAAATACATGCACCCATAATACCACTGTTGCCGAGCTTTTTCTGAAATTTACTGCTTGTTCCTAGGCCCTTGAACGTAAACGAAAAATACTCAAGGATAAACAAACCGCCGACTATCAGAACCGGGCCAAGGATCTCATTCATGTATTTCTGAAGAAAGTTGGACACAACGGGAACAGAAAGCGTTCCTGCAATCAATATGATACAAAGAATCATGTATGTTGCGGATCTGCCAACTGTATACGCAATACCAGCAAGTAGAACACCGCCTGGCCCTTTCATTTGCCTGCCTATATACATAGTGGCCGCAACATTCGTAGCAAGGGGACAGGGGCTTATTGATGCAAGAATGCCCAGCCACAATGCTGAAAGAACAGGAAACACCCCGGCTTCCATTAGAGTTTCCTCATAAACTCGCCTACTTCTTGGGTTACGTATTCGTAAAAACCTTGCTGATTGCGCAGATGGCGCCACACTTTTTCAAGGTTCTTCCATCGTATTTGGTTTTTCCCTCTCATTTCCACAAGAACCAGAGCTTTTGTATAAAGCTGGTAATCGGATACAAAATGCCTGTTTTCTGGTTTTTCGACATTTACAGATTTCCATATAAGCTTTCCTTCTCCCAATTCACTCGAGAAGTTTTCTCTTATAGCATCTTGAGACCAATCTTCAATCCTCAGGCATGACCAGCAACGGTGAGTGCCGTGAAAATAGTAGGCAATAAATTTGCGTTGCTCTGCTTTATGGTCCTGGCCTGTCTTGCTGTCCTTGATTTCACTTTTGGCCGGATTCGATCCAGTGGGCTCTGTGTTTCCGATTTCCAAAAGGAAGATGACGGCAAACACAGAAAGACAGGCAATCAAGGACAATTTGACAGACATCTCAAACCCGAACGGCTTTCGCTTTGTGTTGTTATGCATTTAATTGTGAACCTCCTTCTAATCTGGCATACTGACGCACTTCTTGTTTCCGTTTTTGCTGTGCCCATACATTTCGCCTTAGGGCTAAGGCCCTTCTTCTTGAAATACCGAGTTCAGTCAGCACCAGGTGGTTCTTTAATCCACTTCAACACCTCCTCCTTAGAAGGAATTTTCCCTATGCATTTTACGTCACCATCCACAACCACAGCAGGCGTGCCAAAGACTCCATACGCGGAAATTTTCATCACGTCAGTTACTTTTTCAATGTTGGCATTGACCCCTGCTTCCTGAACTGTGTCTCTTACCAATTGTTCGGCTTTCTTACATTTAGGGCATCCGGGCCCCAATACCTTGATCTCCATTTTTTACCTCCTCACTTGTTATCGTGTTTTTCAAATTCACTGAGCCACTCTTTGATTTTTGCCTTGCTTGGCACTGAGCCCACGCACACTACCTTATGTATTTACGACCAAAGCAGGGGTTCCCATCACACCGTAACTCGAAATTTCCCTAATATCCCTGACATGCTCCATGGCCGTTGCGAGCTTCATCTCCGCTACGACCTCCATGACTTCTCTCACCAGGCTGTCGCATCGGGCACATCCAGGCCCCAATATCTTAATTTCCAGCCCTTCTGATGACTCTTCTTGGAACGGTCTTCCCAGGAATTTGTTAAACTCTCGCAAAAGTGCCTCGCCGTAGGCGTCCTTTGCCCCTTCGGGAATGTAGTTCTCTTTAGAAACGCGGTTCAAGAGCTCGGCTACAAGCTCATCCCCTGACTTTTGGGCGTATTCTCTTGCCATGTCTTCCATCACACGTTTCAGGCCGACGATACCTATGGATTGATTATTAATCTTGACTTTTGTCACATCATCTTCGGACATGGTTATTCTTCCCTTTAAGACATCAACCAACCGTACGTCATCCCGGCGACGGTGGACAGGATCACGATAATGCCACAAAAAGTGGCCGTCTTTTTGACTCCCATGACGCCTCCGATAACCAGCATATTGGGAAGGGAAAGGGCCGGTCCCGCCAGAAGCAGGGAAAGGGCAGGCCCCTTGCCCATGCCAGCACCAATCAGCCCCTGAAGAATGGGTACCTCGGTCAGGGTGGCAAAATACATCAGCGCCCCGGAGACCGAGGCAAATAGGTTCGCCCAAAGAGAGTTTCCTCCCACTAGGCTCTGGATGTATTGCTCCGGAATCAGGGCAGGATGGCCCGGTCGGCCGAGCAAAAAACCGGCTACCAGAACGCCTGCACCCAGAAGCGGAAAGATCTGCTTCATAAATCCCCAGGTCGATTGCACCCAACTGACACACTCGGCTTTCGTAAACCAGGCTTTGAGCATAATCCCCAGCACAATGAGCAGAGCAATGGTGATGTACCACTTGGCTGCAAATATGGCCGGCCACAGTCCCGTCGAACCAACCGCTGGTCTGGCGAAGGCGGCAAAGATTAAGACCAGAACCATGGTCGACATATAAAGGGCTTCCTGAAGCAAGCTGCGGGTCTTTGCCTCTTCATCCGGAACATAGATCTCGCCAGCTGTGCGGGCAGCATCGTCCTTGCGGAAGATAATGGCCATAAGAAGCCCGGTGATCACGGAAAATACGACTGCACCTATGGCTCTGGCCAACCCAAGCCGCCATCCCAAAACCCTGGCCGTGAGCACGATGGCCAGAATGTTAATGGCTGGTCCAGAATAAAGAAACGCCGTGGCAGGGCCGATCCCGGCTCCGCGCGTATAGATCCCCGCAAAGAGCGGTAGGACAGTACAGGAGCAAACAGCGAGAATGGCTCCAGAGACAGATGCCACAGAATAAGACAAGATCTTTTTGGCCGTGGCTCCAAAGTACCTGAGAACCGAAGCTTGGGAGATAAATACCGCGATAGCACCTGCAATGAAAAAGGCAGGGATCAGGCAGGTAAGAACATGCTCACGGGCGTACTCCCGAAGCATCATAAACGCTTCAAGTCCGGACTGCCGGACAGTTA
>CAZCWQ010000147.1:0-6010 GCA_964502365.1 uncultured Desulfobacterales bacterium | reverse complement strand
ATGAGTTTTCGTCTACGCTCTTTGCACCTATAGTGTTAAGCACCGGGGGTCGGTTGGGCTGATAACTGACCTCATCAGAATCGCCACTCTCGTTGCCTGCTTCGTCAAAAGCCCTTGCAACAAAATAATATGTGGTACTGTCATCCAGGCTGTAGATGGTACAAGTTGTGTCAGTCCCTTCCCAGGTCGGATTATCGTAATCGTAACTTTGGCCGTCTTCGCGATAATAGATTCTGTACCCGGCAAGATCATCCTCACTGTTCGCATCCCAGGCCAACGTCACGTCCACTGCACAGGCGTTTTGTGGAAATACCAAGAGAACTGAGGCCAATATGACAAAGGCTAGAAATGCAAAATAGGAACAACTGAGATGTGTGTCTCGTAAGCTTTTTGAAAATTTGGATCGAGACATTGCAGCACCTCCAAAACTTCTTTGACCGCGCGAAACGCAGCCTCAAGAGGTGCTGCATCCGCTCGGCAACCCTGCTACCGTATCCTTAAAACTATGGACTTAGGCCAGCGGCTTTGCGTCCCACCTTTTCGAGTGGTTTGCCTTTTTCGAACGTTCTATTTGTGCGTTCTCCTATTTAAAAATCTAACTCTGCTTACTTTGCGATGAGGCTCAGTGGCGCCTCAAAAAAAGAAGACAACTCAACATCAGTTCTGCAAGCACAAGGACACTCGTCAGCAACATTATCTCGGGTTCTGTATATGAATGCCAGGCTGTGGTCGTGATGAAACACCCATTCACCACTGAGGGCAGCGAATCCTGCCACTCATTATCACCACTGCTTTCCATACCCAGTCCGCCTGGGTCTACGATAACGCCATTTTCTAGTCCATCACTGTCTCCATAACTGCCGTCCTTGACTTCGAGGGTAATAGATCGACCGTCGCCATTGAGGGTTGTATGTTGTGAATAGTTTTCCCATCCGTTGATTGTGTCATACTTGAAAAAGATCCTGTCGCTGGGGATAGGTTCTGTGAAATAGATTGTTACCGCTGCTGTTGCACCCACCTGGTTTACGGTTATTCGGTATGAGAAAAGCCCAAGGGAAAGATTGATTGGCCTGTTCTCATTATCCGATATGCTTGACGGATCAATGATCTCCACAGCCTCGATAGCGATTATCGAATCCGAGACTTTGGAGATGCCAATGGTATAAGCACCATCGGCTGTTTGCACGCACTTGATGTTCTCAGGCTCATCGATGTCATCAACACCATTTCCATTGAGGTCCAGGCCATAACCAACTTCTTGATCGTCGGGGATGCCATTGCTGTCAACATCGTTGTTGTTCGCGGCTGTCGTGAACTCAATCGTCTCGGACCACTCCGAGGGTTCCAAATAGACATCGTAGAATCGAACACGTGCATGGTATGTTGTGTCTGGTAGTAGGGTGCTGTGAGGAACGATGAGTTCTGTGAGCTGCTTAGTGCATGTAACATCGAGAATCATTGAGGAGAAGTCTTCCTGACTACTGATCTGCCACCGACTTTGCCCATGTACGTCGCCATCTGGATCTGAGAAAGGTTCAGTCGTAATATTGGGCATAAGCTCGCATTCCATCTGGCCATCGTATGGAGAGCTAATAACCGGCGTTGAGGGGGGAAGATTCGACTCAGGAATGTCTACGATCGTTACAACATTTTGCGCTGTACTTGTCACACCGCTGGAAGTATAGCTCGCCGTGACAGTTACGGTCTGGTCGCTCGTCACCTCTGAAGCAGACAGCACACCATTACCACTGATACTGGCATATGGGGAATTCTCACTCCAAGTGGCACTTGTGGTCACCGTCAGGTTGCTACCATCGCTAAACGTGGCTGTAGCTGTATAGCTGGCCGTTGCGCTTTCGTTCACCGAGCTTGATCCGCTGATGAAGAGGCCGGAAAGTATTGGAGAGGTATTGTGTTGATAGCTGACCTCATCAGAATCGCCACTCTCGTTGCCTGCTTCGTCAAAAGCCCTTGCAACAAAATAATATGTGGTACTGTCATCCAGGCTGTAGATGGTACAAGTTGTGTCAGTCCCTTCCCAGGTCGGATTATCGTAATCGTAACTTTGGCCGTCTTCGCGATAATAGATTCTGTACCCGGCAAGATCATCCTCACTGTTCGCATCCCAGGCCAACGTCACGTCCACTGCACAGGCGTTTTGTGGAAATACCAAGAGAACTGAGGCCAATATGACAAAGGCTAGAAATGCAAAATAGGAACAACTGAGATGTGTGTCTCGTAAGCTTTTTGAAAATTTGGATCGAGACATTGCAGCACCTCCAAAACTTCTTTGACCGCGCGAAACGCAGCCTCAAGAGGTGCTGCATCCGCTCGGCAACCCTGCTACCGTATCCTTAAAACTATGGACTTAGGCCAGCGGCTTTGCGTCCCACCTTTTCGAGTGGTTTGCCTTTTTCGAACGTTCTATTACTGTTTCCGATCTCCAAAGAACTTGCTCAACTCATTGAGCAATATGCGTGCCAGATAAAGAAGAAAAGAGGGCAACCATGACTAAGAGTACATATCTTTATATTTCACTTAGTTGGAGAGGCAATGAGATATTTCATTCAATAGTCTGCTACACGAAAACGGGGGGTCTCGAACACAGCATGGTCCAAGAGGGAGATCTAAATTTCAATATTGTAACTGCTTTTCGATTTGATATCTGGACGAGGAAGAAATATGAAAAAGGAGCATCATTTATTCTTCCGCCAACGCGGGTGGGTAATGCCTAGCTTCCTTATCTTGTAATTCAAGGCCCGCGGACTGATACCGAGACGCTTCGCTGCATCCTTCTGTATCCATAAACTGTCCTCTAGTGCCTTCAAGACAAATTCCTTCTCGTGTGCCTGTAATGCGTATGTTGCGGAGGGGGGGGGGTGTTGTGTCGCAGAGGGCTCATGTTCTCTTTGTGGCAAGTCAACGGGTTGGAGGAGAGATATATTTTCCTCTTGGATTGTGTCGCGCTCTTCGAGGATAACGGCACGTTCAATTGAATTGGCCAACTGGCGAATGTTACCAGGCCATGAATAAGCTTCAAACATCTTGATTACTGCTGGCGAGAAGCCTCTAATTTCTTTTCTCAACGAGCGGCAACTCTTTTCAAGAAGATAGTTTGCAAGAGGTTCGATACACCCCTTTCGTTCTCGAAGAGGAGGAAGATGTATAGTCAGTACGTTTATTCGGTAGTAGAAGTCCTCTCGAAATTTCCCGGCTGCGACTTGCTGTTCCAAGATCCTGTTGGTCGCTGCGATAATTCTAACGTCCGCACGAATGGTTCGGTTTCCGCCCACACGCTCAAAAGACTTTTCGTCCAATACACGCAACAATTTTGCCTGTAGGTCCAAGCTCATTTCGCCAATTTCATCCAAAAATACACTACCTCCGTTTGCCTGTTCGAATCTTCCAACGCGGGTCTTGTTGGCACCCGTAAATGCTCCCCTTTCATGGCCGAATAGCTCGCTTTCCAGTAAGGTTTCCGGAATGTTGGTGCAGTTAATTTTTACGAATGGTTTCTTGTGTCTGGCGCTATTAAAATGGATGGTCCCGGAGAGAAAACTTTTCCCCGTGCCAGTTTCCCCTGTGACTAAGATGGTTGCATCTGTTTCAGAAAATTTTTTCAGTGTAGCGATTACAGCTCTCATGGCCGGGCTAAGTGCAATGACCCTGTCGAAGCTGTATACGATGTCTTGCTGACGTCTTAGATAATCAATCTCATTTTTCAGGCTGCAGCTTTCAAGTGCTTGCTTCAGTACCAGCCTTATTCTCTCCGGCGAATACGGCTTGGTAACGAAGTCAAAAGCTCCACACTTTATAGCCTTAACAACAAGTTCTGCCTTGTCTGTTTCGCTCGTGACTATGACTGGTAAATTGGGAACTGTTGAATTGATGCGGTTCAAAAGAGTAAATGCATCTTCCCGGTGTATCTGGAGATCGAGAATAATGACATCACTATCCTCCAGTGTCAGCTTCTCGGAAATATCCTTGCCGTTGGGCCAGTAGCTGAGGTTGTGGACAGAGGAAAGGGCTTTTGAAAGGAAGGTCCTCCAATCCTGGTTGTCCTCTACGATAAGTACATCACTCATTGTCTTAGATTCCAGCTTGTGTAAAGCATATATTCAAAAATAGCACATGCCAACATCTTAGGAAAGGATTTTCCACACTTGTACATAGAGGGGCCAAGATCAGACTGGAGATACCTCTATTATCCACAAATTCTGAAACACAAGTGTGTTGCTCCGGAGATGGCACAGAAAAGCAAGCAAATTCCGAAAAGGTAGGAAAATGTGAGCAGTCCCAAAACGGTGAGCGCCTTTTTCATCGTTTTTGCCACATGTAAGGACCCTTAAGATTAACAAGCAAAGTGTGCGCCTTGACGGCATCTAGGAGTTGAAAACAAAAGGTGTTCACCATACAGTTTCAAAATCGGAGCGACCTGGCTAAAAGATTAGCATTTAAATAAATATGGACAGTATAAATTGCAAGCCAGTTCATGCAGCTGTAGATCAATGTTGCAAAGTATCTGCATATCAACACCCATAATCGTATTGCCAATCCCTCTTCTATAAGGCGACAGTGCATGTAAAAGGGGTTAAGCTTCTGCTGAATGTTCAATTTGAGGCCGATCAATTTATTTTACTCACCAGATTATCCAAGCAGGGCGTGAACCATCTGAGGTTCTACCGAAAACTTGATACAGATTGCCAAAATCCCAAGAGCTACGCACATAAGCACCAATACTGTACGTTTGAGTAGCTTCATTTCTCTTTTCTTGTCTGGATCCTCGTTGATGCAACGTTCCATAGCTGAAACAAACTTCCTGTCTAGGCTTTCAGTTATCCAATCAAAGGCCATGTCAACTCCTGTAAGAAAGTTTGCCAGGTGTGGCCATTTGTCAGCGGCACCCTTTAACTTATCCGCCCCTTGATTCCCATCGTATGTAACACAAAGCTCGTAAGGCATTTTCTGTCCCTCCTAAACCCCTTTCATTGCTGTCACATCACAGACCGGTTGATCCAAAGACCCTTTTTCAAGGGATGGACAGCAAGCGGTATGCCACACTGTTTTGCTGGACGATCCCATAGATGCCCGTGGCCTATAAGGCTGCTTGATGAAAAGAAAAAATTGTAGTTCGCCCCAATGGACGAAACCAACAATATTTCTTGGTCGAGCTGCTACAGTTACAGTTTCGAAATTACGAGGCCTAAATTTGTAAGTACTATGAAACGAACAGTCGTTTTTCGATGACTGGGCGGGACCATGGATGAAAAGGACTGCAGAAAAGGAAATTTCGTAAGGCCGGAGGCCTCCTGAAGGTGGGTCACTGTATATATTCCTAAGCTGTTCCCCGTTAGATGGTTGTTTTGGAAGGTGGAGGCCCTTCCGGCCTTGGGGGTGTTATCGGCACGTGAAGTGGAAAACTTGAAACTAAGGCAAGAACTTGATCCTTGTAGACCTTTCACAACCCCTTAGCCTCGCGCTCAGTAAATCGGACATGATATCCCTTTTTACAAAGCCGTCAGGCGCCACCATAGCGCTCAAGACTCAGCCCAAGGACCTCAAACAGTTTATGATTTGCCCACTGACTCGGGCCGTTTACTTCGCCCGGATGGGTTAATCTTATGATGGTCGCTTCCCTAAGACAAAAGTCTCAAGCTTTTTGGCAAGGCAGGGGAATTGAAGGCGAAAGAAAGGCCGTGGAGTTTCCCAAGATGCGTTGCTCAGCGCTGTCATTTCCACTAGGCTGGAGGTGTTGGGAGGAGTGGGAACCACCCCGGCCCTTTCTTGGCCTGTTTATAATAAAATTATGTTCCGATCATACATAAGTCAAATAGATAATATTGATACCAAATAAGCAAGTGATCTCAGAAAATCTATGGAAGCATCGTTGTGGAAGGCGGTAGGGCAATGAATGTCTAACCCGTGAGGATTAATTTTGTTGGTACGCCTGGAGGGATTCGAACCCCCGACCTACGGATTAGAAGTCCGTTGCTCTATCCAGCTGAGCTAC
>CAZCWQ010000146.1:0-6121 GCA_964502365.1 uncultured Desulfobacterales bacterium | reverse complement strand
GTTGAATTTCCCGAAGGGAACCCTATTCAACGGGGTGAACTTCGCCCGGATGGGTGCCCCAAAAACCTCATAATTGTCGCTTTCCGAGGTTATGCAAAGCTCTTCCAACAGCATCATGTGGATTCTTGGAAAGTCGTTCCTATAGTTTTTCACGGTCGTTAAGGGCAGTATTTGTGCCAAGACTATAACCGATTGAGATTACAGGCAATATTTTGTTAGCAGCCTGCTGCTACCGGAACTGGCGGTTCCGGTCTGGATGAAAAAGGCTTAGCAGCGACGGTAATTGTGGTTCATATTTGTTCTACAACTAATTGATATCATGAAAGATAGAAAAAAAAGAACTTCAAGTTCCTATTTCCTCGCTCATCGGAATTTGCAGTTCTTTGTTCTGGGGAGTTCCGCCTTGTGGCGCAATCAAAAAAACCAGTTGCACTTTTTTTGTTGCCGAAGTAAATGCAATTGTTTTTTTGACAACGTTGGAACAACTTGGAGGAGCAACCCCTTGAAGGCTATTCTCGTTGCTTCCAGGAACCAGCCTGCCTGTGATGCGATTCGGGCCAGCATGCGCTCCGAGTACGCTGTAAAAATTGTTCCTAATAGGGACGATTGTCTCCAGCTGTTTGGCGAACAACGCTATGAGTTCCTGTTCATTGACGTGGAGCTTCTCAAAGAATCGGTTCTTGAAAACAACTATAAGCAAGCCTTGCAACCGTTTTGGCATATTTATCCCAGCGCCGCGGTCATTGTCATGTCTTCTCAGGAACTGATCAGAGAAGCGGTCAAAGCGGTTAAGGCGGGAGCCAGCGACTACCTAACCTATCCCATCAATCCTGAAGAAGTGAAATACGTGGCAGAGAGTATCTATGAGACGGCCGTGATGGAATCCGAATTGGATTACTTGCGGGACCAGTTCTGGGAGCATGATGCTCTTGAGGTGGTAAGGACAAAAAGCCCGTTGATGAAAGAACTTTTTAGAAAACTGCAATCCGTTGCTCCCACCAAGAGCACGGTACTTCTCATGGGTGAAACAGGAACAGGTAAGGGTGTGCTGGCCGGACTGATCCACCGGCACAGTAGCCGAAAGGACGGGCCGTTCATTCCCGTTCACTGCGGAGCGATGCCAGATACCCTTCTGGAAAGTGAGCTGTTCGGCCATGAGAAAGGGGCGTTTACGGGGGCTGTGAGAAGGAAGCTTGGCAAATTCGAGATCGCTCAGGGAGGCACTGTTTTCCTTGACGAGATCGGAACCATCACCCCACCAGCACAGATAAAACTGCTGCAAGTGCTTCAAGACGGCACTATTTATCGCGTTGGGGGAGAGAGCGGCATTGACGCCGATGTTCGGGTGGTGGCAGCAACCAACGAAAACCTTGAAGAATTATCGGCACAAGGCCATTTCCGAAAAGATCTCTACTACAGGCTAAACGTCTTTCCAGTAGAACTCCCTCCGTTGAGAGAGCGGATGGAGGATCTTACATCCATAGTTGAGCTGATCCTCACTCGATTGGCTAAGCTTTACCTCAAAGAAATCCATGGCGTTCATCCGGAAGTGATGGAAGCCTTCAAAAACTACTCGTGGCCAGGAAACATACGCGAGCTAGAAAACCTTTTGGAGCGAGCTTACATTATTGAAGATTCCTCGATCTTGGCTCCGGAAAGCTTCCCGAGCGATCTGTTTGCGTATCGCTTCTGTGATTCAATGGAAACCATAAACGCTTCCTTAACCTTGCCAGAGGTTAGGCGTAAAGGCGTAGAAGAAATTGAAAGGGCCTATTTGAAAGAAGTGCTTGCCGTGAACGAGGGGAGGATCAAAGATGCCGCACTGGCAGCCGGAATTAGCACCCGGCAACTACACAAGTTAATGAAAAGACACGGTCTGCGTAAGGAAGAGTTCAAGCTGCAAGCTGGTTAGGCAGGATTTGGGGACACAAGGTTCCGAAATGTAAACAGACCAGAACTAGGGTAAAGAAAAAGTCAGGGTTTAGAATAACCGACTGTCATTGGAGAGAAGATGCTGACTAGTGCAAAGAAAGCGTATTTCAGAAAGCTACTTGAGCAGAATTTGGACGTCCTTTCAAAGGGTGGTGGCGACCTTAATGCTTTAAAAGACTACTTTAAGGACGAAAATGCCGATCCCCTTGATAGAGCATCTGTGGAATTGCATGCAAGTCTTGGCTTTCGCTTCAGAGAAAGGGACAGCAATTTAATCAGGAAGATTCTGGAGGCCTTAGAAAGGCTTGAGGATGACACTTTTGGCATCTGCGAGGAGTGTGGAAGAGACATCTCGGAGAAGAGGCTCCGGGCGCGGCCCATTGCCAAATTGTGCATCAAATGCAAAGTGAAGCAGGAAGAATACGAACGGCTTTTGGGAACGTAATTGAGACAAAAGGCCGGCTCAGTAATTGTTGAACCATAGTCGTCCAGGAACCGAATAGAATTTGAACACAAATCCTAGCGGTGTGCTTATTAGGAGTGTTATAAAGACGTATCTTCGTATGACGGAATCTCGCATGGCTCTGTTATAAGATATGGTCACAGTTCGGGGGGAAAATGTATATTCTTGTCTTTGTGGGTTAAGATCAACTCGGTCGCTTGGAAAATATAAGGAGTTTCTCCCGGATCTTCACCATCCCCATGGTGTCGTTACCGCAGTATTCCAGTAAGCTTTCTCTTATCTTTCTTCTCTCCTCTTCAGGTGTTTCAGGGGCAAGCATGCGCAGGAATTCAAGGGAAGCCAGGCTGCCTTCCTGAATGGCAAGGTCATCATAGCTCATGGATGGAACGAGTGCCGGAAGCACGGATTTAAGGGAAAACGACCCATGAAATTCCGGGTGATAGACATACCTCTTGATCAGCGCATGCAAATCCTCGAAACGGTCCAAGGTTGCCAGCAGTTGGTCGCCATACTGAGGTTGAGATTCAGCTAGTTCAAGAAGAATCCTTGTCTCATAAGTGCTGTATACAAAGATGGCCCCTGCACTGCCAAGAACCTCAAGAAGGGTGCTGGCAAATTCCTCTCGGGGATCATAGTCTTGGTTACAAAGATATTCTCGGTGCTCGATGGTCCCGTCCTTGGAAAGGATGTGATCAGACCATTGAAAGGGGATAGTCTGATAGGGCCGGGTTCCGGTATAGCGGGGAATTGCAGGGCTGACGGTTTCGAAATCCAGAAAGTGAATAGGATATTCGACATCCAGTAATTCATCCAAAAGCTCCGGGGAAGTGTGATCTGTCCCGCTTTGCAGGCAGTCCTTAATGCGCTGTTGGGTTTTCGTCAGTGGGAACGAGCCGGGGATTTGCCGGATGTCTTCAATGTCAAGCCCTGCCAGTTCGTCTAATTTCTTTTGGGTCATCCCGGGAAGCTCCATAACCCAAAATGCGGGTTTTTCCCTGGTACAATACTCCCAGAACTCACACTTGTAGGGGTTCTTGCAGTGCCGCGATGGCAGGATTTCAGGCGGGTCCGTCTCTGACAGCACTTGTCTAAACTCGTCAATCTTTAAGGGAATCTGATCTTGAAGATCAATAACTTGGCCCGTTAGGTCAGAAAATGAAAACAGAGACTCAAGGTCAAGGTGTTGCCCATCGTAGACATACTGGTTGTTCAAGTGCATGATACCGGCCGCGGCGATGGTCAAACCAGACCCGCGCAGCACATGACACTGGATTGCAACGTCCGGTATATAAACCTCTTTGACTGAGGTGGATGATTTGACTTCGATGAGGTTCCATTTACCGTCATCGAGCCTTTCCAGGATGTCTGCCCGGATCCGTACCCCGTTGTAAAGAAACGCTCCCTCAAACACGGCCGGAACACTCGTGTCGCGCAAGGCTGCCAGTGTGCTTTGCATTGCCTCCTGGTGATGGAGGTAGCCCTCCTCGATGAGAATTCCCCGGGGATAAAGGCGGGTTGCAAGTCTCCCCACCTCATGGCCGGTGTCGAAAATCGCCTGCTGCATAGGAGATATCTCAGTGGCAAGTTCAGGCTTGTAGCACGTGTACCACAACCTAAGAGGGCACTGTAGACCCGCCACAAATCGGGATTTGGAGAGCATAGGGATCTTTGTCGGGCTCATCTATATCCAATATCCATAATATCAGAGGGGTGTGACAGATACGGTCACAGTGTGACTAAATACCGTGTTCTGACTGTCAAAATAAGGTGTTCACCGTATTTCCCCACAAACAATCTTGCGTTATTTAAGAACATACATCAGTACCTAATCAATGAAATTGCGGCTGGCGCCTTGAGAACATTGCATGTTTCTTGTGGACCGATTGATAGGTCATTTTTCTGCACCGGGAGCTATCTTATGAAACAATCCGAAGATCCGAAATCCCCTGTGGAAGTGTGCAAGGCCGGATTCGAAACCCGTACCCGCTTCAGGGAGCAAATCCCAACCATTGTCGATGACATCGTGGATACCTGTCATGATAATGCATGCTTTGAGCACATTCAAGGTGCATTGATTCCTTCCCGGAAGGCGGTTATTGAAGTAGTAAAGCGACTACGGGGACTTCTCTTCCCCGGATACTTCAGCAAAGAAAACATAGACCATACCAATCTGATATACCATATCGGCCAGTCTGTCGATACCCTGTCCCAGATTCTTTCGCAACAGATCACACACAGTCTTCGGCATGAATGCCTTCGGTACGATCAACCGTGTGTCGAATGTGTTGGGCTTGGCTACGAAGAGACAGTGAGATTCTTAAAGGCTGTTCCTGAGATGCGCAAAGTCTTAGGTAGTGACGTGCGCGCAGCATACGACGGAGATCCAGCAGCCAAGAGTTACGACGAGATTGTTTTTTGCTATCCAGGGATCTTTGCCATCATGGTCTATCGGATTGCCCACCAACTGTTTGGGCAGAAGGTCCCCTTACTCCCCCGGATCATGACGGAATATGCTCACAGCATTACCGGGATTGATATCCACCCAGGCGCCCAGATCGGAGAAAGCTTTTTTATTGATCATGGCACGGGTGTCGTGATTGGGGAGACAACAGTGATTGGCAAGAACGTGCGGCTGTATCAGGGGGTTACCTTGGGAGCCCTGTCGCTGCCCAAAAAAGATGTGAAGCACCTGAGGGGAAAGAAACGCCATCCCACTATCGAAGATGACGTTATCATTTACGCAGGAGCGACTATTTTGGGGGAAAAGGCCGTCATCGGAGCACGCTCCGTAATCGGTGGAAATGTCTGGATCACCGAACCGGTCCCCCCGGATACGAAGGTCTTTTTGGAGACACCTCGTTTAATTTTCAAGTAGGTTAATCGGCGGTTTCGGATTCGTTATTCGGTACTACAGCACATCTAACATGCCTAGTAGGGGGCTATTATGAGTAGAGTTTTTTCTGACATCCGGACGACCGTAGGCAATACGCCCATGGTCAGGTTGAACAAAATGACGAAGGGCCTTGAAGCCGACATACTCGCCAAACTGGAGTTCTTCAATCCTCTCGGAAGCGTTAAAGATCGTATAGGCGTATCCATGATTGAAGAGGCAGAACGTGAGGAGCGGATCACTCCTAATTCCCTTATTGTGGAGCCAACCAGCGGCAATACTGGGATTGCTTTGGCCTTTGTCTGTGCCGCCAAAGGGTATAAGCTTTGCCTAACCATGCCAGACACAATGAGCATTGAGAGAAGAAGACTTTTGAGACATCTTGGAGCAGAACTGGTGTTGACCCCAGGGAGCGAAGGCATGAAGGGGGCTATTTCAAAGGCACAAGAAATCCTGTCGAACACTAAAGACGGATTCATGCCGGACCAGTTCAAGAATCCGGCAAATGCGCAAATACACCGGCAGACCACTGCTGAAGAGATCTGGCGTGATACTGACGGCGCGGCGGACATCTTGGTTGCGGGCGTTGGGACGGGAGGCACCATAACTGGTGTGGCGGAAGTCATTAAGGATCGAAAACCTTCCTTCAAGGCAATCGCAGTAGAACCGCAAGACTCCCCTGTCCTTTCCGGGGGAAAACCTGGCCCTCATAAAATACAGGGGATTGGCGCGGGTTTTATTCCTGATATCCTGAATGTCGATATTATCGACGATGTTGTCACGGTAACCAACGAGGACGCATTCAGCTCAGCAAGACAGCTGTCAAAACAAGAAGG
>CAZCWQ010000145.1:0-6178 GCA_964502365.1 uncultured Desulfobacterales bacterium | reverse complement strand
GACCCCTTGGTGGACCTGATAATCGTTTTCTCCAGAGACTGTGGCATCAGCTTGAAAATCGTTTTCCAAGAAATCGTACCGGCAATATGCGGTCCGCGCAGGCTCCCAGCGATAATTAAGGGTAAGGCCTACGCCGTACTGATCAAAGTCGTCCTCTTGTTCAAAAGTCGACTGGTTGTAAAGGGATGTCACACCAATTCCAATCTTTGGACCAAACCACATGTCGAGATTGACAAAGCCCTCATGGCCCACACTGTCTTCGTTAGCCGAAGACCTGTCATCAAAGTATCGATTACGGTAGCCCACAGCAACCTGGTCCTGCGCGCCGAACATGTAAGAAAGACTTGTCTCTCCTCTGTTGCGATAATAGACCCTGCGCTCCCTTAGGATGTCTTCGATCACACCTCCGGTCTCCACGATCGGATCTTCGGAACGCATAAAGATGTCAGTGACTTTCAATGTGACATAGCGTGTCAAACGCTGGTCCCATGACACGTTGCCTCTATGCCTAGTGCTATCTCTTGACGAATTGTCTCGATAAAATGAAAAACCTGCCTGATAGTCGAGGCTCATTGTAGAGGCCGGTGTTTGAAGATCAAGGGAGATCCCCGGTGAAACCACGGTAAACCAGTCCGAGTCTTTGTTTTCAGCTTCCAGGTCGATGTTGTCGTCGTACTGTTCTTCAATGGAGATTCTGGGGGTAAGAGTCTTTTTCGTGGCTGCGTTCCCCACGGCACTATGGAGCATCGCCGTGAGTACAAACAGTATGAGAATCATTAGTCCTGTGCTCTGCAATCGGGGACAAGCAGTCAGTCTTGGTGCAGTAATGAAGGATCTGGACTCTGGCATAAGCTCTTCCTCTCTAAGACCTTTGCATAACCTCGCCTCGCTCTTTAATATGAGGTTTTTGACCGCAAAAACCTCATAATTGTGCTTCCCGAGGTTATGCAACGGCCTCTCTCTATAAAGAATCGCGGCGATTTTATGCCGCCCAACTTGTCTGTTAAATGGGTTGTTCAAAAGATTATGGGACAATAATCACATCACCGGGTTCCAGCAAAATATTTTGTTGAATATCTTTTCCTGAGATCACACGATCGTAATCAAACTTAATCCGCACCTGTCCCTCAGGCCGAGTGCGAATAATGACGATCTCATCCTTATCGGCCCACTGGGTAAATCCCCGTGCCGTGGCGATGGCCTGAAGGGCCGTAATATCTCTTTCCAGCACATACTCTCCAGGCGCAGCGACATTGCCGACTATATAGACCTTCTTGCTCCGGTTATCTTGCAACATCACATAGACCGATGGATTGTCCACATAAGCGGCCAGGGCCTTTGTGATTCGCTCTTTTAGCTGTAGGAGAGTGGTTTGAGATGCTTGAATGTCGTCTACCAGCGGCAAAGAGATGTTGCCATCCGGGCGTACCCGCACGGTGCGTGAAATGTCCGGCTCTTTCCACACCAAGATTTCAAGAATGTCTCCCGCTCCGATGAGATAATCATCTCCTTGCATGCCGGCGTCAGATAAAACCCTGATCTCTTGTCCTGCCTCGACTGCGCCAGCGTCAACAACCATGAAGATGCCTACAAACAAAAAGCACAGCGCCCCCGTAGCAGTGGTAATCAGCAGTTGCTTACACAAAGACGCCTTTTTTGTAATCATCCGATTTGTCATCCTTTCTTACCAGATCGTGGTACTTTCTTTCTATGCCATATTCTTTGATTTTATTCAATAATGCTTTGTAACTTATTTCCAAAAAAGTTGCCGCTTTTCTACGATTCCACCGGGTGTGGAAAAGCACCTCGCTGATGGCTCTTGTCTCGGCCTTGCGCACGGCTTCTTTGCATACCTTCTTTAAAGAGCGCGCGGTACCAGGCCCGGATGTGCCTGCGCCGTGACCTTCGGTTTCGACTAAACGGGCTCTGTCGTCCAGAAAGGTACCTGCACGCCAGAAATTTCCCATCTGTTTTGATAATCCCTCCCCGGCCCCGAGTATGGTGATGCTTTGAATAATGTTTTCCAGTTCACGGACGTTTCCTGGCCATGAATACCGGCAAAACCGCTCGCAGATATGGTCACCAAGCGGTATACAGTCTCTGTCATATCGGTCTGCATATTTTCTGACAAAGTGCCCGCATAATAGGTCTATGTCTTCTTTGCGGTCTCTGAGTGGTGGGATGTGAAGAGATACAACATTGAGACGGTAATACAGGTCAGGCCTGAACCGTCTCTCGGAAACCATCTCACTCAGATCGGTATTGGTTGCTGCCAGCACACGCGCATCAACTGTTGTACTGGCGATGCTGCCTAGGGCGGAAAATTCGTTGTCCTCAAGCACCTGCAAAAGCTTGGCTTGCATGGGCAGAGGAATTTCGCCAACCTCGTCCAAGAGGATTGTTCCTGTGTGAGCAAGTTCAAATTTTCCGGGCTTTTTGTTGTACGCCCCTGTGAAGGCCCCTTTTTCAAACCCGAACAGTTCGCTTTCAAGGAGGTTGCTTGGCAAGGCAGCACTGTTGACTTTGATGAAAGGTCTTTCAGCCCTAGGCGAAATCTTGTGAATTCCGCGGGCCACAAGTTCTTTGCCCGTACCGCTCTCCCCACTAATGAGGATCGTCACGTCGGATTTAGCCAAGCGGACAACGTGCCTTTTTATTTGCACCATCGCCGGAGTCTGCCCCACGATGGTATTATCCAGTTCTTTGTAGCCAGCATCCCTGGACTCCTGTACAAGTTGGTCGATGGCCAGTCTTAAAGCGTCAGTGTCAAAGTCGTCGGACAACCAAGAAAGATTGGCGCTGCCGGGAATGTTTCCTTCTTCCAGTGGTCTTCCACTCTCAGAAATGGCGAGGATGGGTGTCCCGCTCTTTTTACGCTCTATGACCTCTGCAAGTGCCCTTATGTGCCCAGCATAGTTGCTCGGGCCCAAAAGCAGCAGGTCTGGTTTATGACGATGTAGTTCACTCAAAAACTCCCCCTTTTCTGCTAGAGCATAAGCGTGATATCCAATAATCCGCACCAGCTCAGCAAAATAATCACGCATCCCTGAGGAGTCCTCAATCACCAGTACCTTAATAGGTTCCATGTGTGCCCGCCTTGCTTATGGTTTTAGATCCTGACTTATGAGAAAGTTCTGTTTTCGTAACATCTTAGCGCTCTGATAAAGCCGTTTTGTGAACGACATTGAACAAAATCTAGCTTTTTTCAAAAGGCTAGACTCTTACGTGTTTTCCAAGTATTTCTTTGACTCAGCCTCGATTTTTCTTGCACGCAATTCCTGCTTTAAGCAAGCTTGGTGCCACACCGAGCAACTGAAGGCAGGAGGGTACCATAGGTCAGATTTTGAGAATATTAGTGGAATCCCGCCTGAGAATTGATTTTCCCAGTAGATAAAACTACCGACAGAAGAGCAAAATACTTCATTTTTTGGAAACAATTTTGCCCTTTACTAGGAAAACAAATGCCACCACGCGGGACCACGCCACAAGTCATTAATCTTCGCGACGGAGATTGAGTTCTTTGATCTTATAAAGGAGGGCTTTGTAGCTGATCTGAAGGAGCTTTGCGGCCCGCTTTCGATTCCAGTCCGTTTCCCTGAGGACCTCGCTAATCAGCTTGCCCTCAGCTTCCATGACTGCTTTCTTTTTGACCTCTTTCAACGGAGGGAACCTTCTCTTGGGCTCTACGGCTTCAGGTGGGCTCTGAGTCATGGCTGCGGAAGGCTGGGTGATGAGCTCGTGGCCATTGAACTGTCTTGTTTCTCTGGCCATAAGTTCGTCCTTTACAGTGCGCCAGTCTCCGAGAATCATCAAGCGTTCCACTGTGTTCTTGAGCTCTCGGACGTTGCCGGGCCACGAGTACTGGCGGAAGAAATCCCGCGTTCCACCCCTGAATTCGAACATAGCCCTTTCTATCTTCTCGGCAAATTGCCGTACAAAATGATCGATGAGCAGGTCAATATCTTCCGGCCGTTCACGTAATGGAGGGATAAATATCCTAATAATATTCAAACGGTAGTAAAGGTCTTCTCGAAACAGGCCCTCCCTGACATTCTGCTCGAGATCCTGGTTGGTGGCAGCCAAGACCCAGCAGTTGACCTTGACATCGGTTTTGGCGCCAAGGCGTGAAAACTGAAAGTCTTGCAAGACTTGAAGCATCTTGGACTGTAGGGAAAGGGGCATATCTCCAATCTCGTCCAAGAAAATGGTGCCACTGTGGGCCAATTCGAACTTCCCCATCTTGGTCCTCTCCGCACCAGTAAAGGCACCTCTCTCATAACCAAAGAGTTCACTTTCCAGAAGCTCACTCGGGATTGCAGCGCAGTTGACCTTTACGAACGGCTTGCCCTTGCGGTGAGAAAGTAGATGAAGGGACTGAGCCACCAGTTCTTTCCCAACCCCGCTCTCCCCGCAGATGATGACATTCAAATCGCTATTGGCTACCTGGCGGACAAGTTCCTTAATCTTCAGAATAGCAGAGCTATTTCCGGCAAGAAGTTGATCGCATATATCCATGTAAGCTCTCTTCGGTCCGCCTATCTTCTCATTCTCTGCGCAAGACTGAATCTATGGCTTTTGATAACTCATTTAAATTAAAAGGTTTTTCCAAATAATGATCCGGAGATCGCTCGGTGGTAAGGTTCTTCACCTGCTTGCCGTAACCGGTCATGGCAATAATGGGCAGCTCGGGGAACTCCTTTCGGGTAATCTCGATGAGACCAAGACCGCTTATGTCAGGCATGACGATGTCCGTCAAAAGGACATTGTAGTCTTCTGAGCGCAAGAGCATCAAAGCTTCAAGACCTGTGGCTGCTGTTGTCACCTGACAATGACAGAGTTCTAAATACTCCTGAAGGATAGACAGGATTCTCTTGTCATTGTCGACAACCAGAATTCTGGTAGCCGACTTTGTACCCTGTCCATTTTCTGAACTTTCTTCCATGTTGGACCTACCTTGTATCAGGTTGGTTTACTCACCTTCGCCAGAATGCCCCGTCCGGAAGCACAGGGAGGCTTCCCTACAGACAAATCTCTGTCCGCCTTAATTTTATTATTAATAACCTAGCATAAGGCTTACTGTCAACTTTTTTCACACTTGCTCTCCTCAGAAGTGGAATTTCTTTTCCAAACATCTAATTTCTTTTACCGAATGGTAGGGTAAAGTCTTTACCCTATTCAATACCCTTGTAACCGCTTAAGGGCTTCCAGCAATTCACGAACTGCTTGTGCTGATTTCTGAAGCGCAGCGTGTTCGTGTTTAGTTAGCGTGATCTGGACAATCTGCTCTATGCCACGACTTCCAAGCTTCACGGGAACACCAATAAAGAGGTCGTGAATGTCATATTCTCCTTCCAAATAGGCCGTGCAGGGAAGGATCTTCTTCTTATCTTTCAGGATTGCCTCTGTCATCTCTACAGCGCCAGAGGCTGGAGCATAAAAGGCGCTGCCGGTCTTCAACAAAGCAACGATCTCGGCTCCTGCGTACCGAGTCCGGTCTACCATGGCATCGATCCTTGCCTTTGGTATGAGTTCAGCAACGGGGATACCTGCGACACTGCAATACCGGGGTAGGGGAACCATGGTGTCGCCATGGCCACCCATAACAAAGGCGTGTGTGTTTTCCACAGATACGTCAAGCTCCATAGCAATAAAGGCTCGAAAGCGGGCAGAGTCAAGCAGTCCAGCCATACCTATGACTCTGTTTTTCGGAAACTTGCTCGTTTCAAGGGCCACGTGACACATGACGTCCAAAGGATTGCTCACCACAATTAAGATCGCCTCGGGCGAAAGAGGTGCGATCTGCTTGATCACGTTCTTGACAATCTTGGCGTTGGTGGCCAGCAGATCGTCCCGACTCATGCCCGGTTTTCGTGGCACACCTGCTGTAACAATGACTACATCTGAGCCTTTTGAAGCATCGTAAGAGTTTGATCCTGTGGTCCTAGAATCATGCTTTTCAATGGGGGCTGCCATTTGCAGATCCAAAGCCTTTCCCTGAGGCAGACCATCTATGACGTCGATAAGGAGGACGTCAGCCAACTCCTTTTCGGCCAGACGCTGTGCTGTTGTTGCACCTACATTGCCGGCACCAACCACAGTAACCTTCTTGTCCATTTTTTCCTCCATAGATGAAATTGCAAAGAGAGCTTTGCATAACCTCGTCTCGCTCTTTGATATA
>CAZCWQ010000144.1:0-6184 GCA_964502365.1 uncultured Desulfobacterales bacterium | reverse complement strand
AAGACCGGGGACCCAGCAAGTCGGGCAAGACAGTGGTCATTGCATCCACAGAGGGTAATGTGGATGTCACCGGCCACAGCCTGCCGTATGTCATCAAGCTGGGGGTTAACTGTTATCACTATCCTGATTAGAAAGGGGGTTGAAAGCTAACGCAGGTAAGCAAGTTAGGGGTTAACCTTAAAGTAACGCTTAAAGGGGGTGAATTGAATGGGTATGATTTACAAGAGAAAGATCAAGGGCAAGAATGGAGAGATCAAGGAAGGAAAGATTTGGTGGGTCAAATACTATCGAAACGGCAAACCCTATTACGAATCTTCCCGGAGCAAGAAGGAGACCGACGCAAAACGTCTGCTAAAAAAGCGTGAGGGAGAGATCTCACAGGGCAAGCTGCCCGGTGTGTACTTTGACAAGGTGAAGTTTGATGAACTGGCAGAGGACTTTCTAAGGGACAGGTTAATCAATAGAGGTCAAAAAAGCGTTGAGGACGCTGAAAAGCGTTTGAAGAACCTCAAGCCTCTTTTTAAAGGCGTGAGAGTAACAACCATCACGTCAACCAAGATCGACAAGTTCATTGACCAGCGCATGGAAGAAGGTGCGACAAACGCTACAATCAACCGTGAACTGGCTGCACTCAGGCGCATGTTGAACCTTGGTGCAAGGCAAACCCCTCCAAAGGTTGACCGGGTTCCGTTCATTGCCATGCTCAAGGAAAACAACGTCCGCAAGGGATTCTTTGAACATGGTGACTTTCTGGCCTTGAGAGACGCCCTACCCTCTTATCTCAAAGGGCTTGTCACTTTCGGCTACAAGACAGGATGGAGAGTGTCTGAGATCACAGGTCTGACCTGGGACCGCGTGGACCTTGAAAATGGCATTGTCCGGCTGGAAGTCGGGGAAACCAAGAACGATGAGGCCCGGACTATCTACCTCGACGAAGAGGTAAGAGGCGTGCTTCAGGACCAATGGGAAACCAGGAAAAGGAATCGGAAGTTAACGCCTTATGTGTTCCCAAGCCCTAAGACCGGAAACAAAATCGACAACTTTGACAAGGCATGGCACAAGGCCTGCCAAGATGCCGGTATCGGCAAGAGGTTATTTCACGACTTCCGACATACGGCTGTAAGGAATATGGTTCGTTCTGGTATACCCGAAACTGTGGCTATGAAGATAAGCGGTCACAAGACACGGGCTGTTTTTGAGCGATACAATATCGTCAATGACGCTGATTTGAGGCTGGCGGCAGAGAAGCAGGAAGCGTACCTAAGAACCCAAATGGTTACAAAAACGGTTACAATTGGCAGGTTTGGCAAGAATAAGGAAGCTATTTCAAATGGTTAGGCTTCAGACGGCAGGACTTCATATCCCTTTTTGAGAAGCGCCTCTACAATAGGCTCAGTGGCACATTTCTTGAGGCGAAAGTAATAAATCTTCTTATCAGAAATGTCAGGGGCAATCCCTACACTGACAATTTGACCCCCGTTGTCATGGATTACGTGAGAGACCTTTTCAAAACCGTCCAACTCATCACCAACATTCACGTTCAGCCTAGACCCATTGGTCAAGATCCCCATGATCTTGATGAAAGCCCCTAATATATCCGTAACTGTAATGACTCCAATCACCTTGTCATCACCATTGACCACAGGCATGCCGCCTATCTTCTCTTCAAAAATAATCCGGGCGGCAGTCTCAAGGTCAGTGTCGGGCCTTAGGGTTACAGGGTCCTTGATCATAAGGTCTGCCACGGACAGACCCGTGACAACAGCAGGAAGGAGGCCCTGTTTCATATCGCCCAGGGTAACCCACCCCACCAGCTTCTCGGAGCTGCTTACAACAGGAAGGTGACGTATTGAGTTCTCCTGCATGATGCGAATGGCTTCTTGAACAGAGGTGCGGTCAGACACGGAAATGGGATCTTTGATCATCAAAGACCGTATAAGCATGGCGGCCCTCCTTGTCCACGGGGATATATTATGAGGTAAGAATACTATAAAGGCGCGAATTCGTCAAGAACTACGGGGTGAGATTACGGGAGACAGTCAACTCCTGGGTTCGTACAGGCAAAGCGGCTCTTGCGCAAGATAGTCACCGGTTGCCTCGTATGCCCTGGCACGACAACCGCCGCACACCTTTCGGTACTCGCACCTGCCGCATTTTCCCTTCAGTCTGTTGAAATCCCTTAAAGCGTTCAATACTTCCGATTCCTTCCAGATTTGGGAAAACGGGGTCTCCGTCACATTCCCACAATTGACGTCCAGAAAGCCACATGGTTGAACAATACCGGTGTTTGATACAAAACAGAAGCCGGTCCCCCCCAAACAACCCCTCGTTACAGCATCAAGGCCGTGAGTCTTTAACGTAACAGTCTTGCCTTCCTCCCGTGCGCGCTCTCTCAGTATCCTGTAATAGTGGGGGGCACAAGTGGCTTTCAACTGGAGAGGCACGTTGTCCTTCTGCTCATAAAACCAGTTGAGGGTGTCTTCATACTGTTGTGCCGAGATTTCCTGATCCACGATGTATTTCCCCCTGCCTGTTGGAACAAGCAGAAAAATATGGTGGGCCACAGCGCCTAATTCCACGGCCAGTTCTTGGATCTTCGGCAGCTCATCAAGGTTTTGCTGAGTGATTGTGGTATTGATCTGGAAATCCAGACCAGCCTTTTTGGCCCATTTCATACCACGCAGAGCCCCTTCAAAAGCCCCTTCCACCTGACGGAACCGATCGTGGCTTTCCCGCGCGGCTCCATCAAGGCTGATGCTGATTCGTTGTATTCCAGCTGCCACCATTTCTTTGGAATTAGCCTCTGTGACAAGTGTACCATTGGGAGCCATGACCATGCGAAGGCCTTTATCATCGCCGTAACGCGCTATCTTAAAAATATCAGACCTCATAAGGGGCTCACCACCTGTGAGGATAATAACAGGTTGCCCAACCTCACTGATTTCGTCAAGCAGCTTAAAACAGCTTTCAGTGCCCAGTTCACCCGAGTGCGGCCCCAGGCTGGCTGCCGCCCGGCAATGGACGCAGTTAAGATTACAGTTTCGGGTAACCTCCCAGGCAACAAGCCGCAGTTGCGATTTATGATTTCCGCTATCCTGGCGGGCGGACTTGGATGATGCGTGTGGATGTTCGCTCAAAGAAAAATCTCCTTAATAACTAATGACCGATAATTTTTGCCGCTTCCTTTGCAAAGTATGTCAAAATCATGTCTGCACCGGCACGTTTTATGGCAATAAGGCATTCCATCATGACACTCTTTCCGTCCAGCCATCCCAGCTTGTCGGCAGCCTTGATCATGGCAAACTCGCCACTCACCTGGTAGGCGGCCACCGGCAGATCGGTTTCTTCTCGCACTCTCCAGATGATGTCCAGGTATGGCATGGCCGGCTTAACCATGATAATATCAGCGCCCTCTTCCACATCCATACACACTTCACGAATGGCCTCCAAGCTGTTGGCCGGGTCCATCTGGTAAGTGAGTCGGTCTCCGAATTGAGGGGCTGATTCAGCAGCCTGGCGGAAAGGATAGTAAAAGGCAGAGCAATACTTGGCAGCATAGGACATAATCGGCATGTTCTCAAAACTGTGTTCGTCCAAGACCTCGCGTATCTCGGCAACACGACCATCCATCATGTCTGACGGAGCCACCATGTCTGCCCCTGCCTGGGCATGCGAAAGTGCAGTCCTGGCCAGGAGCTCCAGGGTAGCATCATTTACAATCACCCCGTCTTGAACCACGCCGCAGTGTCCATGGTCGGTATACTCACAAAGACATACATCGGTGATAACCATCAGATTCGGCACTTCCTGTTTTATCGCCCTAACAGTTTTCTGAACAATTCCGTCCTCAGCATACGCACTAGTGCCCAATGCATCCTTTTTGTCAGGAATACCAAACAGTATCACGGCTGGAATCCCCAAATCGTCGGCAGCCTTGGCCTCTTTAACAATGAGGTCTGCTGACAGCTGAGAGTGTCCGGGCATGGACGGTATCTTGTTTTCCACACCCTTTCCCTCCACGACAAAGAGGGGAAGTATGAGGTCATCAACACCAAGCCGCGTCTCTCGTATCATGCGTCTGAAGTTCTCGTTCTGCCGAAGCCGTCTGGGTCTATAATCTGGAAAAAGCATAGCAACCTCATTGTCTTTCTTGCCGCTGATCAGCAGTTAATCGACTAAGCTAGTTTCCATCCACAAATGGCCATTGTTTGAGGATTCATTTATGGATGGGCACTAGCTAGTAGCCTGTGAGAGCTTTGCATAACCTCGGAAAGCCACAGTCAATCACACACTATCCGACTTACCATCCTTAGTCTCATCTTCCGTATACATATCCTTTACCATGGTATTCAAAAACTGTTCAGGATCTTCTAAGGCCTGCCTGGTAATGACAAAGTCCTTCTTCCCCGTTCTGTCTCGGATCAGTCTAAAACCGTATTCAAAGTCACCTGTCAGTTTTTTGTGCAAATCTGCCAAGGTTGTGTGAGAATTATTCATCTGAAGGACCATCATATCTGTGGCATCCTCATGGATGGTTACATCAAGGTCATGGGTTCTGCAAAAGTATGCCTCCATGTCTTTTATCTGATCGTAGCACTGTGTTATCTTCTTCATGACACCGTTAATGTCGCATGTACTAGCAGCATACGTCTCGGCGATCAGGTTAATTCGCGAGTTGCTCAACATCATGTCATACTTGGCGCTCAACATGGCTTTATTCTTCTTTACGTATTGTTTGATTGATTCCTTTTCATCATGAACGAGTCTCTGGTAAATGCCTTCCCACTTGGCCACACTTGCCTTGGAGGCAATTTCACGCAGTGCGCCCTCAGGGTCTTCCACCACCTCTTCTGTTACTGAAAGTTTCTTTATGTCCGTAGACGGGAGTCTCTTTTCCAGTTTCAGCAAGCTCCTCTCGATAACACTTACTAGAGCGCGAGCCCCCGTGCCTTCTTCATAGGCCAGGTGGGCCACGGCTCTCAGTGCCTCATCATCAAATTTCACGTCAATACCGTAAGCCTTGAAATCAAGTTTCTTGCTGAGAATAACAGGGTTATTCGGATTCTTTAAGATGGCAAAAAGGTCATCTTCGGTTAGCTCCTCGAACACCGAGATGACGGGCAAACGTCCTATGAACTCGGTCTCAAAACCGAACTTGATCAGATCCTCCGGTTTAACATACTTCAGACAATCGAGGGATGCTGACCGGCTCTCGACAGAGGCGCCAAAGCCGATACCCTGATCCTTAGTTCGTTTCTTTATAATTTTGTCAAGTTCGTGAAAAGCACCGCTCATGATAAAAAGGATATTTTTTGTGTTGACCACCCGTTTTTTTCGTTTACCGGTCTTGCGATAACGATCGATCTCTTCAAGCATCGATATAGGATCGTGGGGAACCTTCAGATCGACCTCTGTCTCTTCCATAGGTTTTAGCAATGCGCGTTGAACCCCGGTGCGCGAGACATCCGGCCCTATTAAGTTGCCGCTGGATGCAATCTTGTCAATTTCATCGATGTAAACGATGCCATACTGGGCAAGTTCAATGTCGTCATCGGCCTCACGAACAAGGTCCCGCATCAGGTCTTCAACGTCGCCCCCAACATAACCGGTTTCGCTGAATTTTGTGGCATCGCCTTTGACAAATGGCACACCAATCTTGCGGGCGATCAATTTGATCATGTAAGTCTTCCCCACGCCAGTGGGCCCGATCATGAGGATGTTGTTCTTGATGTCTCCGAGTAAGGGTTGATCGTTTTCGGAATACGATTCAGCGTATTTGATACGATTGAAATGGGTGCACACCTTAGTGGCCAGAATAGCCTTGGCCTCGGCCTGTTTCACGACGTACTGGTCGAGGTAGGCCTCAAGTTCGTCAGGCTTTAATGAAAAATCTATCTTTTTCTTCTTATCAGGCTTTTCTTCTTTATCAAAACCGGTCTCGCTCGGAATTACCACAGGGGTGATGAGCTTTACGCGACCCCCAAACTTTTCTGACAAGAACTCGCCGATCTCTTTTTCGACATCTTTGGGATCTGGAAATTTATCGTTCTTTCCGGTCATGATCTCCTGCTTTCGTTATGGCATAGTACAAGTCTACCTAGCCTCGCGATTCCAATATAATCACCCTGACCCATAATTCAAGAAAAATGCCAGCTCAGCGAGAGCTTTGCATAACCTCGGGAAG
>CAZCWQ010000143.1:0-6213 GCA_964502365.1 uncultured Desulfobacterales bacterium | reverse complement strand
GGCAGGCGCCGTAAATGCCCATCGTTTCTGATGTACTTTAAAACAGCAAGACCGTCCATCTTAGGCATCTTGATGTCGAGTAGAAGGATGCCCGGCTGCGGCATGGTATCCTGATCCTTATACTTTCCTCTATGGTAGAGGAAGTCCAGACACTCTTCACCATCACATACAATATAAAGGGGGTTGACGATGTGATGTTTTTTCCATGCCCGTCTCGTGGCCACGATGTCGTGCTCGTCGTCCTCAGCCATGAGGACCAAAAACGGTTCCTTGCCCATCTTTATCCCTCCTTCTCTGGGTTGAGAAAGGGTCAACATGCATGTGTTATGCGGGTTCCCCTACTCGGGCCGCGCCTGGCAATTTGCCAGTTTGCTTGTTGAAAACGGCAAAAGCTCCACTGGTTCGCCTGTGATTCTCAGGCATGTAGAGCCCCCGTAGAATACGAGGAAGCTCTTGCGTATGATATCTCACGCTCGTTATGTATGGGTTCATGACTTACCCACACTTCATCCGAGGTGTAGAACCGGATGAAATATTCCAGGTCAAGTCTCTGGCTGCGTGTCAACTCTCCAAACTGCACA
Source organism: uncultured Desulfobacterales bacterium (assembly GCA_964502365.1). Taxonomy (GTDB): domain Bacteria; phylum Desulfobacterota; class Desulfobacteria; order Desulfobacterales. The sequence continues at coordinate 5,632 of CAZCWQ010000143.1, read as the reverse complement.
CCACAACGTCGCAATGTTATGGATCCAAAAGAGAATTCTCGGGGTATTGCAAAATCCGACACGGTTCTAAACGGGACTGTCTTCAAACAGAAACTGTGGTCGGTGAGTAGAATTTGAAGTTGAGACGGTCCGTTTGTCCGCGCTTCACTGGCAAGATAATCGAACGCAAGTCCACCCCTGCTTACATTCATGATTTGACCCACTACGGCAAACCGAGGAAAGAGCGCGGCAAAGCAGCCGTTTTCCACCCTGAATCGGGTACCTCTCCTCCGTTCAACCAGCCCTCTTCGGTTCGCTGATCTTTTCATCTTTTTCATTTCCTGGTCCTCCTAACCAACTTTGGCTGAGAGATGAAACACCTAGAAAACCTGATCAGTTGACGGACTTGTGTTTCACCTCGGTTCAAGGGATTATGTGGTTTTACATCTGATTATTGATTATCAGTGTTGCAGCGGGTGGGTCAATGGGGTGTTCCCCCCATTTAGGGGTAGGAAATTCCTATTTTCTTGGTAGGTATTTGAGACCTTTGCATAACCTCGTCTCGCTCTTTGATATCTTCCCGGACTGTGGTGAAAGAGGGGATCGTAAACAGGGTGAGTCAGGCGATTGGCCATCGCCTTTACTCCTTATGATTTGCTTTCGGACGGACGAAGTGATATTTCGATTAAATCATTGCTCAGGCTGTGAAATGTAGGCCAATCGTGCCATAAACTGATGCATCTTCAACCAGGAGTTGGCGATATGGACTTCAAGACAATCATTACAACATTCGGGATGATATTTCTTGCTGAACTAGGCGACAAGACACAATTGGCAACCTTTTGCTTTGCAGCTGATAGCAAATCGCCCCTTTCTGTATTCCTTGGTTCGGCCGGCGCACTTGTGATCACATCTTTGTTGGCCGTTCTATGCGGATCTGCTGTTTGCAGGGTAGTTCCGGCAAACTATATTAAAATCGGAGCAGGAACTCTGTTCGTGTTGCTGGGCTTATGGATGGTGTTATCTCCAGGAGGCAGGCAGTAGCAGACGACAAACATGACATCCCTAAAAAGCTAATCAGGCAAATCCCCATGAAATATCTTGCCGGGATTTAGTATGCCATTGGGATCAAATGCCGCTTTGACGCGCTTCATGAGGCCAATTTCCGCGCTCCCCAGCTCAATGTCCAGGTAACGGGCCTTAGTGATCCCCACGCCGTGTTCTCCAGAGATGGTCCCTCCAAGTTCAATGGTGTGTCTGAAAAGCTCTTCCACGGCAGACTCGGCCTTGTTGAGAGTCTTCTTGTCACGCTTATCCAGCATAATGTTGAAATGAATATTGCCGTCGCCTGCATGTCCAAAAGTCACCATGGTGAGTCCAGTACGCTTCCTCAGCTCGTTTATCCATTCGACCATCTCAGGAATTCGACTCCGGGGCACGACAATATCTTGGTTGATTTTGTCCGGACCAAGACGGAATAATGCGGGTGATATAGCCTGCCTGGCCCGCCAAAGCTCTGCTGCGTCTTTTTCGGATTTGGCCATCCTAACTTGACGAGCGCCACCTTTTTCGCAAATGGTTGCAAGATGTTGGAGAGCCACGTCAGTAGCAGAAGGACTTCCGTCAACGTCCACGAGCAGCATTGCGCCGGCGTCCACCGGAAGCCCCATGTGGAGGTAGTCTTCAACGCACCTTATGGCAGCTTGATCCATATACTCCACCGCCCTGGGCATAATGCCGCAGCGTACGAGTTCACACACTGTCTTGGCTGCGTCTTGGATGCGGCTGAAGTCCGCACTTAATGTACGAACCACCTCAGGCAGCGGGAGTAAGTGCAGCACAACCTTGGTGATGATTCCCAGGGTTCCTTCAGAACCGACGAGCAGCCTCGTCAGATCATAGCCCACGACGCCCTTGGCTGTATGTACGCCAGTTGTGATGACTTGACCTGTGGGAAGGACCACATCGAGGCCGAGGACGTAATCCCGTGTCACCCCATACTTAACGGCCCGAGGGCCACCGGCACATTCTGCCACGTTTCCCCCTATGGTACTGTACAAGGCGCTGGAAGGATCCGGTGGGTAGAAAAGCCCTTGCTCTTCCACCACCTCCTGAAAATGGCCTGTAATGACACCGGGCTCCACCTCGGCTACGAGGTTGTCTCTGTCGATGGACAAGATGCGGTTGAAGCGAGTCATCACCATTACCAACCCACCTTTAGCCGCAAGTGACCCTCCGCTCATCCCAGTACCGGCACCTCTTGGGACGACAAAAATCCCGGATTCGTTGGCCACTTGCATGATGGCCGAGACATCATCGGTGTTTCCCGGGAATACCACGGCATCCGGCCGGTGGTACTGATTAGTCGCATCATAGGCATAGCAAGACATGTCTTCGTCTGCTGTGGTTACATGTGCTTGGCCTACAATGCCTTCAATTTTGGCGATGATCGAAGTCAAATAGTGTCTGACTCCAGCCTGCCGGAAAGAAACTCCACTTGTTTCTGGATGGGCCCTCTTTCTCGAAGTGACCTCTCCACGGCCCCTATGGCATGAAGGGCGGTGGCATGGTAGCGATTGAAACTTCGGCCAATAGCCTGGAGGGACTGGCCCGTATAGCGCCGGGCCAAATACATAGCGATTTGCCTGGGCTGGACGATACTCCTTTTGCGCGATCGGGACAGGAGTTCCTGCATGGTAAGCTTACAATACTTGCACACAAGTTTCTGTATGTGCTCGATCGTGATCTCCTGTCCGCGTCGTACTATGTTTCTTACAATACTTCGAGCAAGTTTGGTGTCTATGGGTAGATTCAGCAGGGAAGCCTTGGCAGCAACCCCGATGAGGCCACTTTCAAGTTGTCTTACGTTCTGTGTGAGTTCGCTTGCCAGATAGTGGGTCACATCTGCCGAAATATCCACCTGTTTCAGTGCAGCCTTTTTTTCAAGGATGCGCACACGCGTGTCGTAATCAGGTGATTCAATGCTTGAAATTATTCCCGCGGAAAGCCGCGATTTGAGCTTTTCATCCATCTTCGGGATGTCGCCGGGGAGATAGGTTCCTGTAAAAATGAGTTTCTTCTTTGCTTCAAACAACGCGTCCAGTGTGTAGGCAAGCTCGTCCTGGGTCTTTACCTTGCCACTCAAGAACTGCACATCTTCCAAGAGCAGCACATCACACTGCCTGCGATACTTATCCTTAAACTCTTCAATCCTGTCATGGCGCAAAGCTCGAATCATGGCATTGGTAAATTCCTCTGCCGTGACGTAACAAACGCGGATGGTCGAGTTCCTTCTTAATATGTGGTTCCCCACTGCATGGGACAGATGACTCTTGCCAAGGCCCGTCTTGGACAGCAAGAATAAGGGATTATGACACGCATTCTCCGCAGAAGCCAACGACAGGGCTGCGTTGTAGGCAAAATCGTTGCACATTCCAACAACAAATTGATCAAAGGTAAAGTCCATGTGAAGGGCAGCCAGTATGTGCTGCCGGTCTGTGACATGGGGAAGTGGTAGTTGTTCTTCTTCACGCGCATACTGCCCGTTACCATCACGGATGTTGGACAGCTTCAGGGTGACCCGGCAGGAGGTGCCGCATACCCCCTCCAGCTCTTCTTCAATCAGACTCAGATAATGACGCACCACCCACTTCTTGAAGAAACTGCTCGGACACCCCAACACGATTTCTTCACCCTGCTGTGACAGATATTTCAGCGGTTCAATCCAAAGTGTATAGTTGTGGTCAGGGATCTTCTGATGAACGCGGCTCTTGGCTCGATTCCAGGCTTCTTGCATAGCGCTATCTCACACAATCTCACAACGGTTTAAGATACCCATTATAGATAGGGTGCGTTTGATCACAAATCCATGACGATGTCCCACTTGGCCGCTCCATCTTACGGCGTACTCTATGGGAATTTCACGGATCAACTCTCATGAATCAGGAATACAATTCGTCTCGAAAAATGCCAAAATGACGGATTTTGATCAGAAACTTGACTACTACAGTTCTGCACTCTGAAAGGGTGGCCGCCTTGTAAGATATTGACCATTGGTTGTCAAACCGAAAAGGAGCGAGTCTTGATCGATTCGTGAAATAGTTCTCAACACGATATAACTAGTTCATATTACAAAATTCTAGGCAGGCACCGCTCTTAAAGGTCTATTGCTCATCCCTTCTGGAGAGCCCCATTTTGTCCGAGTATTTTTGAGCTCTTGCACACTTTATGATAGATTTTCATAATTCTCATAACTTAAACAAACCTCTTTTTTCTCCCATTTTCTTCTATTTTCTAAAAATTGCACCTAAAGTCTAAGGTAGATTGTAACATTTTGTTTTTACAAAAATAAGGATCCTCACAGAGCTTACATACCGCCTGGCATCCTTGCCGGGGGGGGATCTCTGACCAGCTCACTGAAGACAGAAAAACATGCGAAGATCTGAACGGTGAAGCAGTCGAAAAGCCGGGAACCGCTTTTTTTGCACGGGCTTAGCCGTTTGACTTTTGGTTGCAAAACCTGTTAGGAAGCTGTTTGGAGGGTCCGGTTGATAGCCGAAAGCCACAGACCGTCAGTAACAGCCACAATGACCATACGTCCAATCATAGGAATCACCATGGGGGATCCGGTGGGCATAGGGCCTGAAGTAGTGTTGAAGGCACTTTCTCACAGACCCCTGTACGATGCCTGCAGGCCCCTTGTCTTGGGCGATATCGGGGTGTTGACAGGGGTCAACCATTGGCTGAAAACCGGCCTGAGCATTGAAGGCGTGGAAGACCCTGGGGCCGGCCATTACCAATGTGGAAGATTGAACGTCGTCGGAGTTTCAAATCTGGATTACAGCCGCCTTCAACCCGGCCGTGCCACACCAGCAACCGGCCGTGCCATGGTCAAATATATTAAGAAAGGTGTGCAGTGGGCAATGGAGGGCCTGATTCACGGCTTGGCTACCTGCCCAATCAACAAGATGGCCATGCACACAGCCGGGTTCACTTACAACGGACATACCGAACTGCTTGCCGAGCAGACAAGAACCTCAGACTGCGTCATGATGCTCGCTGGAAGCAGACTCCGAGTTGCACTGGCAACCATTCATATACCTTTGGCCTCGGTTTCTAGAAATCTTACGACGGACACGGTCCTTAAAACGATCCGTATCACCGAAGAGGCCCTCAGAAGCTCTTTTGGTATCTTCAAACCAAGACTCGCCGTTGCGGCCCTAAATCCCCATGCAGGCGAAGACGGCTTGTTCGGAGATGAAGAGGCTCGGATTATCTCCCCTGCCGTTCGGCATGCTGCCGAGGCAGGCTTGGACGTGTCGGGTCCCTATCCGTCAGACACCCTTTTCTATCGGGCTATGCAAGGCACATGGGATGCCGTCATATGCATGTACCATGACCAGGGCCTTATTCCCTTTAAAATGGTCCACTTTCACGATGGCGTGAACACGACCCTGGGGCTACCCATCGTGCGGACATCTGTCGACCATGGCACGGCCTATGATATTGCAGGCACGGGCAGAGCAGACCCTGGAAGCCTGGTAGCTGCCATATGCATGGCCGCCAACCAGGCCAAAGAAAGGGCAAAGGGCCGAGAGCGCGGAGGGGGCAAAGCATCCCCCGGAGATAAGTCACAGAAAAGACCAGCCCGGGA
>CAZCWQ010000142.1:0-6226 GCA_964502365.1 uncultured Desulfobacterales bacterium | reverse complement strand
TGGCCAGAGCCCCGGAGGGCCCGACTTTCTTCATTGTTGAAAAGGACATGCAAGGCTTTCATCCAGGAAAGCCGGAAGAAAAACACGGTATACGCGCCTCGAACACGTCTCCGCTGACATTCACCGACGTCTTTGTCCCTCGTGAAAACCTTTTGGGCGATGTGCCCGGCCAGGGACTCAAACATGCCAACATGGTCTTCGGACACACCAGGCTTGTAGTGGCCGCTCTTGGTATAGGGGCAGGGGAGGCCGCCCTTGGAATCATGATCAAATACGCAAAACAGCGTGTACAGTTCGGGACCCCCCTTTCTGAAAAGCAGGGTTACACTCACAAGCTTGTGGTTCCAAATGCCGTTCGCCTTGCAGCAGCAGCTGCTTATATGGAGGAACAAGCCACCAGGCTGGACGTCGGAGAAAAAGACCTTCAGGTGGAAGGTTCAATTGCCAAGTATTTTGGCACTGAGGCTGGAAATCGTACCGCAGAAGACGCCATCCAAGGCCTTGGCGGGTACGGATATATTGCGGAATACGAGGTCGAAAAGATCAAGCGGGATGTCAAGATCACCTGCATTTACGAGGGAACGAGCGAAATCCAGCAAAATATTATTGGCATGTTCAGGTGGCGTGCCACCGTGAAATCCAAAGGGAGATATTATGGAGATATGGCGGCGGAGATGGAGACAATTGACTCATCTCTGCCTGAAATTGGTGGTGGGACATATGCGCTGGCAGCAAGGGCGTTGAATGAAATTATCATGTTTGCCCACAGCCACAAGCTTACCAAGCAACAGTACGTCATGTTTTGCCTGGCCGACATGATGACACATGTTGAGGTGGGGATCAGCATGGCGAGAAGGGCTAGGAGGCTGATCACAGAAGGCTCTCCCGAGGCGAAAAAGATCGTGATCATGTCCAGGATCTTTGCCAGCGAAGTATCCGACCTTGTTGCCAGAAATTGCATGAAGATTGTTATGGGAACAGGGCTGTTTGATGGACGAATCGTGTCGGAGATGAAGAAAAAAATCGGCTATGAGCAGTTGGCAGCAAGTTACAGTGGCCTGATCCAAGACATGGATGCAGTTGCTGATATCTTGTTTGACAGAGGCTAACGGATTTTTCGTTTATCCATCAAAGAGAACTTTATTGCATAACCTCGTCTCGCTCTTTGATATGAGGTTTTTGATTGTCGCTTTCCGAGGTTATGCAATTCTCTCAGAGAGGAACCGTGAAGACCGAAGAGGTCACACGTGTAGTTGTCATCACCGGCGGATCAAGGGGTATCGGTCGCGCTATTGCCTTGCGTATGACTGGTGCTGATACCAAGATCTACTTCAATTATTCCGGGCAGCACACCACAGATGCCGAAAAGACAGCGAAACTCATCACAGATGCCGGAGGCAGCGCATCCGGCATGCGTGTGGACGTGGCCTCACAGTCAGATGTTCACAACTTCTTTAACAGAATCGTAGAGGAATGTGGCCGGGTGGATGTGCTGGTAAATAACGCGGGCATTGCCAGTGACGGGCTGCTAGTCCGCATGAAGGAATCAGATTGGGATCTAGTGTTGGCTATCAATCTCAAAGGGGCATTTAACTGTATGCAGTCTGCTGCCAGGACAATGATGAGGCAGCGGGCTGGGCGCATTATCAATATGGCCTCTGTTGTGGGTGTGATGGGGAATGCCGGTCAGGCGAATTACACTGCATCCAAGGCAGGCCTGATAGGCTTGACCAAAACTGCGGCAAGAGAACTTGCGCCCAGAGGAATTACTGTCAATGCAGTGGCACCAGGATTCATCGACACCTCTATGACGGAAGTGCTGTCTGATAAGGTTAAAGAAGCCATGATTGCGCAAATCCCTCTGGGACGTACCGGGCAGCCGGAAGATGTGGCTGAGGTGGTAGCTTTCCTGGCCTCCGACAAGGCTTCCTATATTACGGGTCAGGTCATTCACGTGAATGGTGGCATGTATATGTGATGCGTCAGATAAGGTGTGGTGGAGACAGTATGGAACTTAAGTTCTACACAAGGAGGTGATAGCACGTGGCAATCGAAGAAAAAGTGAGAAAAATTGTTGCCGAGAAGCTAAGCGTAGACCAAGAAGAAGTAGTACCTGAGGCATCGTTTGTTGATGACCTGGGAGCAGATTCACTTGATCTGGTGGAATTGATCATGGCCATGGAAGAGGCATTTGACATGGAGATCTCGGACGAGGACGCCGAAAAGCTTCAGACGGTCAAAGATGCCGTTGACTATATAGCAGCCCATTCGTAACGAAGCAGTCCGATCCCTGCCCCATTTGAAGACGATATTATAGCCGCCTGTAAGGCCGCCGACTTTAAAGCGCCGGGGCAGGCTTCTTGTTGACAGGTTATTATACAAAGCGTATCTCACCGGTGTTGTAAGAAAGGGGCATTAGACAGTCTATCATGAGAATTATTATCGGTTCCGATCATGCCGGCTTTCCTATGAAAACGAAGGTGAAAGCATTTCTCCAAGACCGAGGCGTTGAAGTCGAAGACGCTGGAACGCATAGCGAAGAATCCGTAGACTATACGGACTTTGGGAAAAAGGTCGCTCGTAGTGTATCAGACGGCACGTTTGAGCGGGGGATACTGATTTGTGGAACCGGACTTGGGATGTCCATGGTTGCCAACCGTTTTCGAGGTGTGCGTGCGGCCCTTGCGAACGATCTTTTTTCGGCAATTATGAGCAGACGCCACAACGACTCCAATATCCTTGTTTTGGGTGGCAGACTTATTGGCGATACCCTGGCCCTTCAGTTGGTAGAGACATGGCTTGAGACCCCCTTTGATGACGGACGTCACCAACGCCGGTTGGAGAAGATGGATATTGAGTAGGCAACACAACATTCAGCTGTATCTCGACGCCATAAGAAAAGCCGACCCTGAAATTGCTCAAGCCATAGAGTCGGAGATTGAGCGACAGACCTACAAGCTGGAGCTAATTGCTTCTGAGAACATTACCAGCCTTGCTGTAATGGCTACCCAAGCCAGTGTCCTGACAAACAAATATGCCGAAGGCTATCCAGCCCGCCGTTATTACGGTGGATGTCAGTACGTTGACATAGCAGAAAACCTCGCTATTCAGCGAGCTGAGAAGCTCTTCCATGCCGCTTATGCCAATGTACAGCCCCATTCGGGTACGCAGGCAAACATGGCGGCCTACTTCGCCTTTTTGAAGATCGGCGACACGGTTTTGGGCATGGACCTTGCCCACGGGGGACACCTTTCCCACGGAAGCCCCGTGAATTTCTCAGGCCGGTTCTTCAATTTTGTCTCATACGGCGTCAGTGAAAAAACAGGTACCATAGACTACGATGAGGTTCGGGCCATTGCCGAAAGTCACCGGCCCAAGATGATCGTAGCCGGGGCGAGTGCATATGCCAGGATTATCGACTTTGAGGCCTTTGCGAACATTGCCCGTTCAGTCGATGCTTATCTTATGGTGGATATGGCCCACATCGCGGGTCTGGTTGCAGCAGGTTTGCATCCGTCCCCTGTCCCGCATGCGGATGTTATCACCTCTACGACTCATAAGACACTGAGAGGACCGCGCGGAGGCCTTATACTGGCACGCAAGGACTATGGCCAAAAGCTTGATGCGGAGATATTTCCGGGGATACAGGGCGGCCCGTTAATGCACGTGATAGCGGCGAAGGCAGTAGCCTTGAAGCTGGCCATGTCAAAAGATTTCAAGGCCGCTCAGCATCAGACCGTGGCCAATGCCAGGGCCTTGGCTCAAAATTTGGCGGATGCCGGTTTTGAACTTGTGTCTGGCGGAACCGATAACCATATGATGCTTGTAGATCTCACGAGTTTGGGTATTACAGGCGCGGAGGCTGAAGAAGCGTTGGACGAGGCAGGCATCACGGTCAACAAGAATGTCATACCTTATGAAAAGCGGAGTCCGTTTGAGACCAGCGGTGTTCGCATAGGGACGCCTTCGGTAACAACCCGGGGCATGAAAGAACAGGAGATGTCTCTGATCGCAGCGATGATTGTTGACGTCTTGACTCACCCAAAGGATGAAGGCGTTCTTCGCAGAGTCAGGAAATCGGTTCGGGATTTGTGCAACGGATTTCCTATGTATCCCGAGAAGGACGGATAAGGCTGTGCTATGACCCGTCCTTCGTGGGACGAATACTTCATGGATATTGCGTCCTTGGTGGCAAGGCGATCTACGTGTCGTCGTCGTCAGGTGGGGGCTGTTTTGGTAAGGGACAAACGGATTCTGGCCACCGGTTATAACGGGGCGCCAACCAAGCTTGCCCATTGCCTAGAGATCGGTTGTCTCCGAGAGGAACTCAATGTCGCTTCCGGTGAGCGCCATGAGCTGTGTAGAGGACTTCATGCCGAACAGAACGTTATAATTCAAGCCGCCTACCATGGGGTCTGTATCAAGGATGCCGTACTGTATTGTACCAACTTGCCGTGTTCCATCTGTTCCAAGATGCTCATCAATGCCGGCATTTGTGAAATCAAGTATAGTGAAGGTTACGCGGACCCAATGGCGAAAGATATGTTGAAGGCTGCCGACGTTTTGCTAACCAAGACCAGCGAGGTACGAATATGAAATGCCCATATTGCGGAAAGCTCGACAACAAGGTGATTGATTCAAGGATGACTAAGGAAGGTAACTCGGTGAGGCGGCGACGTGAGTGCCTGGACTGCAAGCGACGATTTACCACCTATGAACGGATTGAACACTTGCCCTTAGTGCTAATCAAGAAAGACGGCAGGCGGGAAACCTTCGCTCGAACCAAGGTCCTTGTGGGAATGCAAAAGGCGTGCGAAAAGCGAAACATCAGCATCAACACCTTAGAGGAGTTTGTCGATGAACTAGAGCGGGAACTCCAAGAGTCGGGTGAAAAAGAGCTTCCCTCCTCAGTTGTGGGGGAACGCGTGATGAGAAAACTCCACGAATTGGATGCTGTGGCATATGTGAGATTCGCTTCTGTGTATCGGGAATTCAAAGACATCGACGATTTTATGTCTGAACTAAAGGAATTGTTCGATACCCGCACGCAGAGTGCTGCAAAAAAACAAAGGAATTTAGGCATTGAGGAATCCGGGGGTTGAGGAGTCTTTCCGCTTCCTCCTTGTAGTCCTAATGCCTCAACTTCCAAACCTCTCAATTCACCCTAATGTTGGATCATATTGATAATCGTGAGCGAAACCTACATGAAAATGGCCCTTGCAATGGCGGAAAGAGGTCGTGGCTGGACTTCTCCCAACCCGATGGTTGGTGCCGTTGTTGTGAAAGACGGCAAGGTGGTGGGAAAAGGGTTTCATCCGGCAGCCGGCAAACCCCACGCGGAGATCTACGCGTTAGAGGAGGCCGGTGAAAAAGCTAAGGGTGGTACTCTATACGTTACCTTGGAACCGTGTAACCACACAGGTCTCACCCCGCCGTGTACCGAAGCCATATTGAAAAGCGGTATCAGACGCATTGTCGCAGGGATGAAAGATCCCGACCCACGAGTTACCGGTGGTGGCCTCGAGTTTCTCGCCGCCCATGGTCTTGAAGTCTCTGTTGGGATTTGTGAAGATAAATGTCGGCGTCTGAATGAAATATTCGTAAAATATGTTACTACCTCTGTGCCCTTTGTCATCTTGAAGTGTGCGGCCACACTTGATGGTCGCATTGCCACTCGCACGGGAGATTCCAAGTGGATCACCAATCCAGAGTCAAGAAAATTTGTCCACGAGCTGCGTCATAGAGTCGATGCGATCATGGTGGGCATCGGCACAGTGGCCCATGACGACCCCCAGCTGACAACCCGCCTTGAAGGTTTCAAAGGGGCGGACCCCATAAGGATCATACTTGACACACACCTGTCTATCTCCCCTGAGGCTAAGGTATTGCATCTTTCTTCTGGTTCTGATACCCTGATTGTCACGAGCTATCCGGTTTTGCTGGAAAAAAGGAAGGTCCTCGAAAGGACCGGGGTCCGCATCCTTGCCACAGACTGCCACGAAGATCAAATTGATCTCAAGGCCTTGGTAAGAGAACTTGGCGGGATGAAAATTACCAGCATACTCATCGAGGGAGGTAGTCGGGTCAATGGTTCGGCCCTTAGGGCCGGCATTGTAGATAAGATATGCATGTTCTTCGCGCCCAAGATTTACGGGGGCGATGACGGAGCTCCCATCTGCCGCGGCCCGGGAGTTGAGTCTATGAAACATTGCATGAGGCTCAAAGA
>CAZCWQ010000141.1:0-6227 GCA_964502365.1 uncultured Desulfobacterales bacterium | reverse complement strand
ATTTCTTGGATGGCAGAACGACACGTCTTTTTCCTAAACTATCCCTCCTTGCCCTTTCACCTCTCAGCTTTTCGCCCTGTGCCCTCTGTCCTTATCACCTTCATGAGATAGAGTGTCAAAGGCGGCGGCACCCCCTGTACATCAAGAAGGGCCACAGTGGGGTAGTTCAGCCTGGCTCTGTTTGCTAGACAAAACGAACGGCCCGGTCAAGATGGAGTGTCTGCTTTGCTTATTGTCCCAGTGAATCTTTATCCTTCATCAATACGGTTCGGGCCAAGGGATTTTTACCCAAAACTCCCTTGAGCAAAAATGGGTAAAGGGGCAAAAAACACATCATTTCTTTTGCAGCACCGCCAGCGCCCTGCGCGGTCTTACCCTCGTTGAGTGTTGACTCAATTCTTAATACTTCCTTGATCCATTCAGCCAAAAAATTGTCTATTATAAAATATTCTTTGTCTTGGCCCCTGCGCACCAAATCCTTTCTTATAAGATTGGAAAGAGCCTTGTGCAGGGCAGGTGCCCCCATATCATATTGCTGAAGGATCTTACTTGAAAAAGTTGCTATTGGGCCTTGTTCCGCAAGTGTCGGGTCAAACGTCGACAGTCTGTCGCGTGCTCGTCAGTGCGTGGCACAGCTAAGGCAAGGATCGAACATTCTCACGCATCGGCCAATGAGCTGTTCGCCCTCTTGGGAGAGCCTGTCTTCCTTAAGGTGCTTTTCAGCCAGATCCTTGATGAGCAAGTTGATGAAAGCATTGTTGAACTGCGTGGCCACCAGAAGCCGCATGTGCTGCATACTGCCGCGGTTGACTGGTCAGCTGTACATCGCACCCCGCGGCGGGAGTCTAACACTCCAAAGCCTTGGCCGCTGACTCACCAATCCACCTCAGTGCTCAGCCGGGCAAGGTTCACCTCTTCCAGCAAGACTTTCCCTGCGCTGTTTTGCAAATCGGCATGCTCGTGGTCGTGGAATCCCATTGGAACAAAGTGGGTTACTTCTCCAGATTGCGCATCCAAATGTATACATCTTGAAAGCACGAAAAAACTAATTCCTGAGTTTCATAGTCATCCTTACCACAAGCCAACGATTCTTGCAAAGGAAGCTGAACATTCCGTGGCAATGCGCTCATAACCAAGCTCGTTGGGGAGGCTGACCTCTACAGTTGGCGCAATAAGCATTCTGACCATTCCTTTTTCTTCACCCATCCGGTTCAATAGCCTCTTGTTATGTAGTGCGTCACCTCATACGCCGAGAACCCAGAGGTTTCACTATTTTTTGCCTTCCGCTGAAAGGGCGGTAATGTTTTCAAGCCGCCAGGCACAAAGCAAATAAGCGCATACGGCGACAGAATTTTTTCCTTTCTCTCCTCTCAGTAGAAAGAAAAATGTATCTCCTCTTTGCGTCCTCTGCGCCTGCGGTGAACTATTACGCTAAAAGAAAGGCTTGACTTAGTTTATTTCTTAGGCTATAAGAAGACCATGATCAAGCTTAACGTCCATGAGGCAAAAACCCATCTCTCGCATTACCTGGATCGAGTGGCCAAAGGGGAGTCCATCATCTTGTGCAAAAGGAATGTGCCCATTGCCGAAATTCGTCCCATTCCGCCAGTCAGAAAATCTCAACGCCCAGTGGGTCTCGCCAAGGGCAAGTTCCAAGTTTCTCCAGAGTTCTTTGAACCTTTGCCCGCCGAAATAACGAACTCCTTTTATGGCGAAGCGCCGTGAAAATCCTCTTGGACACATGTACCTTTTTGTGGATCATCACTGATGCCTCTGAACTTTCGACTCGTGCTCGTGAACTCTTCGTCCATCCCGAAAACCAAGTTTACCTCAGTTCCGTTTCCACCTGGGAGATTTCAATCAAGCATGCCATGGGGCGCCTACCTCTTCCCGAACCGCCGGAACGGTTCATTCCAGCCCAACGAAAGCAGCATAACGTGGAAAGCCTTCCGTTAGAAGAGGAGGCCACGTTACACCTGACACGGCTTCCTGAAATGCATAAGGACCCATTTGACCGCATGCTGGTCTGCCAGGCGATTGTTCATGGTCTGGCCATCTTGACACCAGATGAGCTCATTTTACAATATCCGGTCCGATGGATTTGGTAGCAGCCAAGGCGCCTCGGATTGTGGATTCCGGGTGCCTAAAGACTATGGGGACACATTCAGGGTAATGGCTGAGGCAAAGGCTTTAGATCAAGATTTCTCAAAGGAACTGATAAGCATGGCCAAGTTTCGAAACCGTTTAGTTCACATTTACTGGTAAGGGGATGATAAAACGTTATATGAAATCCTGCAGAATTGCCTTGATGATTTTAAGAAGTTCCTGGATTCTCTGGCCGGATTTCTTGGATGGCAGAAGTCTACATCTTTTTGTAGACTATAGCTTCTTTCCTTTCCGGTTCTCGGCGGCTTTCTCTGCTAACTTCCCGCTCTACACCCTCCACCCTGTCCCGCTTTGCCCTCTTCACTCTGCCCTTATCAGCTTCATGAGATAGAGCGTCAAAAGCGGCAGTGCCCCCTGAATAACAACAAGGGCCCGGCTGGCGATAGTCCAGCCCGGCCCTGCTTGCTACACAAAACGAACAGCCCGGTCAAGATGGAGTGTCTGCTTCAGCTTTTTCCGGGACCCTGTCCTCATCACGAGACACTCTCCCGTACGTACCACGCATTTCCATTATTTGCTTGACATCAAATATATTTTCAGTAATTATGGAAGTGAATATTCCAAAAAGGAAGCAAATATGGAAATTAAACCCCGTTTTTTCCAAGATACGAAACAGAGTTTTTTTCTATTTGGTCCGCGCGGCACGGGTAAAACCACGTGGCTTAAACAGCACTTAGAGGATGCGCTCTTTATAGACCTTTTGGCGCCTGAAGTCTATAGAGCATACTCCGCCAAACCAGAAAGGCTGCGTGAAGTTACCCAGGCACAAGAAAAAGGAAAAACGATCGTGGTAGATGAAATTCAGAAATTGCCAGAGCTTTTGGATGTGGTGCATGAGCTTTTGGAACAGCATGCTGGATGGCGTTTTGTGTTAACTGGATCAAGCGCAAGGAAGCTGAAGCGATCGGGAGTGGATTTGCTTGCGGGGCGGGCCGTGGTTAAGACTATGCATCCGTTTATGGCAGCTGAGCTGGCTGAGGCGTTTTCTTTGGAAGAGGCCCTTCAAGTTGGAATGCTTCCTCTTGTAAATGATGCCCAGAGTCCCAATGAGGCAATTAACGCGTATGTTGCGGTTTATCTAAGAGAAGAGGTACAGATGGAAGGGCTTGTGCGTAACATAGGTGCCTTCAGCAGATTCTTAGAATCTGCCAGCCTGTCTCACGGAGCTGTTTTGAATGTTTCTAATGTTGCCCGAGATTGTCAAGTGGAGCGCAAAACCGTAGAAGGTTATGTCTCAATACTTGAAGACTTATTATTGGCCTTCCGCATACCAGTTTTTACCAAGCGCAGCACGCGACGTTTATCTTCACATCCCAAATTCTACTATTTTGATTCCGGAGTTTTCAGATCAGTACGTCCGGCCGGCCCGCTGGATGCGCCTCAGGAAATTCATGGAGCCGCCTTGGAGGGACTTGTCGCTCAGCATCTTAGGGCATGGAATGCGTACAGCGGCGATCAATGTAACCTATATTTCTGGCGAACAAAATCAGGCAATGAGGTTGACTTTGTGCTCTATGGGAAGGATACGTTTTGCGCTATAGAAACGAAGAACACAGCAAAGATACACCCCAAGATGCTCAACGGATTGCTGGCCCTTAAGAAGGATTATCCTGAAGCGGGAGTGTGCCTGCTGTATCGTGGTAAAGAGCGGCTAAAGATAAAAAACGTTTTATGCCTTCCTTGCAATGAATTCCTGAAGAGCTTAATACCTCAAAATCCGATTCGGTTCTAACCCATCTTCCTAAATCCAGGACCGAGTGCCCACATTTTTACCCAAAACTCCCTTGAGCTGAAATGGGTAAAGGGGCAAGAAACACATCATTTCTTTTGCAGCACGGCTAGCGCCCTGCGCTCTGGACTGCGGCCTATTGCAGTGGATCGATGACTTCTACAAAGGGGAAGCGATGAAAGTCTGTGTCGCGCGTGTAAATCCTGGCAACTCCGTGTTCCTTCATTAGGATGGCCGTATGCATGTCAAAAAGGAGGTTGCCTCGAATAATGTAGGGGGAAACGTCGAGTCGACTACTTGTTAGTGTGTGGCACAGCTAAGGCAAGGATCGAACATTCTCACGCATCGGTCGATAAGCCTCTCGCCCTCCTGGGACAGGCTGTTGCTTTCGACATGCCTTTCAGCCAGATCCTTGATCAGCAGGGAATCTTCAATTGACACACAAACAGCTTTTCCATATGATCCGGCCACATGAAGCTACCCTGATGAGCCCTAAGGTACTTCCAACCTTTTGGGGGTAATCGCTGAACGTTCAGCGAGCTGACCAGGGCATTGTTTGGGATGCCGTAACGCATTTTAGTGCTGGTATATCCAGGAAGACTCACCCTTATGTGTATTGGTGGCAATTGGAGGATTTCCCTGTGACCAGCAAGCCGACTTATGAAGAACTGGAAAGCAGGCTCAAAGAATTAGAAAGGCAAGCTGCTGAGCGCAAGCAAGTCGAGGAGACACTGCGTCAAGCCCACACGGAACTTGAAACCAAGGTGGCGGCCCTCGAAGCAGCCAATGAAGAGCTTTCTCAGTATGCCTATATCTCATCTCACGACCTCAAGGCGCCCTTGCGAGCCATCCGCAACTATAGCGACTTCTTGTGTGAAGACCTGGAGGGGATCCTCAATGAAGAGCACAAAACATGTCTTGACGGTCTGGAACGTGCAGTTCGCCAGGGTGAAGAACTGCTCGATGATTTGTTGGAATTTTCTCGTGTCGGTATATGGAACCTGTCCACGCAGCCGATCGACATTGGAGTGTTCCTGAACAAACTGATAGCATCTATAGATTTGCCATCTAATGCCGAAGTCGTGATGGAAAACCACTGGCCCACCATTGATGCTGAGCCAACCCTTCTGGCGCAGATCTTTGACGAGCTCATAAAAAACGCGATCAAGTTCAATCATTCTGAACGCAAGCGCCTTGAGATCGGTTGGATCCCTGTAGGGGAGGACCGCTGTGAACTGTTCGTACGCGATAACGGCATCGGTATTGAACCGCGCCACCATGAGCAAATATTCAACATGTTCCAGCGGTTGCACAGCCGATTAGACTACACCGGGACAGGCATTGGTCTTGCCATTGCAAGAAAAGCAGCATGCAAATTGCGTGGAGCGGTCCGTGTAGAATCGAAGCCTGGCAAAGGGAGCACTTTCTTTATTACCCTTCCTAGAATACAAGACAAGAGAGAAAAAACGGGGGAGATCTAGTCATCATTTTGCGAAAAAGTGGCATTTTTTTGCCATTTCTTGACCTTATTTGCCCTTCCCGGCTGGCCCGCATTCCAGGACAGTTGCCGCGTAACGATTCTTAATGACTGGCAAAACAAGAAAAGAGCCTTGGATGGTCGCCTTGGCACGATTTTTTCATTTGACAGGCATCTATCAGGCTCCTATATTTAGATCAAAATGTTCAAGGGGCCGTCAAGGAGGTCCATATGTGTAAATGTTGTTCAGGCGGCAAGCATGCCAGCAAGTACAAGAAGTTTGAGTTCTTACAGGGTCACACCCACAGCCATGATGGCGAGGCCCACACCCATGAACACGGCCATGAACATCACCATACCGATTCGGAAAATCCCGAAGTGGTGAGCACGCACGGTCATGGCAAGGGACGAGAACAGAACCCAGAATAGCGGCGCTGTCCCGTCAAAGGCGGGATCACATAGAATTGAAGTGATTTTATAATCAAAGCCATGAAGGCTGTTCTATAAAGGATTCATGGCTTTTTTCATTGGATAAGGGGGTGACGCCATGTGTGAGGCCAATGCATATCTGCTAAAGGACGGCAAGGAGGAACTCGTTTTGGAGGCCCTTGACACAGCGGAACCCGACAATGGTAAGCTCCGCCTCACCAACATATTTGGCGAGCAGAAATTCATTAAAGGAAAAATCACTCGTCTGTCACTGGTCGATCATAAGGTTGTTATTGAGCAAACAGAAGAATAAGTTGCCCCTTCTCGTTTAGAGCCCTTTGACGCTTTGTAAATCTCCCCTTCTATAAGAGTTTAGCTTTTTGAAAAAGGCTCGATTTTGCTCAATGTGAGAGCTTTGCATAACCT
>CAZCWQ010000140.1:0-6296 GCA_964502365.1 uncultured Desulfobacterales bacterium | reverse complement strand
TCATCCCATATGTGGTGTACACGTCACGGTAGGTGAAATCAAATGTATCTTGCCAATGTCGATATTTGAGCAACTATTGCAATTTCAACATGATATGTCAACTCAGAGGTGGATATCAGAGATAAAGCTGATGGGTAATGCTTTGTTATAGGTCAGTTTGTTATTTTTGAAGTCACGAGGGCTGCCAATGGGTGCCGGTTTGTCACTGATTTCATATGGATATCTTGACGCTGGGAGTGTGATGCAGATGAAAGATATATTGCAAATATCAGTGTCGGGAGCTTTCCAATAACGGGTGGAGATGGTGACAGGATATCTATTTATGCTCTTGTGTAGAATATAGTGTGTATAGCCATTATACACGCACTGTTATGGACCCGGAAATGGGGTCTACTCTCTTCTTGAAAGTTCCCCTTTTCTTGAACAAGAATGAAAGCCCCTGGCGGAAGGTGAATGAAAGATCAGGGGCTTCCTTAAAGGGCCGGGAGTGAACACTGCCGAGCCCCATTAGCCACAATAATAGTTACAAATACTTAGCAAAGGCATGACTCGAGAACACTCAAGCAAAGGGACGAGTAAAAGGAGTCGTCTTGCCTGGAAGTCTTCTAAAGCTGAACATTCTACGTTCAAGAACAACTATAGTACTAGTTATGGCCAACCACACAATATCCCTTGCAACAGTCCAACCGGTTATTGCGTGACCTACGTCTTCTAAGAAACAACCACAACTAATGTTGGAACCTCTTAGCACATTTAGAAGCGAGGCCAAGGAAAATGCTATCAAGAGCATCCCCAACACCAAGGCATTGCTTCTGACGAAGATTCCAAGCAGAAGACAGACACCTCCCCACAACTCAACCCATGGCAAAACAACTGCAACACTGTTGATCGACCAATAGGGCAACACTTCAAAACTAGCAATTGTCTGAGCAAAATTGGCTGGCCCTTCTATCTTATGGATGCTGGCATAAATGAACAATGCTCCAATATATAGCCTCAATGGCAAGATCACTATGTTGCGATTTTGAAGCCTCTTGACTAAGAGTTTCATATTCCGTTGAGTGAAAAACGGCTTGAACTGTCAGGAACACGAAAGATGCATAGATACAACCGTAATGTCCCTATGTCCCCTTTGAAAGAGCTCGTGGGCTAAGTGTTCATCGAAGGCTCGACTGTATGTGCGGCCACATATGAATATAGGCACTTCTTTTGATGTATTAGATAAGCATAACCCGTAGAAGAAATCAAATTTCGCTGGAGGAAAATTGAAAGCCTCGGGAATGTGGCACTCTTGAAATAAATGGTTCGGACGGGCATCAATCAAAAGCCCTCTAAATTGACCCATTATCCCGCAGTGAACGTCAAAACGCTTAATGTTGTGGTCCCAAAGGTACTCTGGGAAGAAAGCAAGTCGTTGCTCTCTCAAAGCATTTGCTGTAATGCCACTAATCACACTAACTGGGATGATGATTGCTAAACCCACAGCGATCCGTTTCCACACCGTTGAATGCGATGCTGCGTGGAGAATCGAAGGGAACCTCCCTGGCGGGCTATTTGATAGGCAACCAACCCTGGAGATTGCTGCCAAGAGCCAACGTTTCAATCTTGCACCAAGTTCCAACGGTTTTGATTCTTCTAACCTTTGCTCCTTTGAGAAGACAGGCAAATGCCTTGCCATTTGGACAATCCCACAAACAACAGTTGTTTTCTATTAACATCAAGTTAGATATATTTTCATTCGTAGCCTCAGAAGACGCGATCGTCCGACCCAGTAATGTCTTCAAGCAGTTGAGTTGGTCTTGTGGTGGTTTTGTTGGATCAAGAATAGACAATATTTTGGCTTTTTCAGATTCTGCCCTGAACAGAAATACGAAAGGTGTTCTGGGTTCATGGAGTATTCTGTGGATGCTAAAATCGGGATCAGGAAAAAGGGGGAAAGGCACTTTGTAAAATTTTTGGTAGTATTTCACCTCGTAATCGGTGTTCCCGGCACCAATTCCGATCATTTTGAGTTTCTTGCGGCATGTAGGATCGGCGTTTATCAGTTCGTAGAGACGATTGAACGTTGGAGCCAATTTTTGGCATTGCGGGCAGTATATGCTGAACACTTGCAGCCACACGGCCGCGCAGGAGATGCTGCACAACGTTTGCTCCTGTTCCTCAAGGCCCAAGTATTCCCTATGTTCCTGGCTGATTTCTCCAAAAAGATAGATATCTTTAACGTAGTCGTTCACTTCTAAGGGGGTGGGCCGGAAATTTTCCGCATGTGCGGCTTGAGACCACGGAGTTATGAAGAAAATAAGGGAAAGAAACCCTTGCACAGCTGATTTTGTTGTAGGTTTCACGCTGCTCGTCTCGAAGTCTATAAGGAGCGTTGTGTTCAAACAGCCGCTTGGGATTTTATGAACAAGAGCTTCCAAGAAGGTTGAGGGCAATCCGCTTTGGGATATTTCGTTTGCTTACCAATAAGCAGACAAGTACTGTTAACGCCAGCGCGAGATTCTTAACAACTCGTGGAGGGGATCCAGCTTCAGAACAGCATTAATGCTCACCTACAATCAACAGCCAAATCGGGCGCCAGTACAGATCAGTTTAACATGCTGATTATACGCCAAACTTGCCCAAACACTTCGATCGTGAAATTTCAGAGAGTTAGGTTTTGTAGCCTAACAGACAAACACAAACGGTTAGTCCTATACCAAAGGTTGAAATGAAAGTCAAGGAGAATCTTGCTAGGGAAAGGGTCTCTTAGGTAAGATCACAGATCTCTCTGCAAGATCTATATTAGCATTGGAAAGAATCCGAGTACAAGTCGCTTGCCACACAGTTTAAGTCTTATTCCCTGAATTTAATGTTGATATTATACCAAGCCTCGTTTGGGAACCAAAATGAGGCTCTGAATATCGCTGTTTGATATCAGTGGCGGAGGACCAGGATTGTCAAAAGGTGAAACTCGGTGACAGGCCGGTTTCTCAAAACTAGATCTCTACGTTAGGTCACAAGAACTGTCAGATTCCTGGGATATTATCTTACAGCGTGCTTTCTAGAGGCGGGATTGTGACCATTCTGTCACCACGACGTTCAAAAAGATGCTAACAGAAGCTAATGAAATCAAAGGTTGACAAATTCGCGCAAAACGTTGTGAGATAAAGGAACCCCCATGGTTCAAGGGGTTCCCGAGATATTGCAAAATGGCCTTAAATTAGATTCCTAATCCTTGTGCCGCAGGTTCGATTCCTGCCGGGGGCGCCAAAGACCCTCTTTTCCTAACCGCTCTTTCGTGACCTTCTCAAAGGTCAAGGTCTTGATTCTTTCCGTGGGTTCCTCTCTTGATGCGATAGTTTCAGTCGGGTATAATGCTTGTGACGGAGTCAAAGCAACGTGGATATAGATAGTGCGATAGGGAAGAAAAAACTTCTGGTTCGTTTGCTCCGAGATACCGGTTCCTTGGTGGTTGCTTTCTCTGGCGGCGTGGACAGCACATTCTTGCTGGCTGTCGCCTATGAGATCCTTGGTGCCGGGGCGGTGGCGGCAACAGCGATTTCTGAGATATATCCGGAGCGTGAAAAGGACGAGGCCGTAAAATTTACTGAGACAAGAGATATTGAACACCTCGTTTTCCGGTCAGAGGAAACCAACCTTCCTGCCTTTGTTTCAAACGGACCCGACAGATGCTATTGCTGCAAAAGGGCACTCTTTGAAAAGCTTATTCAGCTTGCACAGCAAAGGGGCATAAAGCGTATAGCCCATGGGGCCAATCTGGATGATTTGAAAGATTATCGCCCTGGGTTTCGGGCTGCCAAAGAAATGGGTGTCATGGCCCCTTTGGTAGATGTCGGTTTGAGCAAGCAGGACATCCGTTTGCTGTCAAGACAGATGCGACTTCCCACATGGGATAAGCCGAGCAAGGCCTGTCTGGCTTCGAGGATACCGTATGGAAGTGCTATTACTTCTGAAAAGTTGAAGATGATTGACGAAGCCGAAGCCTTTCTCTTTGACAGCGGTATCAGGCAGTGCAGAGTACGGCATCACGGCTCAGTGGCAAGGATAGAGCTGGAAACCGAGGGGCTGAAAAAAGTCGTGGCCGATGATTTCAGAAAAGCCATTGTGCACAAGTTTAGAGAGATCGGTTTCATCCACGTTGCTGTAGACCTGGAAGGCTATGTGTCCGGAAGCATGAACCGGGTGCTGGAATTGGAGAGCAAACCGGAGGACATTGATGGCAGGTAAGGTGATCCTGAAAGATGCCTTTAAGCGTTTCACTCTGGATCAGGACAAGGTCCTGACACCCCAGGAAACAGTGCAAAGGTTAAAGGCAAAGCTAAAAGAGGTGAATCTGGATATTTTAGATAGAACCATGAGGATTGATAACGGCAGGCTGGATATACCCGTATACTTCAGCATATGCGGCCAGGATGCCGTTGACATTATAGGCACAAAAAAACAGATGGGAAAGGGGGGCACACCGCAACAGTCAGAGGCTAGCGCGGTTATGGAGCTGGCTGAAAGATTCAGTTTTTTCAGTTTTTGCAAGGATTCGGAAAACTTCCTTGTTGCAGAATACCGAGATCTAAAAACTCATGCCCTGCCTTTTGAGGCGATTGCCCGGTCTGTACACGACGAATCTGATGACCTGGACAAGTCCCGGGAGGTTTTTTCAAGCCTCCCTCTGAAATGGACGTGGGCCTACAATCTCACCCGACAGCAAGAAGTCCTCATCCCCTTTAACTGGTTTTTCGCTATCAATGAGTACAATGGCCCGTCAGCAGGCAACTGTGTGGAAGAAGCACTCAGCCAGGGGATATGCGAGATTGTGGAAAGGCATGTGTCATCGATAGTAAGCCGCAACAAGCTCACAACGCCTGCAATTAACTTGGAGTCTGTAACCGATCCACTGGTTCTTGATATGATTGGTAAGTACAAGAAGATCGGTGTCAGGTTGAGTGTGTCTGACTTTTCTCTAGATACCGGCATTCCTAGCGTAGGGGTACTCGCCTATGATCCGTCCACCTTTCCTGAAAGGAGCGAAATCGTGTGGACAGCGGGCACAACACCCAGCCCCCAGAAGGCATTAAGTCGTGGTTTGACAGAAGTAGCCCAGCTTGCCGGCGACTTTAATACCTCCTCCAACTATGTGGCGAGCGGCCTGCCCAAGTTCAGAACCCTTGAGGAGGCCGATTTTGTCATCCATCCTGATAAGGAGATAGATATTACAGACCTGCCGGACCTCTCCCACGATAATATAAGGGTGGAAGTAGAAAACTGCATTTCTGCGTTGTCCCAAACAGGGATGGAGGCCATCGTCGTCAACGTCATTCATCCGAGGCTTGAAATTCCTGCCTTTTATACCATTGTGCCAGGCGCCCATTTTCGTGAACGAGCCGCAGGAACCAGCGTGGGCATGTTCTCAGCCAAGCTGATTGCTGAAAGTTATGAACCTGAACAGGCAATCGCTGAGCTGCAAAAGGTGGATGCCTTAATGCCAGGAAAATACTACGTCAAGTTTTACCTGGGATCATGCCATCTCTCTATGAATGAGCCATCCGACGCGTTAAGGAGTTTTGAGGAAGCCTTGGCACTTCACCCTAAGGACGAAGACGTTGCCAGTATTTACTCTTACATGGGGATATGCTTCAGGGATCTGAGCCAACACCGACAGGCCATCACAGTGCTTGAGAAAGCAAAGCGCTATGATGATGAGAGAACCGACATTTACAATCTTATGGGCTTTTGTCACTTCAAGCTAAAGGACCATGAAAAGGCCATAGAATGCTTTCGCAAGGTGCTCGACCTGGATCCCACTTCTGCCATCGATTATGCCAATATCGCTTCCAATTATCGGGATATGGGCAAAAAAGATCTTGCCATGCACTATTACCAACTCGCTTTGGAACTTGATCCGTCCATTGAATTTGCCGCAGACAATTTGCGTAGATTACAGAAGGGATAACACTTCAGTACTTTAAAAAAGGCCGTTTTGTAAACCACATTGAGAGCTTTGCATAACCTTGGAAAGCGACAATTATGATATTTTTGGGGCACCCATTCGGGTGAAACGAACGGCCCACCTTGGTGGGCAAATCGCAAGCTGTTTGAGGCCGTTAGGCCGAGTTCTTGCGATTAAGTGAGTGAGCACGTAGATGGGTCAAAAACCTCATATCAAAGAGCGACACGAGGTTATGCAAAGCTCTCACATTGAGCAAAATCAACCCTTTTTCAAAAAGCTAAACTCTTATAGAAGGGAAGATTTACAAAGCGGCAAAGGGCTCTAAACGAGAAGGGGGCACCTATTCTTC
>CAZCWQ010000139.1:0-6305 GCA_964502365.1 uncultured Desulfobacterales bacterium | reverse complement strand
TTCTTGGACCACCGCTCAAGCGTTCCGATCAGGCCACATTCATAGGCCCTATCAACCCGCTCTTCCTCCTGTCTTAATCCGTCCGCGGTCTGCATGGCAGCCTGGATGCATGACTTGACCAATGGACATTTCATGCAGTCGGCAGGTGTGGTTCGAAATCCATTGCTGTCCACAGGAAAGACTGTGTCCAAACGGCCAAAGCACTCAGGCTGATCTGTGGTTTCTTGGGTCACTTTGTTTCCGTCCTGGAAGCGAGACCTTTGCAGAACCTCGTCTCGCTCTTTAATATGAGGTTTTTGATGGTCGCTTTCCGAGGTTATGCAAAACTCTCGAAGCAGAGATAAGAGCGGCTAAGACAGGGCTCTTGTGCCAAGATTGAACCGTACATTTACGCTGAGAGCTTTGCGAGGTTCTGCAAAGGTCTCACGCTGTGTACTGTGCGTCGTATTCGCGGTTTATCTCGGCGATGTGGCCGTGATCAGCAAAACTGAAGTAACTATTGTCTCCTATAATCAGGTGCTCATGGACGGTGATCCCCATGACCCTACAGGCGTTTATCAGTTGTTGGGTGATGAGTCTGTCTTGCTTAGACGGCCTTGGTTCTCCTGAGGGGTGGTTGTGGACCAGAAACAGGCCGGCCGCATGATGTTTCAGGGCCTCTTGAACCACTTCTCTTGGATATACGCTACTGGCCGTGAGGGTCCCCTCAAACAGGGTCTCTATGGCGATGATGTTGTTTTGGGCATTTAAGAAAACGACTTTAAAGATTTCGCGGTTCTTGTCACGCAGGCTGTGGTAAAGATAGTCGAAAAGCTCTCTTGATGATCGGATGGGATTCTTTTTGACGAGCTTTTTCTTCAAATAACGCTCCGCAACTGCGTTGACCAGCTTGATACCCAAAACGTTTTTCGGCCCGATTCCCTTTATTTCCTGGAGCTCTTGACTTGGCGCCTCAATAACGCCCTGAAGTGTCTTGAAACGCTTCAGCGCTGCCTTGGCTTGCTCCTTACAATCTTTTCTGGGGGTACCGAGCGTAAGGAGGATCTCAATGACCTCGTAATCGTGAAACCCGTCGAGTCCGGAACCCAAGAACTTCTCCCTCAGGCGGCCTCGATGGCCTTCACCTTTATGCAGTTTCTTCCTGTCAGTGTCAGTCAATTTGCCACCAGAGCATGAATTGACGGCTTCGTAAGAGGTTCAGATGTAAGGCGTGCGAACCTTGAGGAATGAGTCGTACTTCGAGTACGTCGCAATGATGAAAGGTGAAGCACAACACCGCAGGTGATCCTTTTACGAAGCCGTCAGCCGTCAATCGTGTTCCTGCCTCAAGTGCCTGCTCATAAGTATGCGAAGCGCCTCTTTAGGGTCCAGATTCTCGTACAGCATGCGATAAACCTGTTCGGCAATCGGCATTTCCACCCCTATATCTCTGGATAGATTGTAAACCGATTTTGTCGTTCTGACACCTTCGGCCACGGTGCGTGTCTCGGACAGGATGTCTTCAAGCCTTATTCCCTGTCCCAACTTGTGTCCCAAGGTCCAGTTGCGACTCAGCTTTCCTGTACAGGTCAGGACCAAATCGCCTATGCCGGCAAGTCCCATAAAGGTTTGTGGGTTGGCCCCCAGCCTAATGCCCAGGCGCTGGATCTCGGCTAAGCCTCTGGTGATCAGAGCTGCCCTGGTGTTATATCCGAGACCAAGACCATCTGAAATACCCGCTGCGATGGCCATTACGTTTTTGACCGCACCGCCCAGTTCCGCTCCGATGACATCATAACTCGTGTAGACTCTGAAATACTGGGTGGCAAACATAGTCTGCGCTCGGCGGCCAACCTCCTGGGTGCGGGCGGCCACTGTAACGGCGGTTGGGATCTTTTGGGCTACCTCCATGGCAAAGCTGGGGCCGGAAAGGACAGCAATCTGGTTATGGAGTCTCGGCGGAAGAAGCTGCTGCAACACACCGGACATAGTGAGGTGGGTCTTGTTTTCTATCCCTTTCGAGGCTGTAACAATAAGAGTATTTTCGCCGGGATGATAGACCGACCCCTCTGCCACGGATCGAAATACATGCGAAGGCACCACAAAGACCAACATGTCTTTGTGGGTAGCCACTTTGTCCAGATCGTTTGACGGCTTTAGGTTTTGCGAAAGATGGATTCCAGGCAGAAAGACCTTGTTTTCGCGGGCTTCAAGAATGTCAGCGCACACCTCGGTTTCCAACGCCCACAGGTCAACCTCGAATCCTTTTTCGGCAAGAAGATTGGCAAGGGCTGTTCCCCAAGCACCGGCTCCAATGACCCCGATTTTCATACCCCCCTACCTCACACGTCCTTTTCCGCAAGGCGGGCAGCACTGGCCACCCGTTCACCCGGCTCCATGGCGAACAAACGCACTCCTTGAGTATTTCTTCCGATGACCGAAATGTCTTGCACAGGCATCCGAATAATCTTGCCCCGATCGCTCACCAACATCATATCATCTTGATCGGTCACCAGTAGGATGGCCATCACCAAGCCGTTTCGTTCCGTGGTCTTGATGGTGATCACCCCCTTGCCGCCCCTCTTTTGTACAGGATACTCGTCAATAGACGTTCGTTTGCCGTAACCGTTTTCTGTGATGGTCATGAGGGTTTTGCCGTCGGCGAGCACCTCCATTCCTACCAAGTGATCCCCATCAACAAGATGCATCCCCCGCACTCCCCGACTGACCCGGCCCATGGGCCGGACGTCGGATTCGTGAAAGCGAATGGACTTGCCATGCCCGGATCCCAGGAAGACATTTTGCGTGCCGTCGGTTATACGGGCAACAATGAGCTCATCGCCTGGGGCCAGATTTAGGGCAATAATGCCGCCTGCCCTGGGACGGCTGTAAGCCATCAGGTCCGTCTTTTTTACCGTGCCTCCCTTTGTGGCCATGAAGACGGTAAAGCCCGGGTCAAAGGATCGGACTGCCAGAACGGTGGCAAGCTTTTCTCCCTGTCCGAAGGAAAGCAGATTCACAATAGCCTTGCCCCGTGCCATGCGACCGGCCTGAGGCAGTTCATGAACCTTGCGCCAGTACACACGCCCCAGGTTGGTGAAAAACAAGAATGTGTCATGTGTGGAGGCTACAAAGAGACGGTCCACAAAGTCCTCTTCTTTCATGGCCACGCCGGTCTTTCCCTTGCCGCCGCGGCGCTGGCTGTTGTACAGGGTGATCGGGTTTCTTTTGATGTAGCCCGCATGAGACACGGTGACCACCATGTCCTCTTCCACAATCATGTCTTCTACCGTAAGCTCTTCGGTCTCTTCAACGATCTCAGTGCGGCGCTCATCCCCGTAACGCTTTCTGAGGTCTACTAGTTCGTCCTTGATAATGTTGAAGACCATCCGTTCGCTTGCCAGGATCTCACGATACCGGGCAATGGCCTTGATGGTGTCTTTGTATTCATCAACGATCTTGTCTCGTTCGAGACCTGTCAGGCGTTGCAGGCGCATGTCCAGGATGGCCTGGGCCTGAATATCGGTGAGCTCAAAGTCTGAAACCAGACGCCCCTTGGCTTCGGTTGGAGTCTTTGAAGACCGTATGACGCTAATCACCGCATCAATGTGATCCAGGGCCACCTTCAGGCCCTCCAGGACATGGGCCAGGGCCTCTGCCTTGTTCAGATCAAATCGGGTGCGACGGACAATAATCTGCCTGCGATGTTGCACAAAATGGCCGAGGAGTTCTTTCAAGGGCAGCAGCACAGGCTGCCTGTCCACTATGGCGAGCAGGATGATTCCAAAGGTGGCCTCCGCCTGGGTATAGGAGTATAGTTGGTTTATGATCACACCGGCGATCTGGTCCTTTTTCAGGGCAATAACGATCCGCATCCCCTCCCGGTCTGATTCATCCCTGACGTATTTGACTCCTTCCATACGCTTCTGTTGTACCAGCTCTGAGATCTTTTCAATCAAGCGGGCCTTATTGACCTGGTAAGGAATCTCGGTGAGGACTATGCTCTCCCTCTGTGTTCTGTGGTCCTTTTCCACAACCATGCGGGCACGCAGTTTGATGATGCCTCTTCCCGTTCGGTACGCCGAGACAATGCCTGCACGTCCGTGGATAATTGCCGATGTTGGAAAATCAGGCCCCGGCACGTGGGTCATCAGCTCCTCACAGGAGATATCCGGGTTGTCGATAAGGGCCACTGTTGCATCGATCACCTCACCCAAATTGTGGGGTGGAATGTTTGTGGCCATGCCAACAGCGATCCCAGAGGAACCGTTTATCAGGAGGTTGGGGATTTTCGCAGGCAGCAGGGAGGGTTCCTGAAGAGACTCATCGTAGTTTGGGACAAAATCGACCGTGTCTTTGTCGAGATCTTGGAGCATTTCATGGGCCAGGCGCGTGAGTCGGATCTCGGTGTATCGCATGGCAGCAGCTGAATCGCCATCTATGGAGCCGAAGTTCCCCTGACCATCGACCAGCGGATAACGCAGAGAAAAATCTTGCGCCATGCGCACGATGGAGTCATAGACCGCCATGTCACCGTGCGGATGATACTTGCCGATAACGTTACCTACTACGCGGGCCGACTTCTTGTACGGCTTGTTCCAGTCATTCTTCAGTTCTTGCATGGCATAGAGAATCCGTCGGTGAACCGGTTTCAGGCCGTCGCGAGCATCAGGCAGGGCCCTGCCGATGATTACGCTCATGGCGTAGTCCAGATAGGACCGCTTCATCTCTGTTTCAATGTTGACCTCAATGTGTTTTTCAGTTGTGTCCATATGAGCTTCTTGCTCCTTGTAGGTGCTCAAGAGTCAAGGGAAGGTGACGGTTTGGCTGGCAATCTATTAGGAGAATCAGTATTGCGAGAGGCCAAAACTGTATTGTCCGAAAAAACTTCGTGCTTTGCCGTTAGCGTAATCGAACCTATCCATCGAACCGGGTGAAAAACTTCAAAAACAGGCTGGAGCGAGTGTAGGAAATTTGCACAGGTTAGTCAAGGGTGAAACCCTAATTGAGGCATGTTAAAGCTGGTGTGCGACTGCCGCTGGGATCCCTTCTCCCGGCGACCAGCCTCCAGTGGCAGACTCCATGACTGGTTTGTCGGTATCATTAGTTTTCAGGTAATTCTGAAAGGCTTGGCAGGTCTCAGCATGTTTACATCTTTGCTGGCATATTCTTACGTGAATCCTCGGGTGATTTCCCCTTGTCTCGCAGACAATATAATCTTGCATCTTGGTTCCTTTCTCTCAAACCGAGTCGGTGTTCTTTGTTAAATATAATTAAATAACACTTACATATAGATTACGCTAATTGATTATCGTTTTGAATTTGCCTTGTCAAGCGAAAAACACAGATAATAGCTGCAGAAAGGTCTGTCCCAAATGCAGGGAGGTTTGTCCCAAAATGGATGGGTGAAATGAGGTAAGACGACAACTTGGAAGCCGGAAAAATTGCAGTTAGTTTTGGGAAAAACATCGCTCAACGGATGCACACGAGACAGGCCAAGAAGATTAGAGAGGACATGACCACCGAGGAACGGAAGCTGACGCGCTTAAATCGGAAAGAATTTTGTGGTCGGGGCGAGAGGATTTGAACCTCCGACTCCCTGAACCCCATTCATCCACACTTTCAGAATTCCAACCAGCTAACCCACTTTAATCATTAGACAATTGCAAGCGCCTGTTTTTCATACCCTTCTGTGCATGCTGTGCATAGTGTGCATGATGTCGCATAGTTAGCATGCTGTCGGCTGGAGAGGATACAAAATAGGATACAAAATCTTCAAACCGTTTACTGGTGGGCATTTCCGGATGAGACGTTTAATATCCGTCTGATATCATGCAAAAAATCGGAGCAGGAACTGTGTGGCAGTCGGAGGCCGCTGCAAGTTGCCTGTTTTCGTCTGAAATCGTCAATCCCGCCCCAAATTGAATCATCGTCGAACATCGCCAAAATCCAAAGCTGTTCTGGACTGTAGGTGTCCTCTTTTGGTTAAGACTGAATGGCAATTCTCTTAAACGACTTCCGGCCTCACCATACCAGCCAGCCTCGAACCCAAGACGTGCCGACCTGCCGCGCCCAACGTCGCTGATTCATCCGGCTCCACAAGATGTAGTAACGCCTCAGTCCTTTACACACTATGGTAATTTTGCTATGTAGAAGCAGCCAAAAAGCAAATTCTTAACACTTCACTCACTTTCGCTTGGCGCAACAGTCCGTTGACACACCATTCGACGTTTGCCATATTTTCGACCCGGAAAAGGGAGTTTTTGTCCCGATTAGGCATAGGTCCCTCCACGGAAAAGGATCATGACAATCAATCAAGATAGGAC
>CAZCWQ010000138.1:0-6338 GCA_964502365.1 uncultured Desulfobacterales bacterium | reverse complement strand
AATAATTCGGGTTAAGGGAGGCACGCTTAAGCCGCCAGATCCCTTCATGGGTGAGGGAAAAGGGAGATGGCATTTTGAATCGCTTGGATATCACGTCAATGGCTGTCTTGTGAAAGAGAAATGTGCCGGGCTGAAGGGAGGTGATCAGGGCATCTGTTTCATAAAAGAGTTCTTTTTGTCTGACCGGGTCTGTTTCATCAAGGGCCTCGTGGATAAGGCGGGTTACACCCGGGTGCTCAAATGATCCGGCTTCAGACCTCTTGGAGAGGCCAGGGGTCCATAGCGATGTTAAGCCTTCTGCATTGCCGTAAACACCGTGGAACTCGGTTAGCACGGCCTGAAACCCTGTGTTTCTACCGTATCTTTTCTTGAGTTCCAAGAAGGGAAACGATTGCAGGTGTACCTTTATGCCCAGGTCGTTCAGGCAGAGTTGCACGTACCGGGCAACTTTTTTCTCAATCTGGCTCTCTTCAAAGACCAGGAGGGTGAATTCAAAAGGCTTCCCGTCCCTTGCGAGATAATGCCCTGCATTGCCGTAAGACCAGCCCGCCTCTTTCAAGAGGTTCAACCCCTTTTTTGGTGCGTACGCTGCGGGCTTAACAGCAGGGTTGTGAAAGGGTGAGTCCACGCCCATGGGACCAACAGCTGGTTTGCCAAGCCCCCCTAAGATGTTGTTTACAATATAGGTCCTGTCAAAGGCATGGGAGAGTGCACGTCGAACTTTGGGGTCGGAAAAAAGAGGATCAGTTGTATTGTAAAGCAAGATCGTGTACCAATGGAGCGGGTAGAGATCAAAGTAATATTTTTTTTCGTACTGGTGCATGATTTCAAAGTTTTTGGGGGAGATCTCCTGTGCGATATCTGTTTCTCCTGAAAGGAGTCTTGTCCATGCCTTTTCCTTATCAGGCTGAAAATAGAAGACTACTTTGTCCAGAGAAGGGCGCCCATTAAAATAGTCTTCATTGGCAACAAGGACCACCTCCTTATCTCCTTTTCTGTCTTTGAACCTAAAAGGCCCGGAGCCTATGGGATGATTGTAGTAATCGAGCTTCCGTTCATTGGGGCGAGGGCCAATCTCGAAATCCCAGATCTTTTGAGGAAAGTCAGGATCATCCTTCTTAAGATGTATCCCAACAGTACTATCTGACACAAGCGAGACATGGTCTATCAAAGCCGACAAATAGGGACGAATGTTCTTAAGCCATGCGTCAACCGTATAAGCCACATCCCTTGAGGTCACAGGCGCTTTGTCGTGGAACAGGGCGTCTTCCCTGAGATAGATGGTCCAGGTGAGGGTTTTGGGATCATAGGTCCATTTTGTCGCCAGGTCTGGTTCGAGTTCTCCCTTACCGTTAGGGACAAAGAGGTAGCTGTATAACAAAGGAAAGATTATGGTTGAGCCAGAGAGTTCCACCTGGGTGGGATCCAGGGACGTAAAAGGTGCGGCCACGTCATAGCGGAGGACGTTTTCGTTCCTCTGCTTTTGCTTGCCAGAAGGAGTGTCAAGCCTTTCACAAGAAGGCAAAAACACCATGAGGAAGATCAATATGGAAACTGAAGGCAAAAACCCAAACATGATGAGTCCATAGAAAGTCCGCATGGGACGGCACAGTAAAAAGCTCCAAATTCAAGGCGCGCAAATTCTGAGGAATGAGGCGTACTTATAGTACGCTGCAGTGACTTGCCCTGTTAAATCGGCTTCGCCGTCTCCTGTAGGGAGAATTTAACAGGGCGAGGATGCGGCGCAACACCGAAGTTGGACTTTTTACGAAGCCGTCAAGCATATGTGAGAAAAGCATCAGAGAGTCTGTACCTGGACTGATTGGCCTTTCTTGAATTATGCACACATATGCTGTTTCTTTTCAAGACAGAAAGATATTTGCCTGCTGTACCGTATTTGTTTCTATCAGATTTGGCCCGGTGACTCAGAAACGTTGCGAACTCATTTCGGGAAAACTGTCTGGTATTCGTCTTCAAGAGGAATTCAAAGATGGTCTCCAGGGAGACAGACCTTAAGGCTTGATACCATAGCCTTGGCGGCCCACCATTGTTACATATGGTTGCTGTCTCCAACGCTTTTAAGAGATCATCGCTTCTGACCATGGATGAAGCATCGCCTTTTTCCGTCAGGCCTTTTGACAAGTCTTCTGGAAGGTCGTCAATGGTAATTTCTGTCCCTTTGGCAAAGATAACCGCCCTTTGAATGATGTTTTCCAGTTCCCTGACATTTCCGGGAAATGAGTAGTTTGTTAAGGCCTCCATGGCTTCGCAGGATATCCCATGAACATCTTTTTTTGTCTCACGAGCATACTTTGCCAAGAAATGGTCTATCAAAGGGGGTATATCCTCTTTCCGGTCTCTTAGGGGAGGGACCTTCATGGTAACCACATTCAGACGAAAAAAGAGGTCTTCTCTGAACCAACCTTCGTGAACCCCTTTTTTCAGATCTTGATTCGTGGCAGCAATGATGCGTATGTCAACCTTTATGGTTCTGGTACCCCCAACCCGTTCGAACTCCATCTCCTGTAAGACCCTGAGCAACTTGACCTGAAGGGAAGGAGGCATTTCCGAGATCTCATCCAACAGAAGGGTCCCCTGATGGGCACGCTCAAAGCGGCCCTTTTTGGTGGCAATGGCCCCGGTAAAGGCCCCTTTCTCGTGTCCGAACATCTCGCTTTCCCACAGGTTCGGCGCTGTGGCCGAGCAGTTGACCGGGACAAAGGGTTTGTCCTTCCGTGGGCTGTGATCGTGAATGGCCCGGGCAGTCAACTCTTTGCCGGTTCCACTTTCACCAACAATCACCACTGGGGCCCTGGTAGGAGCAACCGTTCTGATTAGTTCATATATTTCTGACATCGGCTCGGTTACACCCACCATGTCATAGACGTGTGGATTTCTGGTCACGGTTTGTGAGAACATGAGACCCTCCTTGACCGCTCATCAAAAGAATTCGCAAAGACCTTTATTGGGACTGATCCTATGTAACAGGATACAAGTCTCACAGATTCAGTAAAAATGAGATAAGGCACCGCTACCGTGTGCAGGGGCGGCTTATGAAAGCGTCCGTCCTAATACTCAAGCCTCACCCCGGCCTCGATCCAGCGATCAGGCTGGGGATAGACTTCACGGTAGATATAGGAGGTATTGGTGAGATTATGTACTGCACCAAAAAGGCTTAGCTTACCGATTCGATCCGACTCCGGAAGTTGGACCCTAATAAGATAGTCAAAGACAAAGACCTCATCGCGGGTTTCGGGGTGGCTGGAATTGTGATACACATATTTTCCCACAAGAGAATGTGTCACCCACTCCCGTGTGTAAGAGGCCGAGACATTGTAGAGGCGCCTCGGGATATCCTGGATCACCTCATCGGTCTCTTCGTCTTTCACATCGATAAAGCTCCCGCCCAATGCCAGTGTCAGCCCGAAGTCAAAGATTGTCCGGATGTTTCCTTCCACACCCTGTCGGGTTACCTTGTCGATGTTTTCATACTTCAGCGTATCCCAATTCAGTGAGATGAGATCCTTGGTTTCTTCCCGAAAGAGGTTCACTTCGAGCCGAAGAAACCCAAACGGCTGCACCTCCCCGCCAAGCTGATAGTTGACGCCGATCTCTGGTTTCAGATCCTTGTTACCGAACTGTGGATGGATTACCCAGACATTGGGTGGGGCGGAAAAACCCTTTGCCACCTGAGCTCTCACAATGGCCTTGTCTCCTGGGATACGATAGACCATGCCGCCTGAAGGGCTAACTGCCGAGCCAAAATCATCGTTTTTATCATAGCGAAGTCCGGCATTTAGAGAGAGGTCCCCCGAGCTCAACGTGTCGTTGGCATAAACGGCCCAGTTTCCTGAGTCGTATTCTTCGGTATAAGAGCTGTAATCGTATATCCCCCAGTCTCCATCGAACCCGAGGCTAAAACTATTTCCCTCAAGCCCGTCGTAACTCACGCGTGCGCTGCCGCCCCAGGTTTCCTCAAGATACTCATAGTAGCTTTGCCTGTGATCCGTGTAAACATCGTCAATCCAGTTGTAGAATCGATGATGCCGTCCCTCAACAGTTAGGGCAAGATTGTCAACACGTGACGTTTCAAAAAGGAGCCGCTCATAGGTGCGTCTGCGATAGAGGTCATCCCAGAAGTCGGGGTAGTTGGGCAGGGGGTCACCATTGCGGCCTTTGTCATAGCTATAGGCAAAGTTGAGGCGACTTGCTTTACCAAGTTCGCAGTTGATCTTCGCGTATACGGCCTCCTGCTCGTATTCAGTATTGTCGATAAACCCGTCACTTTCCTCGTGGGTGAGTGAGAGCAAGTAGCCGAGACGATCCTTCGTGCCGCTGAGGGTCCCGCGGCTCTTCAAGGTCTTAAACTCACCATAGGATGTGCGTATATCGGCTGCAAACGGCTTTTTGGGCTCCGGTTCTTTGGTGATGATATTGACCACACCTCCAAGGGCCGAACCCCAGGCCGAGGAGGCCGCCCCCTTGTAGATTTCGATCCGCTCAATCTGATCAACAGGAACATAAGAAAGGTCGACCATCGGGTTGGCCAGTTGGTTTAGGGGGACCCCGTCCTGGTAGACAGCCACGTGGCGGACCTCAGAACCCTGGATGGTGGCCGTGGCCTGACTTCCCAATCCACCGTTAAACTCCACGTAGACACCCGGTACATACTGGAGCACCTCGGCCGCACTGGACACAGGCATCTTTTCTATGTCATCTTTGGTAATAACAGTAATATTTGCGGCCACCTCTTGTCTGGGAGCCGGCAGACGGGTAGCAGAGACCACGATCTCTTCCAATTCATAGGCTAGGTCTTTAATGGCCGTGTCTGAGGCCCATACCTTCATGGGAAGGACAACCAAGAAGATGAGGCAGAAGACAAGAACTGCTTTATGTCTCTGCGATTCCCCGCAATCCATAACTCCTAACCTTCTCAATAAGCGTCTTCCTGCTTATGCCTAATAGCCCAGCAGCTCTGGTTTTGTTATTCTGGGTGCGGCTTAAGGCAAGAGCGATAAAGAACTTCTCCACACCCCTCAAGTTCAGATCCGATATTTTCTCAAACCTTCCTGCACCAAAAGGAAGGTCTTTGGTGGTGACCATACTATCCCGGCAGGTTATCACGGCCCGCTCTATGACGTTTATCAGCTCCCGGACATTGCCTGGCCAATTGTACTCCCTGAGGGACAGCATGGCGTTAGTGGAAATGCCCTCTATCTCTCGACTATACGCCTTACAGAATCTTTCGAAATAGAACTGGGCTATGAGAGGGACGTCTTCCTTTCTATTCCTCAAGGCTTGGAGCTCAATAGTATAGACGTTCAGACGGTAGAAAAGATCCTGACGAAAGCGACCAGCGGCAATCTCTGCCTCCAGGTCGCGGTTGCTGCTAACAAGAAGGCGGAAGTCCGAATATATTGGTAAGGTTCCTCCGACGCGCATGAAGGTCCTGTTCTCTACTGTCCTGAGCAGCTTAGATTGAAAGAAAAGTGGGGACTCGCTAATCTCATCCAAAAAAAGTGTCCCCTTGTGCGCCACCTCGAAAAGGCCTATCTTTCGATCAACAGCACTGGTAAAGGCCCCCCTTTCATGGCCGAACAACTCGCTCTCCAAAACCCCTGGGGCAAATTCATTGCAGTTTACCGCAAGAAAGGGCTTATCTCGCCTGCTGCTCAGATTGTGGATCGCCCGAGCAACCAACTCTTTTCCTGTCCCAGTCTCACCGGAGATAAGGACAGTAACGGAGAGGTCGGCTATTTCCTCTATGGAATTAGTGAGCCTCTTGATTCCCTCTGATTGTCCTATGATGGTCACCGGAGTCTTTTTTTGGAAGGATCTTTCTCTCCGAAGTGAGGCGAGTTCCCTGAGATTCTCTCTCTTGTTCAAGGCCTCGCGGACGGTTGTCCATAACAGATCTAGTTTATCGTTGATCGGCTTTTCAAAATAGTGAAACGC
This sequence comes from uncultured Desulfobacterales bacterium, assembly GCA_964502365.1. Classification (GTDB taxonomy): domain Bacteria; phylum Desulfobacterota; class Desulfobacteria; order Desulfobacterales. The sequence continues at coordinate 383 of CAZCWQ010000138.1, read as the reverse complement.
CCCATGCCTCACTGCCCATATAGCCTCTTCTGTAGAACCGTAAGCCGTAATTAGGATGACGGGGATGTCAGGATATAGGTCCTGAACCGTTCGAAAAAGCTCGGTCCCGCTCATCTCAGGCATCTGGATATCTGAAATAATCACGTCCACAGGATCTTGGCTCATTAGTTCAAGGGCCTTCTTGGCAGATGTGAGAGGCACCATGTCGAGATCTTGGGCCGAAGCCAGAGAAGAGAAAAGACCGAGGAAGCCTTCGTCATCATCTATCAGCATGATCCTGGGTCTATGCATAGCGAGTCCATTACTAAAAACATCCTAAACAGTCCATATTTTTTTGCTTGGAAGGCGCCTTTTTTCTTGTTGTGTAGAAAGGTTACGCCAAA
>CAZCWQ010000137.1:0-6404 GCA_964502365.1 uncultured Desulfobacterales bacterium | reverse complement strand
AATATTGAACTGGGATACAAGGAGAAGTAAATATGGCGGTAGAAGTTTTAGATACGCTTGGTCTCAGGTGCCCTCAGCCGGTACTCAAGATAGCCGTAAAGGCTCCGGACATGGAACCTGGTGATATTTTGGAGGTATTGGGGGATTGTCATACCTTTGAGCAAGATGTGCGCATCTGGTGCGAACGGTTGGGAAAGGTTGTCCTTTCTGTAAAGGATGATGGGACCCACAAGAAGACAATCCAGATCCAGTTTTAGCATCCAAATTCTTGGGCCCGACTTCTTTGTTCAATTTATCTCAAAGTTGCGATTATCGCTTTCTGCAATCACACCGCATTCCAGAAAAAGTATAGATTGCACCCTCCTGCCACCGCAGGATCAGAATCCTAAGGATATAGATTTCTTTCGTGATCCTCACTGAAAGAACCAATTTCTCAGCCAAAGGGATCGTTCTATTCTGCTCTGCCGGAATGCTGCATATCGTGATATCAGATAGTCACGAAGAGGAGCTTTTGGGGGCGGGAAGATTTGGCCTTGGGGAGAAAAAATGTTGGTGCAGACCTTGACTTGCGATGGGATGACAGAATCCGGGCGCCACAGGCTGCCCCGCCTAGTTCTTGTCTTCAATCAAACGACTAACTTGTCGAACAAAGGCTTCAAGATCCTCCAGGTCGGGGCCTGTGATCAGTGCATACAGACGAGAATAGTCTATTTCCCAATATTGGTGAACCAGCAGGTTCCGAAACCGTGCCATTTTCGCCATGCGACCGGACAAATCTCGGTCAATCAGTTCAGAATCGGCCAGTAGCTTGAAGCAGGCTGCATATTCTTCTGGTACCTTGTTAAGCTTTTTGGCGGCAACATGAAGACACAGATCTATCGCGGCCTCGGTAGCCACAATGAGCCTGAAGCTGGCGACATCTTGCTTGTCGCGATTACGGAGAAATTCTTCAGAAGAAACATTTCCAAAAGCCCTGAGCCGTTCTATTGATTCGGTGATGTCTCTGAATTTAGCGTAAACCTTATCCACATCGAGTGTCATGATGCCATAGCCTCTTTCATGTACCGATGCCGCATGGGAGCGTAATCAAGGTATTGTCTCGCAGTGCTGGTCATGTAATCGACCAAAAAATCTTCGTTTCGCGTAAACAGAAGCTCCCCTCTAATGACATGAAAACGAAAAGAAAGTGGCGCTTCATTTATGACTTTCACTTCTACGGGCAACTTGGACTCAAGGGCATCTTCGATCCTCTGTGAGAGATCGAGTTCAAAATCCAGGTACCGGGAGGCGTTCTCGGTTTCCAAGAAGACTCCGACATCGATGTCACGAAAAGAAGGTTCGGAAACAAATGATCCGTGGACAAAGGCAAAAACAACGTTGGGTTCTCTTTGCAGGACTGTCCTCATCGTCTCGAAAACCTCGAGCCGGTCCTCCCATCCTGTCTTGTGAAACGTAGCCCCTTCCATACCCTGACACCCAACCCAGCCTGGTCTACAGAAATCCCTGCCTTAGAAAGAAATGGAGCGGACTAGCTTGAAGCTAACCCGCTCGAGATGCTTGATTTCTATTGGTCGGGGCGAGAGGATTTGAACCTCCGACCCCCTGAACCCCATTCAGGTGCGCTTCCAGACTGCGCCACGCCCCGCCAATGACATATTCTTTTCTACCACCATGCCTTTCTTGTGTCAATACTTCTCCTCGACAATGGCCGGATCGGATGTGATTTGAGAGGCTTGCATAACCTCGTCTCGCTCTTTGATATGAGGTTATGCAAGGTCGTGATTTGGGCTCACGGCATAGGGCGAAGAGTGTAGGGCATGGCATTATCAGACAGTGAATAGTAAACAGGACAAATGTTTACACTTATCGCTCAGTTATGCTACTATTTGTTCTATGGAACAAAGCCTCATCAAACCCCAGGCGCTTCGTGTGGGCGACACTATCGGTATTGCCGCTCCGGCTTCCCCATTCAATCAACAGACCTTCGAGCAGGGGGTTGCAGTTCTTGAATCCATGGGCTTTCGTGTGAAGATCCCTAAGAGTATCTTCAAGACCAAAGGATATTTTGCGGGGTCCGAGACCGAACGCGCGAAATTGCTCATGGAGCTGTTTGAAGACGACTCCGTAAGTGCGATATTTTGTGCCCGTGGAGGGTTTGGCTCTATGAAACTCCTTCCCCTGCTTGACTTCGATACAATTACTACGCATCCCAAGATCCTGGTGGGATTTAGTGACATCACCGCCCTGCTGGCGGCAATTTACAAGCAATGCGGTATGGTGACATTTCACGGACCGGTTGTTACAACCTTGGCAAACGGTTCTAAAAAAACTCCTTCAGCCTTAATGGATGCTCTCACCTCAACAAGGCCGCTTGTCTTGACTCCTTCCAAACCGGCTGTCGTGAAACCCGGACAGGCTTCAGGCCCTATGATAGGCGGCAATCTTACCACGCTCACGCATCTCATGGGCACACCCTATGAGTCTGAACTTAATGACCATCTCCTTTTCTTGGAGGATCGAGGAGAGGCCCCATACCGACTTGATCGTATGCTTTCTCAACTCCAGCTGGGAGGTCGTCTGGACCGGGTCGCCGGTGTCATCTTGGGGACTTTTCAGGACTGTGGGTCTTTGGAAGACGTGCATGACGTTATGAAAAAGGCCTTTTACAATGCGCAGGTGCCCATCCTGGCCGGCTTTGATGTCGGCCATGGCAAAGACAACCTAACAGTACCCATTGGACTGGATGCGGACATGGACACGCAGGATGGCACCCTACGATTCCTGGAACCGGCAGTCGTTGAGGTAAGTGCATGAAGGCTATCCGGAATCTGATGCAGGACGGCCTAGCCGACGGTGTCTTTCCGGGCGCGGTCTTACTCGCAGCAAATAAAGGTCAAATAGCCTTTTTCGAAGCCTTTGGCTATGCCAAACTCGAACCCAGACGGGACATGTCAACAGAGACAGTCTTTGACCTGGCTTCCTTGACCAAACCGCTGGCAACTGCTGTTTCCCTGATGATCCTGGTCCAAGACGGACCCCTCAGTCTGGATCAGACCCTCCGCGATACGATCTCGGAATTCACTGACAGCGACAAGAAAGACGTCACCATCCGCCAGCTCCTTTCCCACTCCTCGGGGCTGCCGGATTACAGACCCTATTATGAAAAGCTCACAAAGCTGCCGAGGCTTGAACGAAAGCGTTCGCTCAAAGGACTGGTCCTTGCTGAACCTCTCATCCACGAACCAGGGACGGTTTGTCTGTACAGTGACCTGGGATTCATGATTTTGCAATGGCTAATTGAAGCCGTTGCAAAAGATTCCCTTGACCGTTTTTTAGTAGAATCCGTTTACAAGCCGCTCGGGCTGAAAGACCTTTTCTTTAATCCCTCGCCCGGTGGTCCAGGCAGGGATTATCAATATGCAGCAACCGAAGAGTGCCCCTGGCGGGGCAAGATCCTGGACGGTGAGGTCCATGATGATAATGCATATGCCTTGGGCGGCATAGCAGGCCATGCAGGGCTGTTCGGGACTGCCCAAGAAGTCTTCGCTCTATTGCAAAAACTCTTGCAAGTGTACCGAGGAGAAGTAACATCTGATATCTTCCGTCAGGATGTGGTTCAGACATTCTTTCGGCGGCACTCTGATGCGGGGAGCTGGGCGCTTGGCTTTGACACCCCGACGCATCCGTATTCAAGCAGTGGGAAGCTTTTCTCCGATCAAAGTGTGGGGCATCTTGGATTCACCGGGACATCGTTTTGGATGGATCTCGAAAAAGAGAGCATTGTAATCTTGCTCACTAACCGCATTCATCCCATGCGAGCCAACGAAAAAATCAAGGCGTTTCGGCCAATCCTGCATGACACAGTCATGGAAACCATCCGGCCGGCTTCTTAAAAGGTCCATCTGGGGGGTTATTCCTCGCCTTTCGTCTAAAACCCCTTGCAAAGCCACTTAGCGATCCTTTACGTCGGTCTTTTTCTCTTATTTCTCGAGTGAAGAATTCCGTTGCCGGTTTACCGATCTGACAGACCAGTTTCTCAATGAGCATTGACTTGCCGCAACAGGGATGGCCGGTGACAAAAGTGTTTTTGGTTTTCACTTGTTGCGAACCTTTTTTTGAAAGACGCAGGAATTACCAGGAAACCGCACCAGTTCCGTCATACCCGGCGGCAGCTCCTCATGCGCCCCGATGATCAAGAACCCGCCCGGCACCAAGGCATCGACCACTTTGTGAAATGCAGGCACCTTTAGCTCATTTTCATAGTAGGTCAAAAGGTTGTTTCTGAGAAAAACGAGTTGAAACTCCCTATCGCAAGGATCAGACAATAGGTTGTGCCTTTCCCACGTAACCCCCATCTTCATCGGATCAATGATTGCCCATTTGTTTCGTTTTCTTCCAGGCTTGAAATAGATGTCCTGCAATGCGCCCGGCACTTCTTTCAGGCTGCTGTGGGAATAGATGCCGGCCCGGGCCTTGTTAAGATAGCCCGGGTTCATGTCTGTCGCCCAGACTTGAAGTTCTGGCAGTCGCTGCACTTTCTGCTCAATGACGTTCCACACGATCTTAAAGCTGTAAGCCTCCTCTCCGCACGCGCAGCCAGCCGACCAGGCTCTCACATGCCCCGCATGTTCCTTGATGATCAATGCAAGTATCTCTTTTTCCAGGGTCTGCCAAAGACCTGTGTCACGAAAAAACCGGCTCACGGAAACAGTCATAAGGAGTTCGCACTCTTGCCTCATATCTTGGTTTCGATCCAGCATCGAAATATACTGCTCCATGGTTCGGCAACCCCGTTGCTGCATATGGCGGGAAATGCGCTTTTTCACCCCTTTTCTCACCCTTCGATAACCCTCCCAGGAAAGCCTAAGGCAACTAAGGAGTTGACGAAATTGTTGATCATTCATAAGCTGACGCGTCAAAATCAGGATGCATCCGGTGTTGGTCGTTAAGAGTAACACAAGAGATGGAAAACCCAAAAAACAACCGTATACCCGAAGAGGTCAAGCGCATTCACCTTATTGCCATTTGTGGCACAGGCATGGGAGCCCTGGCCGGCATGCTTAAAGAGGCGGGCTTTGATGTAACTGGTTCAGACCAGCATGTTTATCCCCCCATGAGTACGTTTCTTTCAGAACTCGGCATCAAGGTCGCCGAAGGTTTTCGGCCAGAGAACCTTTCTCATCGACCCGATCTTGTGGTTGTCGGCAATGCTGTGTCAAGGGACAATCCAGAGGTAATGGCCATGTTCGACTCAGCCGTCCCCTATTGCTCCCTTCCCCAGGCCCTAAATCGATTCTTCATGACCGGCAAGGGAGCCCTGGTGGTCACAGGGACCCACGGAAAGACGACCACATCGGCCTTGCTGGCCTGGGTTTTGGCCACAGCAGGCCTTGACCCTGGTTTCATGGTGGGAGGGATCTTGAAGAACTTCCAGCGCAATTTCAATGTTGGATCTGGGTCGTACTTCGTGGTAGAGGGCGACGAATACGATACGGCCTTCTTTGACAAGGGGCCAAAATTTCTCCACTACACACCATCTCGAGCAATTCTAACAAGTATTGAATTTGACCATGCAGATATCTACAGGGACCTGGCCCATGTAAAGAAAGCCTTTTCCGATTTTGTGACAGCCATGCCGCATGACGCCCTGCTGGTCGGCTATGACGGGGATCCAGCCGTCAGAGAACTTACAACTCAAGCCCCTTGCTGGACGGCATTGTATGGCCAGGGGAACAGATCGCCTTGGCAACTTGGGGGTGTGCGCATTGAACCTCCCTGGACCCATTTTGAAGTACTAAAACGCGAACAGTTGTTCGGCAAGTTCAAAACACCTCTTATCGGGCACCACAATCTCTTGAATGCCTTGGCCGTGATTGCGATAGCCGACGATTTGAGGATCCCGACAGACTTGATCTCTAGGGCACTGGAGACGTTCGAGGGCATAAAGCGACGACAGGAGGTCCGAGGAATCAAGGATGGCATCATTGTCATGGATGACTTTGCCCATCATCCCACGGAGGTTAGGGAGACCCTTGACGCAGTGCGAACCTTCTACCCGGACAAGATTATTGTGGCTGTGTTTGAGCCTCGGACCAACTCGAGCATGCGCAAGGTGTTTCAAGGAAGATATCCCGATTGCTTTGATGCAGCGGATTTGATCTGCGTTCGAGAGCCCTCCCTGCTGAACAAGATCCCTGTTGACGAGCGCTTTTCATCAAAGGAGTTGGTGAAGGACCTGAAAAACCGTGGAAAAGAGGCCCATTATTTTGCTGACACTGAAGCCATCATCAATTATCTCGTCAGCGTGGCAGAACCTAACCATGTGATCCTCGTTATGTCCAACGGCGGTTTTGACAACATCCACGAGAGGTTACTGAAAAGGCTATGAAATTGGAAAACTCATA